>NZ_JBEYWW010000006.1:0-308006 GCF_040644635.1 Microbispora sp. NPDC046933 | reverse complement strand
GGGGGCGGGCTGGAGGGGGAGTTCTACCTGCCCCGCGAGGCGGCCGCCCGGCTGCGTGCCCTGTTGGACGCCTACGCCAAACCCAAGGCCGAGGGCGATGACCGTTCGTTGCAGGTCCGCCAGGCCGACGCGCTGATCGCGCTGCTGGAGCAGAAAATCGCCACCGAGCTTCTGGTCCTGGTCAACGCCGAATCCCTCCCCGCCGACCCCGAGGACGCCACCCCCACCGACAGCACCCACACCGACGACACCAGCGACACCGACACCAGCGCCCCTCACGACCCGCGCGACACTGGCGACTGCGACCCCCGCGACACGGGAAGCGCCGACGACCCGGGCGATGCCGGTGCAGAGGCCGGGGCCGGTGCGGCTGTGGACGCCGCTGCCGAGAGTGCCGGCCTTGCTGCCACCGGCCTGTGCGGTGAGGAGGCCGGCGGCTGCGGGGCCGGTCAGCAGCGGGCCGGTGGGCACGGGCCGCGCGACGCCGTGAGCACCGCCTCGGTCGAGGGCGGCGACCTCGCACGCGTCAAGGGCGAGGACTGCGCCCGTGCCGAGGGGCAGAACCGGGCCCCCGCGATGGGGGACGACGGCGCCTTTGCCGAGGTGGAGGACAGCGTCGCTGGTGAGGCGGAAGGCGCCGGCCCTGGGTGTCCTGCCCAGACGGCCGACGAGTTTTCCGGCGGCGATGGCGCGCGTCCGCAGGCAGCGCTTCCGCATGCAGTGCAGCCGGATCCTCCTCCCGAGGACGCCGCTGTGCGTCACACCCACGCCGGGCACCGGCCTGCGGGGGACTGCCGGCATGCGCAGGACACGCCTGGGAACCACGGCGACGTGCGCTGTGGACAGTCGCCGCCACGGACGCCACCAGGGACGCCACAGGGAGTGTCACGGGGATGGCCACCGAAATCGCCACTGGGGACGGCACAGGGAGCGTCACCGGGATCGGTAGCGGGGACGGCAGCGGGGACGGCACGGGAGGCGCTCCTGGGGCTGGCGGGGGCGCTGCCGGGGGCGCTGCTGGGGACGGCGCCGGGGTTGTTGCTGGCGACCGGGCAGGTGCTGCCGGTCTCCGGCGTGCACCGCCTTGCCCGCACCAGCGCCCTGGTGCGCCTGGTCATGGACGCCGACGGGCAGGTGCTGGACATGGGCCGCAAGGTCCGCCTGGCCACCCCGGCCCAACGACGGGCGATCTTCGCCCGCTACGCCACCTGCTGGATCGACGGCTGCCCGCTGCCCGCCACGATGTGCCAGATCGACCACGCCGACAACTGGAGCAGCGGCGGCCTGACCGACCTGAAACTGCTCGGCCCGGCCTGCCAGTTCCACAACCGCGACCGCTACCGCCACCCCGACCGCTACACCCGCCGCAAGGAAGGCACCGACCGCTGGGCCTTCACCTACCACCGACCCCCAGGAGCCCGGAGGCTGCGGGAATGACAGCCGCGACAGCCATGAACGCAACAGCGATCAACGCGACATCCATGAACGCGACAGCCATGAAACGTCCGGAAACGCGCAGGGCCGCGCCACCACAGAGGGCCACCGCAGAGGGCCGGCGCGAGCCCGGCCGCGGGCCGCCGCCTCGGTTCCGCCGAGCCCGCAGGAGCCGGGCGGCGGACTCGCGTCGGCTGCGTCGCGGCCTGCGACCATACCGTGGACGAACGTCAGAGCGGAATCCACTCGGTGGCGACGGTGACCTCGTCCAGCAGCGACGGGATCGGGTCGACCCCGATGCCCGGGCCCGTGGGCACCGTCAGATGCCCGTCCTCAAGCTCGAAGGGCGGTGTGATGTCGGTGCTGTAGTAGCGGCGGGAGCCGGAGGTGTCGCCGGGCAGGGTGAAGCCGGGCAACGCGGCCAGTGCGACGTTGGCGGCGCGGCCGATGCCGGTCTCCAGCATGCCGCCGCACCAGACCGCGACGCCGTGGGCGCGGCACAGGTCGTGGATGCGCCGGGCTTCGAGGTAGCCGCCGACCCGTCCGGGCTTGATGTTGACGACCGAGCAGGCGCCGAGGGAGATGGCCGCCGCCGCGTGTGCGGCGGACTCGATCGACTCGTCCAGGCACACAGGGGTGTTGATCGAGGCGGCCAGCCGGGCGTGCTGGACCATGTCGTCGTCGGCCAGCGGCTGCTCGATGAGCAGCAGGCCGAACTCGTCCAGCCGCGCCAGGTGCGGGGCGTCGGTGAGGGTGTAGGCGGCGTTCGCGTCGACTTGCAGCGGCAGCTCGGGCCCGAAGCGTTCGCGCACGGCGCGTACGGGCTCCAGATCCCAGCCGGGCTGGATCTTGAGCTTGACGCGGACGTACCCCTCGTCCAGGTAGCCGGCGACGGCGTCGAGTAGTTCGGGGACGGAGTTCATGATGCCGACCGAGACCCCGGCCGGCACCCTGCCCTTTGTGGCGCCGAGGAAGGCGGCGAGCGACTGCCCGGTTCCGCGCAGGTGGGCGTCCAGCACGGCGGTCTCCAGCGCCGCCTTGGCCATGCGGTGCCCCTTGATCGGGTGCAGCGCCTCGTTGACGGCGTACGGGCCGGGACGCGAGGGCAGGGCGGGGATCAGGAATCGGCGCAGCACGTCGGCCGCGCCTTCGGCGTACTCCGAGGAGTAAAGGGGCTGGGACATCGCCACGCACTCGCCCCAGCCCTCGGCGTCGGGCGTGACGACGCGCAGCAGCAGCACGTCACGCCGTGTCTCGGTGCCGAAGGACGTGCGGAAGGGCGCGACCAGCGGCATCGCGATCCGCCGCAACTCGATCCCGGTGATCTTCATGCCGCTGGTCTTCATCTCGCTGGTCTTCATAGCGTTGCGCGGCCGTCGCCGCCTCTCCCTTCGTCGCGGGCGTCCCGGCGGACGACATAGCAGGACCTGTCGTGGAATCCGGTGACCCGAGCCCCGTCGCGTAGCAGGTCGCCGAGCACCTCACGCAGGGCCAGCCGCCAGGACCGGGCCGCGGCCGGATCCGTCACTCGCAGGGTCTCGATGTCCCCGGGCACGGCGACCAGCACCGTCGCGGCGTCGGTGCGGCCTCGCACGGGCCGGCCGCCGTCGTCGCCCAGCCCCGTGACCGCGTCCGGCGGGATCTCCACCGGGGACGGTTCACGCCGTACGGCGGCGAGCACGTGCGGCGAGGTCAGGCGCCAGACGGCGAGCACCCGGTCGCTCTCGTCCCCCGCGTTGATCGCGTCGCCCATGGTGCCGTAGAACGCCGGCAGGTACTCCTCGGGCCAGGCGCCGAGCTTGGCGAGGTTGAAGTGGGCGTTGCGGCGGACCAGCGGGTCGTACGTCCAGGTGATGGTCTCCAGGCCGCGGTCGAGCGCCCACTCCCGCTGGTGCAGCTTCAGCGCGAAGCCGACGCCCCGCCCGGCGAGAGTCCCGGTGATGTGGGAGTGCAGCGCCCGCCGCGGCGGGGCCGCGACGAACCCGACCGACGCGCCGACCAGCCGGTCGTGCCGGTAGGCCCCCGCGACGTAGTTCCCGGCGTGCGAGAGCGCCCGCAGCATCTCCACCGTGACCGGCGCGGCTCCCGGATCCGGCCGCCAGATGCCGCCGAACAGGCGGCAGACGTCCTCGAACTCCTCGATGGTGTGGAGTTCACGCAGACGCAGGTCACCGAGACCGCTCATCCGCGCACCGCCTCGACCAGGCCGGTCAGCAGCGCGGCGCGGCCCGGCATCTCGGCCACGACCACGTGCTCGTCGTCGGCGTGCGCGCCGCCGCCGACCGCGCCGAGCCCGTCGAGGGTGGGGCAGCCGGCGCCGGCGGTGAGGTTGCCGTCCGATGCGCCCCCGACGGCGGCGCCCGACAGGGGAGCGAGCCCGAGGCCCGCGGCGATCCGCTGGGCGAGCGCGAACAGGCCGGCCGACGCGGCCGGTTCGAGCGGTGGGCGGTTCGGGCCGCCGAGAACCTCCAGGCGGGTTCCGGGCGTCCGGGGCGACAGCGCCCGCATCAGCGCGTCCACGTGGAGCTGGGCCGCGACGGTCGGCACACGGACGTCCACGGCCAGCCGGGCCAGCGCGGGCACGGTGTTCATGGTGGTGCCGCCGGACAGCAGCGTCGGCGTGACCGTGGCCCCGTCCAGGGGCCCGTCCGGGCCGTCCGCGGCCGCGATCGCGGCGACGGCGAGGATCTGGTGGGCGAGCTCGACTCCGGCGTTGGCCCCCTTGCCGGGGTCGAGGCCCGCGTGGGCGGCCCGGCCGCGCACCACGATCTCGTACGCCGAGATGCCCTTGCGCGCGGTCTTCAGCGCGCCGCCCTCGGCGCTCGCCTCCAGCACGAAGGCGGCGGCGCAGCCACGCGCCGACTCCTCGACCAGGGCGCGGGAGGACGGCGACCCGACCTCCTCGTCACCGGTGACCAGCACGCACACGCCGTCCGGGGAGGGGAGCGCGGCCAGGGCGTGGAACATCTGCACCAGCCCGGCCTTCATGTCGAACACCCCGGGCCCCCGCGCGATCCCGCCGCTGACCGACCACGGCCGCGTGCGCAGGGAGCCGATCGGCCAGACCGTGTCGTGGTGACCGAGCAGCAGCACGCGCGGCTCGCCGAAGCTCCACCGCAGGTGCGTCACCCCGTCGATCACGATCGTCTCGGGAGGCACGCCGAGCAGGCGGCGTCCCTGGCCGGCGACCACGGCGGCGCTGCGGGCCACCGCCTCGTGGTCGGCGGAGAACGACTCGCAGCAGGCCAGCTCCTCCAGGTCCGCGAGCATCGCGGCGATATCCGCGGCGGTCACAGCGGCCTGCCCAGTTCGGCGCGGAACAGTCGCCGGACGTTGCCGCCGAGGATCTTCACGATCTCGTCGTCGGACAGGCCCCGCCGCAGCAGGGCCTCGGTGACCAGGGGCAGCCCGCGTGGCCCGTCCAGGCCGGGCAGGGCGGCGCCGGGGTCGATCCCGTCGAAGCCGAAGTCCTCACAGCACGGGGGAGTGACGTCGTGCAGCACCTCGCGGACGAAGTCGGGCCCCAGTCCCACGTGGTCGATCCCGGCGACTCCCGCGACGTGCTCGATGTGGTCCACCAGCCGGTCCAGCGTGTGGTCGGCGGGGTCCTCCGCCAGGAAGACGGGGAAGAAGTTGACGCAGACGACCCCGCCGGTGGCGGCGACGCCGCGAATCTGGTCGTCGGTGAGGTTGCGGTGGTGGTCGCGCAGGGCGCGGGCGGAGGAGTGGGTCGCCATCACCGGGCGGGTGGCCAGTTCCAGCACGTGCTCGACCCCGCGCGCGCCCAGGTGGGAGATGTCGAAGATCATGCCGAGTCGCTCCATCTCCCGTACGGCCGCTACCCCCGCGTGGGTGAGCCTGCCGCCGGTGGCGTCCTCGCCGCTGCCGTCCGCCAGCGGCGTGCGCCCCCAGTGGGCGATCGAGCCGACCCGTACGCCGAGCCGGTGCAGGGTGGGCAGCAGTTCGACCGAGGAGTCCAGGCCGGGCATGCTCTCCAGCGCCAGGACCAGGGCGATCAGGCCGTCGTCGAGCGCCCGGTCGACCTGCGCGCCGTCCAGGCACAGCCGTACGGCGTCCGCGTTGCCCTCGGCCAGCGTGTGCGCGCACTCGATCATGCGCAGGGTCTGGCGCAGCGCGCCCTCCGGCCGGTAGCGGTCGTCCACGAAGACCGGCAGCACCTGGAGATCCACTCCGCCGCCCCGCAACTGGGGCAGCCACCGTTCGCGGAAGAACCCCGCCCACCGGGCCGGCGGACGTTCGGCGACCGCCATCAGCAGGTCGTTGTGCGTGTCCGCGACGACCGCGCGGTGATGGAGGCCGGGGTGAAGTTCGACTGGCACGCCGCTGACGGTACGGCAGGGAGGGAGTGGGGCAATTCGTCCGGTCTCACCAAAGAACGGCTGGACCTTCGTCCATCCGTCCAACGGCCTCACCTTACTATGTAAAGGCGGGCCGCTGAACAAGCTGACAATAGGCTGACCTCGTGGCAGCGCCGTACCGGACGATCAGCGACATCGTCGAGCACGAAATCGAGATCCGCCGTTCGCGCTTCATCTGCGCGCTCGCTCCGGCGGCCACGGAGGAGGCCGCGCGGGAGTTCGTGGCCGAGCGCAGGCGGCTCTACGCCGACGCGACCCACAACTGCTCGGCGTACGTCGTCGGCGAAGGCGTGCGCAGGGCGGACGACGACGGGGAGCCGGGCGGCACGGCCGGCACGCCGATGCTGGAGATGCTCACCCGGCGCGGCTTCGCCGACGTTGTCGCCGTCGTCACCCGCTACTTCGGCGGGGTGCTGCTGGGCGCGGGCGGGCTCGCCCGGGCGTACGGCGGTGCGGTGGGCGAGACGCTCGACCGGGCGGAGGTGGTCGAGATGGTCCCCGCGGCGGTCGTGACCGTGTCGGTCGGCCACGCGCTGGCCGGAAGGCTGGAAAGCGACCTGCGTGCCTCGCCGTACGTGCTACGCGGTGTCGACTACAGCGTCGACTACGGCGCGCGGGTCGCCTTCGAGGTGGCCGTGGCCGAGGACCGGCTGCCCGTCTTCGAGGAATGGATCGCGGCGGCCACCGCCGGGCGGGCCGAGACCGCGCTCGGCGGCACCGTTCACCTCGCCCGCTGACACGGGGAGACGCCCGTCACCCCTCCAGGGCGTACTGCATCACGCGGAGCTTGGCCTGCGCCTCGGCGAGCTCGGCGGCGGGGTCCGACCCGGCCATGATGCCGCAGCCGGCGAACAGCCGGGCGCGCCTGCCCGAGACGTACGCGCAGCGCAGCGCGATGCCCCACTCGCCGTCGCCGCGCGAGTCGATCCAGCCGACCGGCCCGGAGTAGCCCGCGCGGTCCATGCCCTCCAGCTCGCGGATGACGCCGAGCGCGGCGCCGGTGGGCGTCCCGCCGACGGCCGCCGTGGGGTGCATGGCGGCCACCACGTCGAGCACCGACGCGCCGTCGGACAGCCGCCCGGTGACCCGGCTGGCCAGGTGCTGGACGTTCGGCAGCACCAGCAACTCGGGGCGGTCCGGCACGTCGAGCGCCGAGCAGAGGGGAGCGAGGGCCTCGCGAACCGAGGCGACCGCGCAGGCGTGCTCGTGGCGGTCCTTCGGGGAGGCGTACAGTGCCGCGCCGCGGGCGGCGTCCTCGGCGGGGTAGGCGCCGCGCGGCGTCGTGCCGGCGAGGACCAGCGACTCCACCTCCTGGCCGACGTGCCGGACCAGCAGTTCCGGCGTCGCGCCGACCAGCCCGTCCACCGAGAACGTGTAGCACTCGGGGTAGCGCGCGGCCAATCGTGTCAGCAGCACGCGGGGGTCGATGTCCCGCTCGGCGACGGCCGTCAGATCGCGGGCGAGCACGACCTTGTCCAGCATGCCGTCTTTGATCCGCTCCACGGCTCGCGCCACCCGGTGCTCCCACTGGGGCGCGGTCAGCGAGCCGTCGCCGTACCGGATGCGGCCGGGCTCCGTCGGCGGGGTGACGAGGTCGAAGGCGTTGTCGCCGATCGTGGTGAGCCAGGCGCGGCCGTCCCGGCGGGCGAGCACCACGCGGGGGACGATCAGCACGCTCCCCTGGGCGTCGCCGTCGAAGGTGAAGGAGCCGAAGGCGACCGGTCCCGAGCCCGGCACGCCGACCTCGTCCTCGATGAGCGCCCCGGCGAACAGCGAGGAGAGCCAGCCGCGCGCCCAGTCGAACCGGCCGGGGCCGGGCGGCACCGCGGCCCGTGCCGCCTCCCCCCAGCCCACGAGTCCTTCACCCTGTCTGATCCAGGCGTACGGCGCGGTGCCGGGCAGACGCGCCAGCAGATCGTCAGGGTCGCTCACCGCGACCGTGCGAACCACGAGGGGCCGGATAAGAGCGACAGTCACCCGACTCACTCTACGCAGGATCTGAACATGTTCGACAAGAGGCCCCCCATGCGATGGCGGGACCCCTCTGTCAAGCCGCGATAGGAACTTGGTCATGGAAGGCTCGCCTTCCCTGGTGGCGATAGAGCGCACCTCCACGCGATCCCTACCTTTGATCTCCCGGAGGTGCCCATGATCAAGAAGATCACGCCGGTCCTGGCCGCGACCGTCCTGCTCGTGCCGACCGGCGCCCACGCCCGTACGACGCCCGCCGTGATGGCGGCGCTGGGCGACTCGATCAGCGCGGGGTTCAACGCCTGCGGCTGGTACGTCGCCTGCACGTCCCGCTCGTGGTCCGCGGGCGACTTCCCGTCGGTGAACAGCCACTATCTGCGCCTGCTCGCCCTGGGGAGCGCGATCAAGGGGCACAACCTGAACTTCGCCGTCCCGGGGTCGACCAGCGCCGACCTGTCCGGGCAGGCACGGCAGGCCGTCCAGGCCGGGGCCGGCTACGTCACCGTCCTGATCGGCGCGCAGGACGCCTGCGTGGGTTCCGAGAAGGAGATGACCCCCGTGGGAACGTTCCGGCGCAACATCGACGAGGCTTTCGACCTGCTGCGGCCCACCGGCGCGCGCGTCTTCGTGGCGAGCATTCCGGACGTCAAGCGCCTGTGGCGGGTGGGCAAAGACAACGGCTGGGCGCGCACGTTCTGGGCGATCGGCCACATCTGCCAGTCGATGCTGGCCAACCCGAAGTCCACCGCGAAGAAGGACGAGGCCAGGCGCGACCGGGTGCGCGACCGGGTGATGGACTACAACGAGCAGCTCCGGCAGGCGTGCGAGAGGTACGGCCCGGCCTGCCGCTACGACGGGGGAGCGGTCTTCTCCTATCCCTTCACCCTCAAGCAGGTGAGCGCGTGGGACTACTTCCATCCCAACGCCGACGGGCAGAAGGCGCTCGCGAAGATCACCTTCGACCCGGGCTTCTTCTCCGACGTCGAGCCCTAGCCGGCGCGGCGGAGGCGGTCGAGGGTCTGCTCCAGTTCCTCCTGCAGCACGCGGCCCGCGCCGTCGGCGTCACCGCGTTCGACGGCGCCGACGAACGCCGCGTGGGAGTCGTCTCCCGGGTTCGGGTCGCCCGCCCGCAGGTCGAGCAGGTCCACCAGGGCGACCAGACCCTCCCGCAGCCGGGGGACGAACTCGGCGAACAGGTCGGTCAGCACCGGGTTGTGCGCGGCGGCGACGACGGCCGCGTGCAGGGCGATGTCGGCGTCGACGAAGGCGGCGTCGCTCTCCCGCGCGGCGGCCCGCCGGGCCTCCAGCGCCGCGTGCAGCGCCGTCACGTCGTCCGGCGTACGGCGCCCCGCCGCCAGCCGGGCGGCCTGGACCTCGACCAGCATGCGCACCTCGTAGACGTCGGCCACGGCGGCGCGGCGCAGGCGGGCCGCCCAGTCCTCGGCGGGCCTGGTGGCGATGACGAAGACCCCGGCGCCCTGCCGTGCCTGGACCAGCCCGGCTCCGGCCAGCGCGCGCAGGGCCTCGCGGACGGTGGAACGGCCCACGCCCAGGGTCGTGGCCAGGGTGGTCTCGCCGGGCAGCCGGGTGCCGACAGGCCAGCGGCCCTCCGTGATCTGCTCGCGCAGGCTCTCGACGGCCTGGTCGACGAGGGGACTGCGGTGGAGCGCGCCGAGCGCCATCGCGATTCACCTCTCAGGTTGTCTGAGGAGTTGTCGATGGCTAGTCTAACCGCCATGACGCCGCACGAGTCCTTCGGCCTGCTTCTCGGCCGCCGCGGCGGGGCCTGATCCGATGACCGGCACCCCGCCGCGGGGTGCCGTGCCGCCGGTCGCCCTCCGACCGAAGGATCACCGTCGTGACAACCGTCCCCACTCCCTTCCCCACGCTTCGCACCCCGGACGGCCCGGTGCCCGCCGACGCTCCCGCCTGGAATCCCCAGCGGGGCAGCGCGATGCCGTACCACCGCTACAGGCCCGCGCACGAGCGGGTCGAGATCCCCGAGTTGCCGCGTGCCTGGCCGGGGCGCAGGATCGAGCGTGCCCCGCTGTGGGTGCCCGTCGACCTGCGCGACGGCAACCAGGCGCTGGCCGAGCCGATGGACACGCCGCGCAAGCGCCGCATGTTCGACCTCCTCGTCGCGATGGGGTTCAAGGAGATCGAGGTCGGCTACCCGTCGTCGAGCCGGACCGACTTCGACTTCGTCCGCCACCTCGCCGAAAGCGGCGCCGTGCCGGACGACGTGACCCCTGTGGTGTTCACGGCGGCCCGCCGCGACCTCATCGAGCAGACCTTCGCCTCCATCCAGGGCATGCCGCGCGCGGTGGTGCACCTCTACACCGCGACCGCGCCGGTCTGGCGCGATGTCGTCCTCGGGCAGGACCGGGCCGGCCTGCACGCGCTCATCCGGGAGGCCGCCGGTCACATCGCGCGGCTCGCCGACGCGACGCCGGGGACGGCCGTGCGGTTCGAGTTCTCCCCGGAGGTGTTCAACTGCACCGAACCCGACTTCGTCCTGGAGGTCTGCAACGGCCTCACCCGGTTGTGGGACGCCTCGCCCGACCGACCGGTGATCCACAACCTGCCCGCCACCGTCGAGATCGCCACGCCGAACCTCTACGCCGACCAGATCGAGTACATGCACCGCCACCTCGAACGGCGTGACGCGGTCATCCTCTCGGTCCACCCGCACAACGACAGGGGCACGGGGGTGGCCTGCGCGGAGCTCGCCGTACTGGCCGGGGCGCAGCGCGTCGAGGGCTGCCTGTTCGGCAACGGCGAGCGCACCGGGAACGTCGACCTCGTCACCCTCGCGCTCAACCTGTACGCGCAGGGCGTCGACCCGATGGTCGACTTCTCCGACATCGACGTCATCCGGCGGACCGTCGAGGAGTGCAACCGCCTGCCGGTCCACGTACGCCACCCGTACGGAGGAGACCTGGTCTACACGGCCTTCTCCGGGACCCACCAGGACGCGATCAGCAAGGGCCTCGCCCACCACGAGCGCGCGGCGGCCGAGCGGGGCGTGCCGGTGGGGGAGGCGCCGTGGTCGGTGCCGTACCTGCCGATCGACCCGGCCGACGTCGGCCGCACGTACGAGGCGGTCATCCGCGTCAACAGCCAGTCGGGCAAGGGCGGCATCGCCCACCTCCTCCAGGCGCACCACGGGCTCGACCTGCCGAAGGCGCTGCGCGCCGAGTTCTCCCGGATCGTCCAGGACGCGACGGACCGCAGCGGGCGGGAGGCCACGCCGAAGGAACTGCTCCAGTTGTTCCGCGCGGCGTACATGGCGGCGGACGGGCCGGTCACGCTGTCGTCGTGGACGGCTGCCGGCGACGGCTTCCACTGCCTGGTCCGGCGGGAGGAGCGCGAAAGCGGGGGGAGCGGCGCCGAGCCGGCGGCGGCCCTCACCGCCGCGCTGGCGGCGTCAGGGATCGCGGTGGAGGTGCTCTGGCAGGGCGGGCATCCGGTGGAGGGCGGCGCCGTCGCCTACGCCCGGTGCCACGTCGGCGACACCTCTGCCTGGGGGGCGGGCGAGGACGCCGACGCCGTGACGGCCTCCGCCCGGGCGGTGCTCGCCGCCGTCAACCGCGCCCTGGCCGGCTAGACAACGAACGAGGTCTCCGGCAGGTGGTCGATCGACCAGGACGAACCCCCCACCGGAGACAGCATCAGGGATCAGGCGGGCAGGTCGGCCACCCGGGCGGCGACCGGGCCGAACAGGTCGCCGATCGTGGTCAGGGCGGCGGCGTGCAGGGCCTGCGCCGGGATCGGCGCGCCGTCCGGGCCCGCGAGCGGCCGGGTCGCGCACGCCTCGGCCACGACGGTGGGCCGGTAGCCGAGGTTGAACGCGCCCTGGGCGGTGAACTGGACGCACATGTGGGTCATGAAGCCCGCAAGCACCAGGTCCGGCCCGGCGTCCAGGCCGCGCAGCACCTCCTGCAGGTCGGTGCCGTGGAAGGAGTTGGGGAAGTTCTTCACCACGACCGGCTCGCCGTCCCGGGGCGCCACGCGCGCGTCGATCTGCCCGATCTCGGCCCGGACGTCGTACGGGCTGCCTTCGCCGCCGTCGTTGACCACGTGCACCACCGGGGCGCCGGCGGCGCGGGCGCGGTCCAGGAGGCGGGCGGCGGCGTCCAGGGCGCGGTCGGCGTCCGGCAGCGCCATGACGCCGGTGCGATAGGTGTTCTGGAAATCGATCATGATCAGGGTGCTCGCCGAGAGCGCCGGCAGCGCGCCGTCCAGGCCGATCACGTCACGCAGGGTCGTCGAAACGGTCATCACTGGTCTCCTTGCACAGAGGGAAAAGGGCAGGACGAGGCGCCGGCCCTGCCGGGCCGGGGCACAAGGGGGAAAGATCAGGCGGCGGTGCGGAAGCGCCGCCGGTAGGCCGCCGGGGTGGTGGCCAGCCGCCGCCTGAACACGCGGTGCAGGGTCTCCACCGAGCCCAGGCCGGCCGCGGCGGCGACCCGCTCCAGCGGGTCGTCGGTGCTCTCCAGCAGCCGCCGCGCCGCCTCCGTCCGCGCCGCCTCGACGTACGCGGCCGGGGTTTCGCCGGTCTCCTTCCGGAAGACCCGGGTGAAATGGCGTTCACTCAGGCACATCCGCTCGGCGAGCGCGGCGGCGGACAGGTCGGCGGTCAGGTTCTCGGTGATCCACGCCCGCAGTTCGTCGAGGTCGCGGCGCTCGGCCGGGGCCCTCCACAGCGGGACGCTGAACTGGCTCTGCCCGCCCTGCCGCTTGAGGTACATCACCAGCTGCCGGGCCACCGCCAGCGCCAGCCGCTCGCCGTGGTCCTCGGCGACCAGGGCCAGCGCGAGATCCATGCACGCGCTGATCCCCGCGCCCGTCCACACCTTCCCCGAGCGGACGTAGATCGGGTCCGGGTCCACGACGACGTCGGGGTGGTCGGCCGCCAGCCGGTCGGCGGTGGCCCAGTGCGTGGTCGCCGTCCGGCCGGACAGGAGGCCCGCGGCGGCCAGCAGGTGCGCGCCGACGCACACCGAGGCCACCCGGCGGGCGTGCCGGGAGGTCTCGCCGATCCAGCCGACCAGGTGCGGGTCGATCACCGGCGCCCCCTCGCGGTCCACCGCTCCGGGCACCACGAGGGTGTCCACCTGGTCGCCGACCTGGGCGAAGGTCAGGTCGGTGGCGAGCCGGACGCCGGCGGCGGTGCGCACCTGACCGCCGTCCGGGCCGGCCAGCAGCACCTGGTAGGGCGGCCGGTCGGACATCTCCCGGTTGGCGACCGCGAACACCTCCGCGGGCCCGGTGACGTCGAGGAGGTCGACGTCGGGGAACACGGCGATGACGACACGGTGCGGGGTGGGCATGCACCTATTGTCGCCATTCCGCCCTCGTGGCCGCCATGACGGGGTTCTGTCACATGCGGACATCCGGGCGGGGGTCCGTCAGCGCGATCACCTGCCGCTGTGGAACGGCAGGAGACGAACCACGGAAGCTAGCCTTCACGGGAGCGGTGCGCGCGGACCTTGTGACGGTTGCCGCACCGCTCCATCGAGCACCAGCGCCTGCTGCCGGGGCGTGAGGTGTCGACGAAGATGAGGGCGCAGTTGTCCCCCGCGCACTCCCGCACGCGGTCCGCGTACGGGCCGGTGAACAGCTCGATCGCGTCCCTCGCGACGGTCGCGACCACCTGGCCACCGGTCGCCGGGGCGGCCCAGGACCTCAGCCCGTCCGCCGTCATCACGGGCGTCAACGGCGGCGCCGACGCTGCCAGGTTGACCGCGTCGAGGTCCGCCTGCCTCGGCGTGCGCCCGTGGACGCGGTCGCCGGCCAGCCCCCACAGGGCGGTGCGCAGGGCTTTCGCGCGGGCCAGGTCGCCGGCCGTGGTGTCCACCCGCTCAAGGCCGAGCCGGGACACGGCGGCCCACCGGGCCAGGTCGGCCGGCTCGTGCAGCGTCTCGTAGCGGGCGTAGACCCCCACGCCGCCGCTGACCAGGAACTCCAGGCAGAGGGCGCCCGGATCGAAGCGGAAGGAGACCCCGTCGCGTGGATGTAGCGTCAGGCTCATGTAACCACTATAAAGGGTTACATGACTCTCGAATGGAAGCTCGTCATCGACTGCGCCGACCCGCACGCGCAGGCCGCGTTCTGGGCGGAGGCCCTGGGCTACGAGGTGGAGGACAACAGCGCGATCGTCGGCAGGCTCCTGGCCGCCGGCGTCGTGGGGGAGGAGGCGGTGACCCCCGACCGCATGGCCTTCCGGGATCTGCGTGCCGTACGGCACCCGGACGACCCGGTCGATCCGCACAGTGGCACCGGCCTCGGCCGCCGGATCCTCTTCCACGCGGTCCCCGAGCCGAAGGCCGGCAAGAACCGCCTGCACATCGACCTGCACGCGGGCCCCGAGCGCAGGGATGCCGAGGTGGACCGGCTCAAGGCGCTCGGCGCGACCGTGCTGCGTACGGTCCAGGAGCCCGGTGGTCACCACGTGACCATGGCCGACCCCGAGGGCAACGAGTTCGACGTGCAGTGAGCCTCTACAGCCAGCCGTTGTGGCGGGCCAGGCGGGCGGCCTCGATCCGGTTCCTGGTGCCGGTCTTGCCGATGGCCGACGACAGGTAGTTGCGCACGGTGCTTTCCGACAGGTGGAGGCGGGCCGCGACGTCGGAGATCGTCGAGCCGTCGGCCGCCGCGGCGAGGACGTCCCGCTCCCGGTCGGTCAGCGGGCTCGGGCCCGTGCTGAGCGCCGCCGCCGCGAGGGCGGGGTCGATGACCCGCTCGCCGCGCAGCACGCGGCGGACGGCGTCGGCGAGCTCCTCGACCGGGCCGTCCTTGACCAGGAACCCGCGCGCCCCGGCTTCCATGGCGCGACGCAGGTAGCCGGGCCGCCCGAACGTCGTGAGGATGAGCACGACGCAGCCGGGCAGGCGCTCGCGCAGGTCGGCGGCGGTCTCCAGCCCGCCGCGGCCCGGCATCTCGATGTCGAGCAGGGCCACGTCGGGCCGGGTGCGCAGGGCGGTGTCCACCACCTCGTCGCCGTGGCCGACCTGGGCGACGACCTCGATGTCCTCCTCCAGACCCAGGAGCAGGGCCAGCGCGCCGCGCATCATGCCCTGGTCCTCCGCCAGCAGCACCCTGATCACTGGCCGTCCTCCTTTTCGTACGGCTCCTTTTCGTACGGCACCGCCACCCGGAGCAGGAATCCTCCGTCCGGCGGCGCGGTGGTCTCCACGGCGCCGCCGGCGGCCTTCACCCGCTCGCGCAGGCCGATCAGTCCGTTGCCGTGCCCGTGGGACTTCTTCGGCGGGCCGTCATCGCGGATCTCCAGGACCAGGAGCCCGCCGTCGTCGCGCAGGCCGATCTCGCAGGCCGACGCGCGGCTGTGCCGTACGACGTTGGTCACGCCCTCGCGTACGGCCCAGCCGAGCAGGGCGTCGGTCTCGGGGCCGGGCCGCACGGAGGAGGTGCGGACGCTCGTCTTGATGCAGGCGTCCGCGAGTGCGGTGCGGGCGGAGTCGAGCTCCGCGGTGAGGCCCCTGCCGCGGTAGCCGGTGACGGCCGCGCGCACCTCGGTCAGCGCCTGCCGCCCGATCTGCTCGATGTCGGCCGCCTGCCCGGCCGCCGCGTCCGCGTCCACCCGCGACAGCCGGCGTACGGCCTCGGCCTTGACGACCATGACCGAGAGGGTGTGGCCGAGCAGGTCGTGCAGGTCGCGGGAGAAGCGCAGCCGCTCCTCGGTCACCGCGGCCCGGGCGAGCTCCTCGCGGGTGGCCTTGAGCTCGTGGATGGCCTCCCACAACCGGATGATGATCGCCGGGATGAGGCCCGCGGTGAACGTGCCCCAGACCAGTGCGAGGATGCCGGTGAGGTCGGCTCCGGCCCCTGCGGCCACGGCCAGGGCCGCGGCGCACTCGGCGAACAGCACCACCGGAAGGACCTTGCCGCGCACGGTGGTCCCGGTGGCGACGGCCAGCATGACGACCAGGTAGAGCCAGTTGTGCCGGAACCCGGCGGCGGACGCCAGGACCACCACCGTGAGCAGTCCGAGCACCGGCAGGGCGCGCCGCCTGTCGGCGAAGGCGTAGTGCGTGGTGACCACGTAGAGCCCGGCGGCGGCCAGCGCGGCCGGCCAGGCCAGCCACAGCGGGTGCGAGCGGCCGTGCGCGATGTCCCACACGGGCGCTGCCGTGACAACCGCCCACAGGTACATGCCCTTGGCGTCGGGGCCGCGCTCGCCCTCGCGCAGCGGGTCGAGCCAGGTGTCGCGCTCTGTCGTCATCGGGAACGTCACATTAGCGGTCAGGCCCGGCGGCCGGCGCGGCGGTAGCCGTACACCGCGTAGACGGCGAAGACGAGCAGCCAGGCCGACAGGATCACGACCTGGCGGACGGTGGGGACGTCGCCGAACGCGATCCGCCACGACAGGCCGGCGTAGCTGTTCGACGGGGTCCACTCGGCGATCGCCCGCAGCCAGGACGGGAAGTTCTCGACCGGCACCCACAGGCCGCCGAGGATGGCCAGCGTCAGCATGGTCGCGATGTTGGCCATCGCCGCCGACTGGCCCGACAGGCGGTAGCCGTTGCCGAGGCCGAGCAGGGAGAACGGCACGGTCCCCGCCCACAGGAGCACGACGATGGCCAGCCACCGCTGCGGGGGGAGCGTGACGTGGTTGACCAGCAGGCCGGTCAGCAGCACGGCCGCGATGCTCGGCACGACGCCGGCCACTCCGGTGACGACCTTCCCCGCCACGACCTGGGCCGGGGTCAGCGGAGTGAGCCGCAACTGGCGCAGCCACCCCGCCGCGCGATCTTCCGCGATGCCGCTGCCGTTGTTGAACGCGCCGCCGAGCGCGCCGTACGCGGCCATGCTGACCATCGTGTAGATCGCGGCGTCGTGCCGGTCGCCGGGGGCCAGGCCGAGGTTGGTGAAGACGAGGTACATGACGACCGGCATCACGATCCCGAAGATCACGTAGCCGCCGTCGCGCATGGTCCTGATCAGTTCGAGCCGTACGTATCCCCACATCACGCGTTCTCCTTCGCCGTGAGGGCCACGAAAGCGTCCTCCAGGTCGGCGGGGACGACCTCCAGGCCGCGTACGGCCCCCGCGCGGGCGAGGGCCATGACGGTGGCGTCGGAGTCGCCGCTGCGCAGGTGGACCCGGCCGCCCCTGATCTCCATGTGGCGCACGCCCGGCAGGGTCGCGAGCCAGGCGGACTCGCCGTCGGCGGTCACGCTCACCGTGGTCAGCGCCACCGCCCGCTTGATCTCCGCGCTGGTGCCGTCGGCGATCACCCGGCCGTGGCCGAGCACGACGACCCGGTCGGCGTGCTCGTCGGCCTCGTCCAGGTAGTGGGTGCTGAACAGGATGGTCTTGCCCTGGCTGGCCAGCCCGCGCATGCCGTCCCAGAACTCGCGCCGGGCCTCCACGTCGAGCGCCGCGGTGGGCTCGTCGAGGACGATCAGGCCGGGGTCGCCGCACACCGCCATCGCGAACCGCACGCGCTGCGCCTGCCCGCCGGACAGCCGGTCCACCCGGCGGTCGCGCAGGTCCCCGATCCGCGCGAGCGCGAGCACCCGGTCGAGGGGGAGGGGAGCGGCGTAGGTCCCGGACACGAAGGCCAGCAACTCGCGGACCGTGACCCGGGGGATCAGGCCGCCCTCCTGCGGCATCGCGCCCACCAGGCCCTGCCGTACGGCCTGCTCGGGGTCGAGCCCGAACAGCGCGGCCCGCCCGGAGTCGGGCGGCAGCAGCCCGAGCAGCAGCGCGATGGTGGTCGACTTGCCCGCCCCGTTGGGGCCGAGGAGGGCGACCGTCTGGCCGCGGGGGATCGCGAGCGTGAGCCCGTCCACGGCCCGTACGGGGCCGAAGTGCTTGGTCGCCGAGGTCAGGGACACGGCGTCGGGGGATTTCGCGGTCATGGGGACGACGGTAGGCGGGCACCGCAGGCCCCAGTAGATCAATCGATACGGCCCTGGGCAGGACAAATGTCCCACCCAGGGAATCTACAGTGTAAAGGCGTCGGCTTGCTAAGTCATATCAGCAAGGAGCAGGGCCAGATCGCCGGGGCGGGAGAGCATCGGCCAGTGACCGGTGGGCAGCTCACGCAGCTCCCACTCCGGCCCGCCCAGCGGCGCGAACGCCGGATGCCCGGCCGTGATCAGCCCCTTGACCTGCGCGAGCGGGAACGAGCAGCTCACCAGCGTCTTCGGCAGCGTGGCGAACGCGGCGGCGTCGTCGCCCAGCGCGAGGGGCTGCGTGATCGTGCCGAGCGGCTGGTCGGTGGCCCGGGCGGCCATCAGCGCACGCTCGGGCTCGCCCAGCCCCTCCAGGCTCGCGCCCGACTCCTCCAGTTCGTGCCAGGAGGGCATGGGGTAGCGCCGGCCGTCCTCGACGCGCTTCTCGACGAACTCCCGCCCGGTCAGGTCGATCTGGGCCATGCCGTCCGGCACCGGGCCGCTCTCGACGTACACGACCCGGCTCACGCGGCCGGCCGCGCGGGCGGCGGCCCCGGTGACCGCGGCGCCGCTCCCGCTGTGGCCGACGAGGACCACGTCGTGCAGGTCCTCGGCCTCGATGAGGCCGGTGATGTCACGGATATGGGTGTCCAGATCCAGGGCGGGGGAGGCGAGGTGGGCGCGGTCGGCGAGGCCGGTGAGGGTCAGGGGGTGGACCTCGTGCCCCATGCCGCGAAGGGCGGCGGTCACGTCCCGCCACGCCCATGCGCCGAGCCAGAAACCAGGAACGAGTACGTATGTCGTCATGCGTCGACGTTAGAGCCGAATCAGGGCAGAATCGGTCCTGATATGTCGACCAATCGCGTCCTCGCCTTCCTGGAACTGCTGCAGGCCCGGCCCGGGCTCACCGGTCCCGAGCTCGCCGAGCGCCTGGACGTGGACGTGCGGAGCGTGCGCCGCTACGTGCGCAGGCTGGAGGACCTCGGCATCCCGGTGGAGGCCGAGCGGGGACGCTATGGCGGCTACCGGCTCATGCCGGGATACCGGCTGCCGCCGCTCATGCTGACCGGCGACGAGGCCGCCGCCGTGGTGCTCGGGCTGCTCGCGGGCCGCCGCGCGGGCCTGACGGTGGGCGAGGGGGCGGCCGAGAGCGCGCTCGCGAAGATCCAGCGGGTGCTGCCCGACGCCCTGCGCGAGCGGGTCGGCGCCGTCGAGGACATGGTCGGCCTGACCACCCGCTCCGCCACGCTCTCCCCGCCGAGCGGCGCCACGCTGCTGACGCTGGCCGACGCGGCCCGCCGTCGTCTCCGCGTACGGCTGGCCTACCGGTCCTACCGCGGACAGGACAGCGAGCGGACGGTCGATCCCTACGGGCTGGTGTTCCATTCGGGCCGCTGGTATCTGACCGGCCACGACCACCGCAGGGGCGAGGTGCGGACGTTCCGGCTCGACCGGATCGGCCGGGCGGAGACGACGGAGGAGGAGTTTCCCGCCCCGGGGGAGTTCGACGCGGTCGCCCACGTCATGGAGTCGCTGGCCGGTGTGCCGTACCGGTACGAGGTCGAGGTGGTGCTTGCCACGACGATGGAGGAGGCGCAGCGGCGGATCCCGCCGACGGTGGCGGCGCTCACCCCGGTGGACGGCGGCGTGCGGATGACCGGCCGCGCCGAACGGCTCGACGGCATGGCCCAGATCCTGGCCGGCCTGGGCGTGCCGTTCACCGTGGTCCGGCCACCGGAGCTGCGCGAGGAGGTGCGGGCACTCGCCCGCCGCCTGGAGGAGTACGTCACGCCCCGGTGTTGACCACGTTAGATTATGATCTTAATGTTACGGTGTGCCACGACACGCGGATCCGTTCGAGCGCCGCCGACGGGTGGCCGGGGCGCTGCTGCGCGTCGTGGCGGCTGAAGGTCTGGAGGCGGCTAGTCTTCCGCGGGTGGCCCGGGAGCTGAACGCTTCCACCGGCCTGGTGCAGGCCTACTTCCGGAGCAAGGACGAGCTGCTGCTGTTCGCGGCGGGGCATCTGGGTGAGCTGATGCGGGCCCGCGTGGCCGCGGCGCTGCACGGCACCACCAGCGCTGACATCAGGGAACGGCTGTTGCGTGCCATGAGCGTGGTGGCGGGCGCACACGACGACGGCTCGGCCGAAGGGCGGGTCTGGCTGGCGTTCCTGGCCAGGGCGCCCTTCCATCCCGCGCTGCGTGACATGCACGTCGCGGGGGCCGAGGAGATCCGGGAACACTGCCTGCGCGCTTTCGAAGCCGCCCGGCGGCTGGGGCAGGTGCCCGGTGACACCGACCCGCAAACGCAGGCTCTCGCGCTCGCGGCCTTCGCTGACGGGCTTGCCCTTCAGCGGGCCGTGGAGCCGGAGAAGTTCACCGACGCCCGGGTGCGTGAACTTCTCCGCGACCACCTCGACCGGATTTTCGCCGCTGGGGACGGCCGGACGGAGGGACCGCCGTGAGCGGGGCACTGCTGCTGTCGCTGGTGGGACTCGCGCTGCTGGACGGTACGAGCGTGGGCACGCTGTTCATTCCCGTGTGGCTGATGCTCACCCCCGGGCGGCTCCGGGCGGGCAGGGTGCTGGTCTACCTGACGACCGTCATGCTCGCGTACTTCGCGATCGGCCTCGTGATCACCCTGGGAGCCGGCCCGGCCGCCGCGGCGGTGGGCGGAGCGCTCGACAGCCAGGCGGCGCTGTGGGTGCAGCTCGCCGCTGGTGTGGGATTGTTCGCCCTGAGCTTCCGCTTCGATCCGAAACGACGCGGGGGCCGCGACGGCGCTTCCCGGTGGAGGGAACGTGCCGCCGCCGGGTCCGCCTCGGCCGCCTCGCTGGCGGGCCTCGCGCTGGTCGCGGTGCCGGCCGAGGTCGCCACCATGCTGCCCTATCTGGGCGCCATCGCCATGATGAGCACCTCCGGCCTGGCCGTCGCCGCCATGGTGCCGCTGCTCTCGGCGTACTGCCTGGTCATGGTGGCTCCGGCCGGTCTGCTCCTGCTCGCCAGGGTCGCCGCCGCGCACCGGGTCGAGCCGGTGCTGCGGCGAGTGGACGGCTGGATCGCCGCCAGAGCGGCAGGCGTCATGGGTTGGGTGCTGGCCATCGCGGGGTTCCTGATCGCCCGTGACGCGGCCGCGCGCCTGTGGTTCACGCACTTTGGCTGAGACGTGCCGTCCGGCCGTCCGGCGTACGGCCGAGGTCGAGCGCGGCGGCGTCGACAGGGCCCGGCCGCTCCCCGGCCTCGTGCTCGCCGGTCCCGTCCGGCCCGTGCGCGACCGGGTCGCCGGGCGGGACGAGACCGCGCCGCCGGGCCACCAGGCCGGACAGCAGGTCCTCCCACCGCGCGCCGATGACGTCGAGGTCGTAGCGTGCGGCCGTCTTCAACGCGTTGGCGCCCATCTCGCCGCGCAGGTCCTCGTCCTCGATGAGCGTGCAGATGGCGTCGGCCATCGCGTGGATCTTCTCCGGCTTCACCAGCAGCCCGTCGTGGCCGTGGCTGATCATCTCCTTGGGACCGGTCGGGCAGTCGTAGCTGACCACCGGGACGCCCTTGCTCATCGCCTCCAGGATGACCATCGGCATGCCCTCGTGGCGGGAGCTCAGCACGAACATCGAGGCGTCCGCGAGCACGGCGCCGACGTCCTCGGCCGGGCCTTCGAGGAACACCCGCTCGGAGAGCCCGCGCTTGTCGATCGACGCCTGGAGCTTGTCCCGCCGGGGGCCGCCGCCGTAGATCCGCAGCGTCCAGTCCGGGTGCCGCGCCGCCACGTGCGCCCACGCGCGGATGAGCAGGTCGTAGCCCTTGCCCCAGGTCAGGCGGCCCACGGTGACGACGGTCTTCGCGGTGAGCGGTGAGACCCCGCCGTTCAGGCGGGGCGTCGCGTTGGGCACCTGCGCCAGCACGGCCGGGAGGTCCTTGCGCGCCTTCTCGAAGGACCGCTCGTAGGTGCGCAGGTCGGCCTGCGTGAGGGTGACCACCGCGTCGTGCCTGCCGTACCTGCGGGTGATCTGCTTGCGCACCAGCGGCTGGTGTGAGGACAGGTTCCCGTGCTCCTGGGCGACCGTGATGATCTCCGGGGGTGCGAAGCGCGCGGCGATCAGGTTCAGGCCGGGCCGGGTCCCGATGAGGACGCCCCCGCGGCGGGAGCGGATGTAGCGGACCAGCTTGAGGTCGGTGCGCAGGGTGAACCAGTGGTAGGCGGCCTCGTCCTTCGGCACCAGCCTGCTCGGGAACCGGGACAGCAGGCCCTTACGGCGGGGCAGCCGGTCGTCGAGGTAGCGGACGCGCACTCCGGGAGGAACGGGGAGGAAGGGCTCCTCGCGTTCGCGTACGACGCTCACGATCTCGACGTCGTGGGTGCGGGCCAGATAGCCCGCGAGGTTGAAGACCGTCCGGATCGTGCCGCCCATGCCGTTGGCGTGCAGCAGCAGGATGCGGATCTCATGGCCGTCGGGCGGTGCCGCCGACCGGGCACGCTGCCGGTCACGGGCCTCCAGCGCCCGTACGACCACCCTGGCCGCTTTCCTGGCCACCCTGCGGTGAAGAGAAGGCACACTCACGCCCCGTTCGTGTCAGATGAAGATCCCCTTCCCTATGACGTAACCGGCAGTTCTTCCGTTGTTGTGAACTAGGTCACACTACGCAGGAAAAGGCCATATATGGTCGTCCGTTTGCTGGGGGCGTCCTCCAGAAAGGCGGGCACCTGATGCACTCCGACCGGCTCGAACGCACCTTCCGGGAGATAGGAGCAGGCGCGGTCGGGCACTCCGATAAGGACATCGCCGCCGGCCCGGGACAGGAACGGGGTGACCCGCCGGGCCAGCGGCTCCTCGTAGTAGACGTCCCCGGCCAGCACGACCTGCTGGGACGGCGTGCCGTCGAGCAGGTCGCCGCCCGCGACCCGCACCGCGACGCCGTTGGCGTGGGCGTTCACCCTGACGGCCGCCAGCGCGTACGGGTCGACGTCATTGGCGACGACCAGGGCGGCACCGGCCAGCGCCGCGGCGACCGCGACCAGCCCCGAGCCGGTGGCGAGGTCGAGGACGGTGCGGCCCCGCACGATCTCGGGATGGTCGAGCACGTGACGGGCCAGCGCCTGCCCGCCGGCCCAGGGGCAGGCCCAGAAGGGCAGCCGCCCGGCGCGCTCCCACAGCTCGTACACACGGTCGTCCCCGCCCGCGCCCGGCGTGATCAGGCGCAGCCGTATCTCCGGCACGTACGGCACGGCCGCGAGCCTGGTGTGCGCGCGGACGAAGTCCTCGGCGTCGTCCCCCACGGCCGCCGATCGTAGCCGCACGGACGTAGCAGCACGGACGTAGCAGCACGGACACGCGTCCGGGGCTACCCGCCGTCCTCAGCTTTGGACGTCGCCGGCGACAGTGGAGGCCGGGGTGCTGAGGATGCCGTCGAACGCGTCGAGGACGGGGGTGTGCACGTAGGCACTCTGTATCCGGATGCGGTCGGGGCCGGGGGTCTCGTGGCGCGCCTTCCGGAGATCGGCGATGCTGAGCCCCAGGCCGGCGTCGGCGAAGGCGGCTTCGACGCTTCCGGGCTCGGGCGGCTCCAGGGCCGTGTTGTCGATGGCGAAACCGAAGCGGGCGCTCTCGTCGGGACGCATGTCGGCGGTGTGCCCGGTGATGCTGGTCAGGGCGAGGGCGACATAGTCATCGCCCAGGGAGTTCTGCAGATGCTGTCCCATGGGGAGCCCGGTGAGGTGGCCGTTGAAGGAGACCGGCGTTTTCTGGATGTGGGCGTTGTGGGCCGCCAGCACGATCCGGGTGCCGGGGTCGAGGCGCTCCAAATGCCACAGAACCGACCCGGCCATGTAGACGTCCCGGGCCGAGGTGTCCGCGGTCAGGCCGCTTCCGGCGTACAGGTCGGCCATGGCGCGGAACGTGTAGTCGCCCTGGCAGGCGCCTTCCAGGCGGCGCAGAGCGATGTCGTAGCCGCGCTGGTCCGCGCGGGAGACGTACAGCGGTTCGACGGCGCGGAACCGGATGAGCAGGCGCATCAGGATCGCGCTGAGGGCGTCCTGTTCCGCGCTGGTCAGGCGGGTCCATGCGGGCGCTGCCGCGGCCGCGGAGGCACCGGCGAACGATGCGGCGATCCGCATCGCCGTCTGGACCGCCGGTAGGGCTTCGGGGTCGACCTGACGCAGGTAGTCGGCGACCGGGGCCAGGGCGGGAAGCAGGGACCCACCGGCCGCCGGGATGTCGATCCCGGCGAAACGCACCGGCACCGCGGCTGTGGCGTTGTGCCGGCGGATCCAGCGCAGCGGCTCGTCGACTCCCACCGGGATCGCCGCGGCGAGATGGGCCGGCAGATCCTCGTCCGCGCCCTCCCCCTGAGCCCAGGCGTCAAGGGGGAAGCCTTCGCTGAAGCCGTACTCGAAGGCCAGGACGGTGAAGCCGCAGCGTTCGACCAGGAACCGCAGGATGCGCCGGCGCATGAGAGAGAACTCGGTGATGAAGTGGGAGTTCTCGCCGATCGCGACGACGCGCGCGTTGCCGACCACGTCGCGCAGCGGCTCCAGGTCATCGAGTGGCGCCGCCGGGTCGAGGTGGGTGAGTGGGACGGCATGGCCGTGAAGCCAGTCGGCGAACGGGTTGTGGTGGGACGAAGCAGGCATGCTGATGGCTCGATTCCTGAGTGCTGGAGCTTTGAGGTGCCGGAGCGCGAGTGGATCAGCGGTGCGGGAGCGCGGGCGCCACCCGCTCCAGGTCGTCGACGCTTCCGGACATGATCGTGCGGAGGTGTTCGGTGATGTGCTGGAGGGGCCAGTCCCACCAGGCCACCGCGAGGAGGCGCTCGATGTCCTCGTCGCTGTAGCGGCGGCGGATGAGCCGGGCGGGGTTGCCGCCCACGATGCCGTAGTCGGGGACGTCGTCGACGACGACGGACCCCGAGGCGATGATCGCTCCGTGGCCGATGCGTACGCCGGGCATCACCATGGACCGGTATCCGAGCCAGACGTCGTTGCCCACCACGGTGTCGCCCCGTCCGGGCAGGCCGGTGATGAGGTCGAAGTGCTCGGCCCAGGAGCCGCCCATGATCGGGAAGGGGAACGTCGAGGGGCCGTCCATGCGATGGTTGGCGCCGTTCATGATGAAGCGCACGCCTTCGGCCAGCGCGCAGAACTTCCCGATGACCAGTTTCTCCGGCCCGTAGTGATACAGCACGTTGCGGGTCTCGAAAGCGGTCGGCTCGTCCGGGTCGTCGTAGTAGGAGAACTCTCCGACCTCGATCAGCGGCGAGGTGATCAGCGGTTTGAGCAGCACCACCCGCGGCTGCCCGGGCATCGGATGCACCACGGTCGGGTCGGCGGGCACGGTCGGCATCACCAGTCGTTTCCTTCCTTCAAGGGTGTTCGAGGGCTTGGGCGCGTGAGGTGTCGAGGCCCCTGGCGGCTCGCCGAGCATGCGTGCCAGGGCGAGAGACCGCCGCTGTCCGGAGGACAGCCGGCCGACCGGCGCCGTCGTTCTCGCGGACGATCCGGTGCGCTCACCCGCGGCGCCCGAGTGGGTCACCGAGTCGCGGGCGAGCCCGCCGTTGAGGGACTCACCGACGGCAAGCGCGGTGATCCGGACGGGCACGCAGGCACTCCGGAGCATTCGAGGGCAGGGCGGCCGTCAGAAGCCGCACGGCCGGGCGAACGCTTCGGAAGAGCATTGATTACTCCACTATTGCGACAGTTGGTGCATTAAGATACTGCCACGACGCCGTCCCATCGAGCAACCGGACCACCAGCGATGACTTCTCCGGCACCAGAACGGGGAGAGCACCCCGCCCGTATTCGTACGTCGTGCTCGACGCGGTCCTCGCGCAGCTCGGAGAGCGCGGTTGTGACGGGCTCACCATGGAGACCGTCGTCGCGCGCGCGGGGTGCACCGCGCGACGGTGTACCGGCGCTGGGGGGGATGTCGGCGGCCGGCGACACCTGATGGGCCCGGCCGGCTCGCCCACCCCGCCGATCCGCATCGGGTGCGCGACGTTGGTGGCGTTGCGCACGGCCGGGTGCCCGCGGATCTCTAAGAGAAGATTTCGGCGCGGGTGAAAGGCGGTCGCCTAGGTGAAAGGCGGCCGCCTAAAGGAGCGTGAGCTGTTCGGGCGTCACGGCCGGTGCGGTCGGGGGGACCGGCCGCTCGCCGGGGCGCCGCCCGACACTGGCGCCGCGCGCGCCTGCTGCTCGATCGCCGCGCGTTCCTCCTGCTTCGCCGCCGCGCGCTCCTCCTGCTTCGCGGCCGCGCGGGGCCGACCGGCCGATGCCGTGCTCGCGGGCGAGTTCGCGCACGGCCTGGGCGATCCGTTCCTGGTATGCCCTGGGGGCGTAGGCGCCCCGGCCGTACAGCTCCAGATAGCGGGGGACGAGCCGGGGGTGCTCTTGCGACAGCCAGGCCATGAACCACTCGCGGGCGCCCGGCCGCAGATGCAGCACGATCGGTGTGACGTGCGTCGCGCCTGTCTCGGCGATGCGCCGCACGGTGGCCTCCAGCGCCCGCGGGGAGTCGCAGAGATAGGGGAGGATCGGCGCCATGAGCACGCCGCACGGGATGCCGTGCTCGTTCAGGGTGGCGCACACCTCCAGCCGCTTGCGCGGCGACGGGGTGCCCGGCTCGACGGCCCGCCACAGCGACTCGTCGGTGAAACCGACGGAGACGGCCGTGCTGACGTCGGTCACCTCTGCCGCCTCGCGGAGCAGTCCGAGGTCGCGCAGGATCAACGAGCCCTTGGTGAGGATCGAGAACGGGTTGCGGGCGTCCCGCAGAGCCGCGAGGATGCCCGGCATCAGCCGGTAGCGACCCTCGGCCCGCTGGTAGCAGTCGACGTTGGTTCCCATCGCGACGGGGTGCCCGCCCCACCGGAGCGCCGCCAGCTCTTTGCGTACGAGGTCGGGGGCGTTGACCTTCACGACGATCTTCGAGTCGAAGTCCCGCCCGGAGTCCAGATCGAGGTATTCGTGGGTCCTGCGGGCGAAGCAGTACGTGCACGCGTGGGTGCAGCCCCGATAGGGATTGATCGTCCACTCGAACGGGACCCGGCTGGCCGAGGGGACCCGGTTGATGATCGACCTTGCGTGGATCTCGTAAAACGTCACGCCCCGGAACTCCGGGGTGTCGAAGGTCCGCGTCACGGCCGACCGGGCGAACAGGGGAGTCGTCTCCCCTTGCCCTTCTTCCCCCGTTTCGAGGCGCAGCCCGTCCCATCGCACTCTCTGATTAGAACAGAGGTTCGATGGAGATCGCAACGTGCAACGCGTCGTAAATCGCGGCCCTGGAAACGGCTAACGATCTTCATCGTTGGGCAGAACGTCGGCACATACCTTGCGTTCTGGGAGAGTTGCGCGATGGCCTGGTCGCAGGACGAAGAGCGGATGCTGGCGATGATCGAGCGGCACCTCACCGACGAGGACCCGAAGCTTGCGGCCAGGCTCGAGTCGTTCAACCACCGTGCGGGGCGCGGACGGCAGGGGCGGGGCGCCGGCCGCCGCCGGCCGGGCCGCTCCACCGTGATCATCGCGGTGAGCTGGCTGCTCATCGCCACGTTGATCGCGACCCTGCTGGTCATGGCCCTGCGGCACGACGCCGCCGCTCTCCCGGTTTAGCGGCGGTCAGGACCTCGCCGAGCACGGCGCAGCCGGGCTCTGCCGCGTCGGAGGGTGTGGTCTCGGCCAGGAAGCGTTCGAGACCTTTCGCGGGCTTACCACGTCAGGACAGGGCCTTGAGGAAGTGCGCGGCGACGGGGGCGGCCACCTCGCCGCCCATGCCGCCGGCCTCCACGACGACGGCGAAGGCCAAGTCGCCGCGGAAGCCCATGAACCAGGCGTGCGAGTCGAGTTCGGGCCCGGTGCCGAACTCGGCGGTCCCGGTCTTGCCCGCCGTACCCGCGGGCAGTCCGGCGGCGTGGGCGGTGCCCTTGGTGACGACCGCCCGCATCATCGACCGCAGGTTCTTGACGACCTCCTCCGGCAGCTTCTTGGGAGCGGTCTTCTGCTCCAGCGAGGGCACCAGCGTGGGCGGCCGCCAAGAGCCGTCGGCCACCGCCGCGGCCACGGTCGCGATCACCAGCGGGCTGGCGGTGATCCTGGCCTGCCCGAACGACTCCGCGGCGAGTTCGGCGTCGCTGGTGGCCTTCGGCATGCTTCCGGGGGTCGCCGGGACGCCGATGCGCAGCGGCTGGTTGAAGCCCAGGTCCGTCGCCAGGTCGTACAGCTTGCGCGCGCCCAGCTTCTGAGCGGCGAGCGGGGCGAACGTCGTGTTGCACGAGTGGGCGTAGGAGTCGAGGAACGACAGCGACCCGAACGCCTCGTGGTCGGAGTTGCGGATCTTCAGCCCGCCGACGACCGCCTCCTTGGGGCAGGTCACCCGGCTCGACGGGGTCAGTCCCTCGGCCAGCAGCCCGGCCGCCGTGATCGTCTTGAACGTGGATCCGGGAGCGTACTTGCCGTCCAGTGCCCGGTTGAACCCGCCCCGGTTGTTCACGACGGCGAGGATCTCGCCTGTCGAAGGCTTGACGGCGACGAGCGAGGCGGGTTTGTCCAGGTCGCGCACCGCGTCGGCGGCGGCCTTCTGCACCTTCAGGTCGAGACTGGTGCGCAGGTCCTTGCCGGGGGAGCCCTTGACGGTGTGCAGGGTCTTCCGGCTCTCGCCCACCACCTGGATCTCGGTGGTGGGAGTTCCGGCGAGCTGCTTCTGGAACGTCTCCTGCAGTCCGCCGCGGCCCACGGCGTCGCCCTTCTTGTAGGCGGTGCCCAGCTTCTCGACGTCCTCGTCCTTGGCCTTGTCCAGGAAGCCGACGAGTTGCTGCACCGAGCCGCCCACGTCGCCGCCGTCGATGCGGTCGCCGTCGGCGCCGGTGATGGCCGCCCGCTGCGGCCACGACGTCTTCAGCGCCAGGTGGTTGGTCCCGTCGAGCGCGGGGTGGACCGCGGACGGCGCCCAGTCGACCTTCCAGTAGTGGTCCTTGACCACGAGCCTGAGCGAGCCCTTGTAGGTCCAGTCGCCGACGTTCTTCACGGTGGCGGTCGCGGTGTAGGAGGCGGTCGCCCGGTCGTCCTTCGCCGCGCCGGCCCGTACGTCGCGGACGGCGATCTTGGTGACCGCGAGGTTCTTGGTGAGCTCGGCGTACGCCGCGTCGAAGCCGGCGGCGGGTGAGGCGAGCTCGGCCTTCATCGCCGCGAGGTCGCCCCTCGACCAGGCCGCGGTGAACCGCGCCGCGGTCTCCTGAGGCGTGCCGCGTGTGTGCAGCAGGTAGTAGGCGCCACCGGCGGCGGCTCCGGCCAGCACGACGGCCACGGCGGCCGAGATCGCGACAGTACGTCCTCGCGGCACGCGTACCCCCTATGACGGCCCTGCGGTCGGGACCAGAGCCTAGCGGGGCCAAATCGTTATTTACACTCCTGCTTCGCCGGCGCCCTTGACGCTGGCGCCGTACCGGGGGACGTACTCCTGGCCGGACAGCCGCTGGATCGCGGCCATCACCTCGTCGGTCACCCGCCGCCGGTCCCGGGCGCTGCCCGGGTCGCCGGTGAAGGTCATCGGCTCGCCGAACCGCACGCCGATGCCGTGCAGGCGCGGCACCGAGGTGCCGGGCGGCAGCACCTTCTCGGTGCCGAGCATGGCGACGGGCACGACCGGGGCGCCGGTGGTCAGCGTGAGCCAGGCCACGCCGACCTTTCCCCGGTACAGCCGGCCGTCGGGGGAGCGGGTGCCCTCGGGGTAGATGCCGAACAGCTCGCCCGCCTTCAGCACCTCCACCGCGGCGTCGAGCATGTCCTGGGCGGCGGAGACGTTCTCCCGGTCGATCTCCATCGCCCCCATCGCGCGCATCCACGCCGCGACGAGGGGGTTGCCGGTGAAGTACTCCTTCTTCGCCACGAACCGCACCATGCGCGGCACCACGGCCGGCATGAAGAACGAGTCGAGCACGGACAGATGGTTGGAGGCGAGGATCGCGGGCCCGTCCGCGGGGACGTGCTCGCGTCCTTCCATCCGCGGCCGCCACAGCGCGTGCATGACGGGAACGCTGACGAACTTCAGGGCGGGGTAGAGCACGGCCTCTCCTTCTCCGGTCCGACGGACATACCCTAGGCCGCCCGGACCCCCGTTCAGGTGTACGACCCCTGCAACACACTCCCTCGTGTTTTGTACGGCTTCACCAACACTTCTCTGTACCTACTAGTATGTACGGCCATGAGCACACCGGACCGCCTGATCGAGAGCACCCGCGAACTGCTGTGGGAGCGCGGCTATGTCGGGACCAGTCCCCGGGCCATCCAGCAGCGGGCGGGAGCCGGGCAGGGCAGCATGTATCACCACTTCTCCGGCAAGCCCGACCTCGCGCTGGCCGCGATCGGCCGTACGGCCGAGGAGATGCGCGCAGGGGTGGAGGAGATCCTGAGCGGCCCGGGCACGGCTGTGGAGCGCGTGTCGGCCTACCTGCGGCGCGAGCGGGAGGTGCTGCGGGGCTGCCCGATCGGCCGGCTCACCCAGGACCCCGACGTCATGGCGGATCCGGCGCTGCGGCGGCCGGTGGAGGAGACGTTCGCGTGGCTGCGCGACCGGCTCGCGGCCGTGCTGGCCGAGGGGCGCGACCGGGGCGAGTTCGGCGCCGGTCTCGATCCGGGACCGACCGCGGCGACGGTCGTGGCGGTGCTGCAGGGCGGATACGTCCTGGCCCGCGCGGCCGGCTCGCCCGAGCCGTTCCACCAGGCCGTCGACGGCGTGCTCGCCCTGCTGTCCCGCCCCTGAGCACCCGAGGAGACCCCGCCGTGTACGCGATGCAGTACGAGATCACCCTGCCCGCCGACTACGACATGGCGATCACCCGGGAGCGGGTGGCCACCTGCGGGCATGCCCTCGACGACCGGGCCGGGCTCGGTCTCAAGGCCTACCTGATCGGCGAGCGGGGCGCCGCCGGGTCGCCGGTCAACCAGTACGCGCCGTTCTACCTCTGGCAGGACGCCGGGAGGATGGGCGAGTTCCTGGTCGGCGGGAGCCGCGCCCGCCGGCGCCGAACGCTACGAGGTGCTGCACCTGTCCGCGCCCGGCCTGGCGGTCCTGCCCCGGGGCCGGGCCTGGTGAAAAGACACGACGCCCCGCGAGAACGGGTCTCGCGGGGCGTCCACGTCGAGGGCCGATGTGGCGGTCGCCTCCTCGGCGAGATGCACAACACGGCTCCAGCCGAACGGTATTCCGTGAAGGCGGTGATTGCGGCCCGGGGGACACAAACCACATCGGCCACAGACGACTTTAGCCGACTTCCGCCCCTGCTTTCTCCCGCCCCCCGCATCGGGCTCCGTCATCAGCGGCCCAAGCCTGCTTGCACTAAGGTCGGCGAGTGGCGAATTTGATCAAAACAGAACGACTCGTGCTGCGGCGCTGGCGGGAGGAGGACAAGGAGCCCTTCGCGGCGCTGAACGCCGATCCGGTCGTCATGGAGCACTTCCCGGCCACGCTGGCCCGGGAGGAGAGCGACGCGCTGGTCGAGCGCATCGAGGCCGGTTTCGACGAGCGCGGATTCGGCTGGTGGGCGGTCGAGGCGGACGGTGAGTTCGTCGGTTTCACCGGGCTGCAGGTCCCCAGGTTCACCGCCCACTTCACGCCGTGCGTGGAGATCGGCTGGAGGCTCGCGAGGTCCGCCTGGGGGCGGGGGTACGCCACGGAGGCGGCGCGCGCGTCACTGGAGGACGGGTTCGGCAGGCTCGGCCTGACCGAGGTCGTCTCGTTCACGGCGGTGCCGAACGTCCGCTCGCAGGCGGTCATGCGGCGGCTCGGGATGACCCACGACCCCGCCGAGGACTTCGACCACCCGGTGCTCCCCGAGGGTCACCCGCTGCGCCGCCACGTCCTCTACCGGATACGCAGGCAGGGGTGAGCCGCATGCGGTTGCTGGTGCTGGGCGGCACGACGTTCGTCGGCCGGTGGGTGGTCACGGCCGCGGTGGAGCGCGGCTGGCACGTCACCACCTTCACCCGTGGGCTCGCCGGGTGGGCCCACCACGGGGCCGAGGCGGTGACCGGCGACCGGACCCGCCAGGACGGCCTGGCCCCGCTCGCCGGAGGCCGGTGGGACGTGGTGGTGGACACCTGGGCCGGCGCGCCCCGGGTCGTGCGCGACAGCGCCCGCGCGCTGGCCGGGCGCGCCGGCAGGTACGTGTACGTGTCCAGCAGGGCGGTGTACGCGCCCCCGACGCCGGCCGGCCTGAACGAGGACTGGCCCACTGTCGAGGCGTCCGCGGACGCCGAGGACATCGACTACGCCCCCAACAAGCGGGGCGGCGAGATCGCCGTGGAGGAGGCCTTCGGCGACCGCGCCGTGCTGGCCAGGGCCGGGCTGATCCTCGGGCCGTACGAGCTCCCCGGACGGCTGCCGCACTGGCTGCTGCGGGCCGCGCGGGGCGGGGAGATGCTCGCCCCCGGACCGGCCGCCCAGCCGTTCCGCTACGTGGACGTACGGGACCTCGCGGCCTGGATCCTCGACGCGGCCGAGAGCGGCGTGACGGGACCGGTCAACCTGGTCAACCCGGAGGGCCACGCCACGACCCGGGACCTGCTGGAGTCCGCGGTCGCCGTCACCGGCGGGCTCGCGGAGCCGGTCTGGGTCGATCCCGAAGCGATCGAGGCCGGCGGGATCGACCGGTGGACCGAACTGCCGGGATGGATTCCGCCCGGTCCCGAGCAGGCCGGGCTCATCCGGACCGACGTCGGCAGGGCCCTGGCCACCGGGCTGCGGTGCCGTCCGGTGGTGGAGACCGTCGCCGACACCTGGGCCTGGCTGACCGGGTCCGGCGAGGTCCCCGCGTTCCCGCCGGGACTGGACCCCGCCAAGGAGCGGGCCGTGATCGACGCCTGGCGCCGAGCCGTGTAGCCCTTCGAGATCGAAGGCGCGGAACTGCCTGCAGGCAGGCCCATGGCGTGGGCCTGCACGGTCATACGCGCCACCGCCTGGCCAAGGCCGTAGTCGGCGAATCGGAATAGATCATGCCGCCGGACAGCCGACGATGTGAGTTGCGGGGCGTTCATACCTGACGCCAGTGGGCCGGGTGGTGCGCGCCGAGCAGCCGCGTCAAGGTCGCCATGAGCTGGGTGATCTGCGCAGGGTCGAGTGGATCCAGGAAACGCGTGGTGGCGGCGGCGAGGGCGTCGTCAGCGCGGGGTGAGCAGCTCGCCGCCGAGCGCCGTCGGTTCGATGACACGGCGCCTCCTGTCCTTGTTGTCAGGTGTGCGGCTAATTGCTCCACATGCTTCGAGCTTGTCCAGGTATGTGACCAGGTCGCCGGGTCGGCGCGAGTCGTTGTGCGACATCGCGCTGCATGAGGGGACCGAGATGACGTCGACGCGAACGGTGGCCGTGACTTCCGGGCGGTTGACGTACACCGAGGCTGGGGACTTCCGCGCCCCGGTGCTCGTTTTGCTGCATGGCCGGCCTCAGCCCCGGCGACGCTGGGACCGGCTCATTCCGCTCGCCGCGGACAGGTATCGGGTGATCGCCTTCGACCTGCCCGGTATCGGCGGCTCCGCTGACGTTCGTGCCGACGGGACCAAGCATCGGATCGCCGCCGTTCCCCGGCGGCCGTGGAGGCGCTCGAGGAGAGGCGGGGTCCACGCCTGCCGTCCGGAGTACGGCGGGTCCGGGCCGAGTCACCGTGCGGCGAGCGGCTCCTCGCTCTTCGCCGTCGACTGCGCGCCCGCCATGGTGGAGGGCTTGGGCAGGGTGAGCGTGATCAGCAAGCCGAGGAGCATGCCGGCGGCGGTGAGCAGCACGACCAGGAACTCGCCCTCTGCGGTGGCCTTGAGCAGCACGTCTCCGGTCTTGCCGCCGGTGCCGATGTCGGCTATGGCGGTGAAGACCGCCAGACCGATGGCGTTGCCGATGTTGAGCGAGGTGGACGCGGCGCCGTTGGCGACGCCCTGCTCGTGGGCGGAGGTGCCGGTGGCGGCGGCGATCCACATGGCGGTCCACACGACGCCCTGGCCGACGCCGGAGACGATCAGTCCGGGCAGCAGGGCGAGGTAGCCCGCGTCGGCGTCGAAGCCGAAGGCGAGGACGGCCGTGCCGACGACGCCGACCAGGAAGCCGCCGATCAGCGTCGGGCGCAGGCCGGTGCGCGTGGTGAGGCGCTCGCCGAGCTGAGTGCCGAGAGCGATGGCCAGCGAGGGGACGAGGAAGGCGAGGCCGGTCTGCAGGGCGCTGTAGCCGTGGACGGTCTGCAGCAGGACGGTGAGGAAGTACGGCAGGACGCCGAAGGTGGCCATGTAGATGAAAGTGACGGCCGTGCTCGCGGCCAGGCTGGGGTTGCGGAAGAGCCGGAACGGCATCAGCGGGTCCGAGCTGCGGGTCTCGATGAGCGCGAAGGCGGTCAGCAGGACCGCCGCCGCGACGAACGCGCCGATCACCCAGCCACTGAGCCAGCCGAGCTCGGGGCCCTGGACCAGGGCGAAGACGAGGAGCGTGGCGCCCGCCGTGACGCTGAGGGCGCCCGGCAGGTCGAAGCGCCGGCGCTCCGTGCGGGCCGCGTCGCGCGGGATGACGAACAGCGCGGCGAGGGCGACGAGCCCGGCGAGCGGGACGTTGACGAAGAAGACGGCCGGCCAGCCGAAGTTCTCGGTGAGGACGCCGCCGAGCAGCGCGCCCACGGTCAGGCCGCTGGCGCCGGCTCCGCCCCAGACCGCCAGAGCACGGTTCCGCCCGGGGCCTTCCTCGAAGAGGGTGTTGATCAGCGAGAGCGTGGACGGCAGCAGCAGCGCGCCACCGATCCCCTGGACGACGCGAGCCGCGATGATCACACCGGGGTCGCCGGCCAGTCCGCCGGCCAGCGACGACACCGCGTAGACGGCGAGCGCGAGGACGAAGATGCGCCGCCGGCCGAGCAGGTCGGCGGCCCGCCCGCCAAACAGCAGGAAGCCGCCGGCGAAGACGACGTAGGCACTGACCACCAGTTGCTGGGTCTGCCCAGGGAAGCCGAGATCGGAGCCGATCTCGGGTAGCGCCACGAAGACGATGTTGAGGTCCAGCGCATAGATCAGTTGCGCCAGGGCCAGCAACGCCAGGATCCAGCCCAGATGCCGGGAGCGGCCGGGAGATTGGGCATGGCTCACGGGCGCGGACGAAGCGGACATGCAAGTGAACCTTTCTCGAGTCCTGCCGTGGGGAGGCCCCCGGCAGCGGGATGGGGGCGATGAGCCTCGTTCCACAGTACGAATGTTCGTAAGATTACGTACAGTCGAACTGTAGCGGCAACCTCGGCCGGCGACAGAGGGGTAGGAGCGCAGAGGACGCGACAATCGGACTGTCGACGTACCGTAGGACAGTGAGTTACCGACACCCGGACCGTGAGCAGATCCGCATTGAGGACGTCCTCTCCGCCCTCGGCAACCCGATACGGCTGGCCGTGGTGCGGGTGCTCGATGCCGGGGGCGAGCACAACTGCGGCAGCGTCCTGAACATCCTGGGTGTGACGTCGAAGTCGACCATGACCCACCACTGGCGGGTCCTGCGCGACAGCGGCGTCATCTGGCAGCAGCCCTCCGGACGGGAAAACGCGCTGCGCCTGCGCCGGGAGGACCTGGACGCCCGCTACCCGGGACTGCTCGACGCCATTCTGACCGGCGCCGTCGACGACGAGACGGTCGAGGCGGACCGCGAAAGGCTCCGCTCCGGAACTTGAACCACGCATCGGCCGGCGGGCGCTCGGCTGCCACCGCCGCGCGGGTTTCATGGGGTGAACGGACCCGCCGGGCCCGGACCGGGCAAGGCGGCCGGTCAGGGCGGGCCGCCGGCGTCCGCGCCGTCCGCGCCGTCCGCGCCGTCCGGGCCGCGGCGGCCGTCAAGCCGGCATCCTTTGTTGACGCTGGACTTTTGTTCGAAGGCGAATACGCGCATGGCTCTTTCCCGGTCGCGGGCGCTGCCGTCGGCTCTCGGCGGCAGACCGTTTCCTCGCCCATATCGACGGGAAATCCGGAATTTCACGCGCCCGGAATGTCCATAGGGGCCGTGGGGTGCGGCAGGGATGGGGATTCGGACGCGTAATACCTTTATTGCTTTCGGGGGAGTACCCTCCGATGGCCGCCTCCGCCGATCATTGGTCGGACATATCAAGATATATGGTTATTTGTACGGTTCCTCTCGGTCAACACTGGGCGCTGCAGGGTGGCGACATGGATTTCAAGATCCTCGGGCCGATCGAGGTCCGTACCTCCTACGGGAAGGCGATCGCACTCGGGCGGCGCAAACAGCGGGTTCTGCTCGCCGCCCTGCTGCTCAACGCGGGAAAGGCGATCCCGAGTCACCGGATGCTCGACTGGCTGTGGGGCGAGCGGGCTCCCGCCACCGCCGAGTCGAACCTCTACACCTACATCTCCGCGCTGCGCAGGGCCCTCGGCGCACCGTCCCGCATCGAGGCGGGCTCGAACGGGTACGTGCTGCGGGTCACGCCCGGCGAGGTCGACGTGACGCTGTTCGAGGATCTCGCCGCGCAGGGCCAGCGGGCGCTGGCGGAGGGGCGCCACGACGTCGCGCTCGAACGGCTGACCCGGGCCCTCGGCCTGTGGCGTGCCGAGTCCGTCCTGGAGGGGCTGCCCCTGCCCGCGCCGCTGCGTGGCGAGGCGGCGCGGCTGGAGCGGCTGAGGGCGATCGTCGTGGACGCCTCGCTGGAGGCGCGGCTGGCGCTCGGCCAGCACGGCGAGATGCTCGCCGACCTGGAGGCACTGACCGGCAGAGACCCGCTGAACGAGCGGCTCCGCGCGCAGCACATGCTGGCCTTGTACCGCACCGGCCGCCGGGCCGACGCGCTCGCGGTCTACCACCGCGTGCGGGCGATGCTCGCTGCCGAGCTCGGCATCGATCCCGGCCCGGAGCTGGTCCGTATGCACGAGCGCATCCTCGCCGACGACCCCGCCCTGGCGCCGCCGCAGGTGAGCACCGTCCGCAGGGCGTTCGCTCCGGCTGAACTGCCCATCGGCTCTCCCTCCTTCACCGGCCGGACCGCCGAGATCGCCCGCCTGCGTACGGCGCTGACCTCATCGGGCCCGGGCGCGATCGCCGTCTCGGCGATCACAGGGGCGGCGGGAGCCGGCAAGTCCGCGCTGGCCGTGCACGTCGCCCACCAGGTCGCGGACCGGTTTCCGGACGGGCGGCTCTACGTGGACCTGCACGGCTCCACGCCCGACGTCGCGCCGCTGCACCCGGCCGACGTCCTGGCCCGCCTGCTGCGCTCCCTCGGCGACGACACCGCCGGGCGGCCCGACGTGGACGAGGCCGCGGCGCGGTTCCGCTCGCTGACCGACGGCAGGCACCTGTTGCTCCTGCTCGACAACGCCCGCGACGCCGCGCAGGTGCGCCCGCTGCTGCCGGCGAGCCCCACCTGCCGCGTGCTGATCACCGCCCGCAGGATGCTCACCTCGCTGGACGCCGTGTCGCACTTTCGCCTCGGCATCATGAGCGAGGACGAGACCTCCACGCTGCTCGGGCGCCTGATCGGGGAGGAGCGGGTCGCGGCCGACCGGCGGGCGGCGCGCGCGATCGTGCGGTCGTGCGGCGGCCTGCCGATGGCGATCAGGATCGCCGCCGCCCGGCTGAACGCCAGGCCGGGGCTGTCGCTGCGCGCCCTGGCCGACCGTCTGGCGGTGGAGGACCGCCGCCTGTCCGAGCTCCAATCCGACGACCAGGCCATGCGGGCGTGTTTCATGATGAGCTACCGCGGCCTCGATGCCGAGTCCTCCCGCATGTTCCGGCTGCTCAGCCTGCTCGGTGGCTCCGCCGTCAGCGTCGCGGTCGCCGCGGCCCTGGCCGACCGCCCGGAGCCTCGCACCGCCGACCTGCTGGACCACCTCGCCGAGGCCCAGCTCCTGGAGGCGTCCGACCACGACGAGTACGGCATGCACGATCTGCTCCGCCTGTTCGCCCGCGAGCGGGCCCGGGAGGAGGAGACCGAGGAGGATCAGGAGCAGGCCGTACGGCGGGCGCTGCGCGGCGCCTGGACGACACCCGCGGCGACTCTGTCACCCGCTCGGCCGGCCACGTGCGCGACCGCGGGCAGAAACCGGTCGGCGACCCGGCGCGCGGAAATCCTCCACATTCACTCTGATATCTGACCAGTTGTTTTCGGCGGCCCGCTCCCGGCCGCTTTCTTCTTCTCGCCGGCTTGTGTCCGCATTGACCTACACAGATTTGTATGGTGCCGGGTATAGCCTCGATCCACATTATTGACGACATGTCCGGCCTCTTCGCATGCCAGGAGAAGGCGGGCACCTTGCGGAATTCATGGGAATACGTAGGGGGTTGAGCGGACGTGTCCGAGCTGATCGGTGTCGACGAGTGTGAGAATCTCACGGTGAAACAGGTCCAGGACCTGTACAGAAGGTATGTCAGCCGCAGCCAGGTCAACCTCATGACCTCTTTCGGCTTCGGCCGCGAACTCGTCGAGCGCGCGGAGGGCGCCTGGATATGGACGCGCGACGGCCGCAAGGTCCTCGACGTCACCGGCGGGGTCGGCGTGCTCAACCACGGCCACAACCACCCCCGCATCCTGGAGGCGCGGCGCCGCTTCGCCGAACTGCGGCGCATGGAGGTGCACAAGGCGTTCTTCTCGCCGTACGTGGCCGCCCTGAGTCACAACATGGCCGAACTGCTGCCGGGAGACCTGAACATCTCCTACTTCCCGAACTCGGGCGCGGAGGCCAACGAGGGCGCCGTCAAGCTGGCGTACAAGTACCACGAAGGGCGTCGCAACACGATCCTGCGCTCCGACATCAGCTTCCACGGCAAGACCCTCGGCGCGGGCAGCCTGACGGGGTCGGCCGAGAACTCCTTCCGATTCCCCGGCCTTCCCGGCATCGTCGTGTACCCCTACGGCGACGTCGCGGCCGTCCGCGAGGCCGTCGAGGCCGCACGCACCCCGGACGGGAGGTGCGACGTCTACGCGATCATGGCGGAGCCGTTCAGCGCGTCGAGCATGCGCTGCTGGCCGGAGGCGGATCTCTACGAGTTGCGGCGGCTCTGCGACGCGAACGACATCATGCTCATCTTCGACGAGGTCTATACGGGATGGGGTAAGACGGGCAGTCTCTTCTACTTCATGCGCTACCCCGACCTGTTGCCCGACATCCTCGTGTACTCCAAGTCGCTCGGCGGCGGCAAGGCCTCGATATCCGGGTACACCGCCCGCGAGCCCGTCTTCCGCAAGGCGTACGACCGTCTCTCCGACGTCATCCTGCACAGCACCACCTACTACGGATTCGGCGAGGAGACCGTCACCGCCATCGAGGCCGTCAACATCGCGGTCGAGGACGACTACCCCGCCAGGGCGCGGCAGATCGAGCGCATCCTGCGGCCCGGCCTGGAGAACATCCACAAGCGCCACCCCGACGTGGTCGGCCGCGTGAGCGGCGTGGGCGCGCTGTGGGGGGTGTTCCTCGACGGCGGCCCCAAGGTGCTCGACCTGGCCGGCAAGCTCGCGCCCGGTTTCTCCCACGACCCGCGGTTCCGCACCAAGCTGATCACGCTCTCCGTGATCGCCGAGCTCTACCGCGAACACGGCATCGTCTCCTACTACAGCCCGAACGCCGACAACCCCCTCGTCGTCGCGCCGACCCTCGCGATCGAGGCCGAAGACGTCGAGTACTTCCTGGACGGCCTCGACAAGACGCTGGCCAAGGGCCTGCCGCGGCTGCTCGGCCGGTTCGTGCGAGACAAGGTGGGGTCGCGATGGTCCACCAGGTCGTAGTCACCGGCAGTGCGGGAATGCTCGGCGGCAACCTCGCCCGCAGGCTGGCGGTCGAAGGGCACGACGTGCTCGGGGTGGACCTGCGCCCGCAGGCCGACCCGCTGCTGGCGGCGCGGCACCGGTCCGGCGACGTGCGCGACCTGCGGCTGATGACCGAGGCGATGGCCGGGGCGGACGTGGTCGTCCACTGCGCCGGCGCGCTGCCGAGCTACCCGGCCGAGCAGATCCGCGATCTGATCGTCGAGGGCACCCACACCGTACTGGAGGCCGGGCGCCTGGCCGGGGTGGAGCGGGTGATCCACATCTCCTCCACCGCCGTATACGGGTTGCCGAAGCTCGTGCCCACACCGGAGGATCACCCGCGGGAGCCGGTCGACCCCTACACGAGGGCGAAGGCCGAGGCGGAGGAACTGGCCGAGAAGTACCGGGCCGGCGGGATGTGCGTGCCCATCCTGCGCCCCAAGACCTTCCTGGGCCCGGGCCGTATGGGCCTGTTCGCGATGCTGTTCGAGTGGGCCGAAGAGGGCCGGAACTTCCCCGTCCTCGGCAGGGGGGACAAGCGCATTCAGATGTTCGCCGTCGAGGACCTGGTGGACGCCCTGGTCGGCGTCCTGGACGCGCCGGCGGGCGTCGCCAACGACACCTACAACCTGGCGGCCGCCGAGTTTGGCACGCTGCGCGAGGACTTCCAGGCGGTGCTCGACGCGGCCGGCCGCGGCGGGCGGGTCGTCTCGCTGCCCGCCGGCCCGGCCCTGGCCGGGCTCCGGCTGCTGGAACGCAGCCGGCTGTCGCCGGTGTACGGGCGGCTGGTGCGCAAGCTGCTCGCCGACTCCTACGTCAGCATCGACAAGGCCCGTGAACGTCTCGGCTTCCGTCCACGGCTGTCCAACCGCGACGCGATCCTCCGCACGTACGCGTGGTGGCGGGAGCGGCGCGCGGCCGGCTCACCGCACGGCTCACCGCACGGTGCGGGCCGGACGAGCCGAGACGCGTGGCGGCAGGGCGCGCTGTCGCTGGCGAAAGTCTTCTTCTGAGCTGACCGGGGTAGAGCATGCGCGTCGTCGAATCGGCAGACGTCCCAGACAGCCCGCAGCGTCCGGAACCGGCGCCGGTCCGGGCAGTGGAGACCCGCACGCGCCTGGCCGCGGACCTCGCGGGCCTGGTCCGCCCGTCCCACGCGGTCAAGGCGATCCTCCTGGTGCCCGTGGCGCTCATCGGCGCGCCCTCCTACGGCCCGGCCACCGTGGCCGGGATCGTCTCGGCGACAGCGGCGTTCATGCTCGCCTCCGCCGCCGTTTACATCGGCAACGACATCACCGACCGGCACCGCGACCGGCGTCATCCCGTCAAGCGCCACCGGCCGATCGCGGCGGGCCGGGTGGGGGTGGTGACCGCGGGCGCCTGCTGCGCGGTCCTGCTGGCGCTGCTCGCCGCCATCGTCGCGCGGGCGCCGGCGTCATACTGGCCGGTGCTGGTGTACCTCCTGCTCAACGTCGCCTACAGCCGCTTCCTCAAGCACATGCCGCTCATCGACGTGGGGACGGTGGCGGCGGGCTTCGTCCTGCGGGTCGTGCAGGGGTACGAGGTGACCGGAGGCCGGGCGCCCGCCTGGCTGCTGATCACGGTTTTCTCGATGTCCCTGCTGCTGCTCGTCGGCAAGCGGCGTCAGGAGCTGCTGCACGGCGGGGCCGCCCACCGGCCCGCGCTGCGCGGCTACTCGATGGAGCTGACCAACTGGCTGCTGCAGATCGCCTCCGTGCTCGCCCTCGTCTCCGGCCTGATGTACCTGCGTGACGAAGGGCCGTTCGGGCCTCAGTACGGCCAGACGGCGATGATGCTGTCCACTCCGTTCGCGTTGTTCGCCCTCTTCCGCTACCTGCAGCTCCAGCTGGTCGACAAGGAGGGCGGTGACCCGGTCCGCATCCTGCTGCGCGACCGCGTCATGGTCGCGAACTCGATGCTGTGGGCCGCCACCCTGGGTGTGACGCTCGTGCTCGTCCACCACCCGTCCCTGGCGGCCGCCGTCCCGTTGTGAGAACGACCGAGATCGACCGAGATCGACCGAGATCGACCGAGATCGACATGGAAGGAAGGCGATGGACGTCCGCTTGTTGGGACCGGTGGAGGTGACCTCCGGCGGCCGTTGCCTCCCCCTGGGGCCGCCCCAGCGGCGCGCGGTGCTGGCCGCCCTGGCGGTCGACGCCGATCGCCCCGTGACGCTCCGCACGCTGATCGAGCGCGTCTGGGACGATCCGCCGGACGGGGCGACCGACTCGCTGTACGCCCACATCGCCCGCCTGCGGCAGGCGCTGACCGCGACCGGGGCCTCCATCGAACGCCGCGGCGGCGGCTACGCGCTCGGGGTGGACCCCGAGCGGGTGGACGCCTACCGGTTCCGCCGGCTCGCCAGGCAGGCGCAGGGCGCGTGCGACGACCTCACCCGGGCCGCGCTGCTGGCCGAGGCGATGGAGCTGTGGCGCGGCGCGCCCCTCGCCGGCATCCGGGGAGACTGGGCCGCCCGCATGCGGTACGGCATCGAGCAGCAGTTCGTCGGCACCGTCGTCACGTGGGCGCAGGCGCACCTGCGCCTGGGACGGCCGGACATGGTGGTCACCGAACTGACCCCGCTGGTGCCGCGCTACCCGCTCGCGGAGCCGCTCGCGAGCATGCTGATGCGCGGCCTGCAGGCCCTTGGACGCACCGCGGAGGCGGTGGCCCTGTACGCCCGCCTGCGCGGATACCTGGCCGACCACCTGGGTATCGAGCCGGGGCCGGAGCTGCGCGAGCTGCATCTGCGGATGCTGCGCGGCGGCGACGAGGATCGTCCGCTCTTGCGGCCGGCCGGGCGGAACGGGGCGCGCGACCTGCTGTTCGCCCAGGCCACCGGTTGAGCGCGCGGATCACCGGCCGAGCGAGAGGACCAGGCGCTGGCCGCTGTGGTCCGACTGGCCGTCCGAGCGGACCAGCCGGTAGTCGTGGACGGTGACCTCCGGGGTGGTGAACGCCCAGTCGATCCGCCACCACGGCCACCGGTCGTCCCAGGTGGCGGGGTAGAGCGACGCGAGCGCCGGAGCGGCGTCGGTCATCCGCTCCGGCAGCATGCGCAGGATGCCCATGGCCGGGGAGGCGTTGAAGTCCCCGGCCAGGACGGCCGGCGACGAGTTCGCCCGGACGTCGGCCGCGAGCGCGCGGAGGTTGGCCTCGCGCGCCTCGTGCTGGACGCGGTCGAGGCGGCGGGGATCCAGGCCGCGTGAGGACGGGTCGACGGGCGAGTTGATGTGGGAGTTGTAGAACGAGACGGTCCTGCCCCCCACACGCAGGTCCGTGCGCAGCGTCTTCACGGTGTAGAAGCCGGGCCAGGCGGAGCCGGGCGGCACGGGGGTGTCCCGGCCGTCGTCCAACCAGGGGCGCAGGTCGAGACCGCGCTTCAGCACGATCGGGAAGCGCGACAGCGTCACCAGCTCACTCGCCGTGGCGATGTGGTATCCCGGGAACTCGCGGCGCAGCCTGTCCAGGTCGTTCACCCGGATCGGCCGGGAGTCGGCGCCGAAGTAGACGTACTCCTGCAGCAGGAGCACGTCGGCGTCCTGGGCCCGCAGGTACCGGTAGAAGGCGGCGACGTCCCGCTCCGGCGTGCCGGTCGGCGGGGGCATCGGCTCCCCGCCCGCCGCCGGCTGATCCCAGTACCAGGTGTTCCAGGAGAACACGGTGAGCGCGTCCGGCGGGGCCGGGGTGGTGTGGTGCCACAGCGTGGCGAGGTTGAGCCCGCTCGCGCCCCCGCCCACCGCCAGTGACGCCAGCGCCATCGCGACGGCCGTACGCCGCGCGCGGCGCGCCACCAGTACGGCTGCGAGCAGCACGACGGGAACGGCCGCGAACGCCAGTGGGGGGACGAGCTCGGGGACCTGCCACCACCACACCCGGCCGGACAGCGCGCGGTGCAGCCCCGCGAACACCAGCCAGGCGGCCGCCGCAGCCGTCACCACCGGGAATCTCCGGGAAGCCCGCGAAGTGCGCCGGGACTCGCCGGGCCGCGTCGCGACCCGGGTGCCGCCCGTCATCCGAGCGGCCCCAGCTGACACCGCGGCGGACAGATGGGACACGGCGGACGCAGCGGACACAGGGGGGTTGTCACGTGGCCTCCCCGACAGCGCGCACGTGCAGGTCGGAGTCGTAGAGCCGGCGGAACCTCGCCGAGCACAGCCACCGCGCGGCCCCGGCCGCCACTCCGGCCGCGATGGTCAGGTTCACCAGGAAGTGCACGGCGCCGAAGTAGAGCAGGAACAGCGGGCCGCGCCTGCGCAGCACGAAGCGGTACATGCCGAGGTCGGCCACCACCGATACGGCCAGGGCGAGGGCCGGCAGCGCGGCGCCGGCCGAGCCGAGCGGCACCGCCACCGGTACCGCGGCCACCGCCGCCAGCGCGGCGAGGCTGCCGCCGGCCCGGTTGGAGGTCTCGAACCCGCGGGCGAACCGACGCCGCCGCGCGTACAGCGGCACCCGGGCGCGGCCGCGCCGATACAGCTTGCGCAGCAGCTTGAACAGCTTGTCGTCGTGGTCGTGCCGCGAGCGCACGGCGGTCGTGAGCACCATCCCGTACCGCTGGGTGAGGCGGTGGCCGTAGTCGACCTCCTCGGTCTCGCGCAGCCGCGTGTTGAACGGCCCGACGTCGTCGAACACGCGGCGGGGCATCGCCATCAGCGCAGGGAACAGGAACGAGATGGGGCCCTCGGAACTGGCCGTCCAGTAGTGGTACTGCAGCGCCCGATACTCCTCGACGAGGCTGTCGCGGATCAGCGGCTCAGGATCGTGGACGCTGCACACCGCCCCGAGCGCCGGGTCGGCGGCGAGCATGCCCACCGCCACCTCGACGGCGTCGGGGTAGGGGGCCACGTCGGAGTCCACGAACACCAGGATGTCACCGCGGGCGTGCGCGGCGCCGAGGTTTCGCGCCCCGGCCACCCCCATGTTGCGCTCGGTGCGGACGACCCGTACGCCGAGCCGCCGCGCGACCTCGACCGAGTCGTCGGTGCTGCCGTCGTCCACGACGATCAGCTCCAGCGGCCGGTAGGTCTGCGCCAGCATCGCGCGCAGGCACAGCTCCAGGGAGACGGCGTAGTTGTAGTTGGGCACGATCGCCGACACCAGGGGCGAGTGTCCGGTCATCGCTCACACCTCCGCCGACGCGGAGCGGGCGGGGACGTCGTAGGTGTGCCGGAACCGGCTGGACACGAGGCACTGGGCGGCGCCGGCGAACACCGCGACCGCGACGGTCACGTTCACCAGGAAGTGGACCGCGGTGAAGTAGAGGGTGAACGGGGTGCCGGCGTAGCGCCGGACGTAGCGGTACATGCCCAGGTCCGCCGCGATCGATCCGGCCAGCAGCGCGACGGGCGCCGCCGGCCAGGCCGGGCCCAGCACCACCGGCAGCGGCGCGGTCAGCACGGCGAACAGGGCGGCGAGCGAGCCCCAGCCGCGGCTGCTGTCGGCCGGGCCGCCGTTGAAGCCGGGGCGGCGCAGGTACAGCGGGATGTGCAGGCGCGCCCGGTGGAAGAACTTCGACAGCACCACGCGCAGCCGGTCGTCGTGGTCGTGCCGGCCCCTGATCCTGTTGTCCAGCACGATGCGGTACCCCAGGCGGGTGATCCGGTGGCCGTACTCGGCGTTCTCGCTGTGCCGCAGCGCGGGGTTGAGCGGGCCCACCTCGCGGAAGACCTCCGCCCGCATGGCGAACAGCGCGGAGTAGATCGTGGTGATCTCGCCCTCGTCACCGGAGATCCAGTAGTGCAGCTGGAGGCTGCGGTAGCGCTCCACGAGGCTGTCCGGGATCAGCGGCTCCGGGTCGTAGGTGCCGCACACCACTCCCAGGGCGGGGTCGGAGGTGAGCAGGCCCACCGCGTGCTCGACCACGTCCTCGGCCAGCGCCAGGTCCGAGTCCACGAAGAACAGCACGTCCCCGCGCGCGTGCTCGACGCCGAGGTTGCGCGCCGCGGGGGCGCCGATGTTGGTCTCGGTCACCACGACCCGCGCTCCGTGCCGGTGGGCGATCTCCACCGAGTCGTCGGTGCTGCGGTCGTCGACGACGATCACCTCGATGCTCGGGTAGGTCTGCCGCCGCAGCGCGCTCAGGCACAGGCCGAGCGTGCGGGCGTAGTTGTAGTTCGGCACGATGACCGAGACCAGCGGCCGTCGCTCCTCCATGTCGATGCCCCTTCGCGCGCGATGGTCGATGACGATGCGTCGTACGTGCCTGCTCGCCCCGTGTCTTCAGTCCTGGCCGGCGAGCACCCGGGCGGGCTTTTCCAGGCGTGAGAGCGCGAGACGTTGCAGGACGCCCACGGCCCCGCCGAGGGCGCCGGTGAAGGTGACGGCGAGGTGCACGCCGGAGAAGTAGACGCCGAACGGGACGCCCCGCTGGGCATAGGCGAAGCGGTGGGTGCCGGCGTCCAGGGCGACGGCGGCGGCGACGAGGGCGCATGGCACGAGCGCGCCCGCACGGCCCGCCACCACGGGCAGGGCGAGCGCCGGGACCGCGGCGAGCAACAGGACGCCGCCGACCGCGCGGGGCACCGAGTCGCCCGGCGTCTCTCCACGGCGCCAGTCCAGCGCGCTGACGCGGGCACGGCGGAACACCTTGCGCAGGATGGTCCGCACGGTGGCGTCGTGGTCCTTGCGGCCGCGTACGGCGTCGCTCAGCTTCACCTCGTAGGACCGCGTCACGCGGACGCGGTAGTCGGAGGAGACGGTCTCGCGCAGCCGGGGGTCGAAGGGGCCGATCTCGGCGAACACCTTGGCCGGGACGGCGAGCACGGCGGCGTGCAGCTCCAGGGTGGGCCGGTGGGCGGGCATCCACCAGCGGTGCATCTGCAGAGCGCGATACTGGGAGGCCAGGGTCTGGGACAGCAGCGACTCGGGCCGCAGGACGCCGCCCAGCGCGCCGATCTCCGGGTGGGACTCGAGTATCCGCACCGCGTTCTCCACCGCATCCGGATCGAGGGCGATGTCGGCGTCGAGGAAGAACAGGATTTCCCCGGCGGCGTGCTCGGCGCCGAGGTTGCGGGCGGGAGTCGGGCCGCCGTTGACCTCGGTGCGCACCACCGTGGCGCCCCTCGACGCGGCCACCCGCGCCGCGTCCTCCGTGCCGCAGTCATCCACCACGATGACCTCGATGTGCGGATAGGTCTGTTCTTCCAGCGCGTCCAGGCAGAGGCGTAATACGTCGGACCGGTTGTAGCTGGGGACGATGACCGAGACTAGCGGGCGTTCCCGACTCATGATGTGCTCCAGTGGCTGGAGGTCGTCGCTTCCGAACACGTGCATGTCGCACCTCGTGTTCGGTTCACGCTAGGCACGGAGGCTTGTCCCATTCTTGTCGCGCGGGCCCGGCGGTCGGCGGCTGACAAGGATGCGACAAGGACCCCTCAGTACGTTCGGAGCCGGCCCACTCACCGAGGATGGTGTCGATGACCGATCGGGACGCCCTGATCGAGGAGCAGTCCGCCACTGCCCCGCCCCCGCGCGCGATCGGCTGGGCGGCACGTGTCCGGCGTTTCGTCCGCCCCCGGCGGCGCTGGTGCTGGGGGACCAGGCTCGTCGTGACCGCCTCGGTGGCCTGGCTGCTCTTCGTGGTCTGTCATCTGCTGGCGAGCGGGCGGACGTCGCTGTGGGCGCCGATCGACCTGATCCCTCCGCTGCTGTTCCTGGCGGTCCCCGTGCTGCTGATGGCGGTGGCGCCACTGGCGCGGCCGGTCCGCTGGCGGATCATGTCGCTGCTGGTGGTCACCGCGGTGCTGGGCGCCGGGCGCAGCGGGGTCAACTACGCCACCCTCTGGTACACCCCGCCGCCCGCGGGCCCGGGAGCCATCACCGTGGTCGCCTGGAACACCGAGTTCTGGGACCAGGACTGGCGCACCGCCGAGGGCGACCGGTACTCGCCCGGGTTCTACGACTATCTGCGCAGGCTGAACGCCGACGTCTACCTGCTGACGGAGTACCTGTACGTGGACACCCGGGCGGGGGACATGCGCTCGCAGCGCTGGACGGCCGACCTGGCGATGCGTATCGACAAGCTGGCGGAGCTGCGCCGCGAGTTCCCCGGTTACCACGTCGCGGTGTCCGGCGAGCAGATCACGCTCTCGCGGTTCCCGATCGTCGCGCACCGCGGCCTGGACGTGCGCCCGTGGCTGCCGGCCGATCAGAAGGAGATCCCCGAGGCGCTGCGGGACTGGCCGGAGGGCTACACGGTCGAGACCCTGCGCACCGACATCGACGTGAACGGCAAGGTCGTCTCCTTCTACGACGGGCAGGTCTCCCAGCCCCCGCTCGAATGGCGGCTGTACAGCGCCGAGTCCCGCGACATCGACTTCAGCCGGACCCTCCGCCGGGAGGCGAGCTACCGGGCCATCAGCGCGGACGTCGCGGCCAACCCGCACCCCGTCGTGCTCGCCGGCGACCTGAACACCTCCCCGGCCATGGGCATCCGCCGCCTGCTCCCCGGGAAGCTGGTCGACCGGACGCCCGTGATCTCGTCCCTCTATCCGGCGACCTACCTGGCGGGGACCGCCGAGCTGTGGCGGATCGACTGGGTGTACACCACCCCGGACGTGGCCGTGCACAGGTACGACCTGCTCGGTTCCGAGGGGCTGTCCGATCACCGGGCCCAGCGCCTGGTCGTGTCGCTGCCCTGACCGGGGCCGGCCCGGACCTGACCAACGAAGGGAACGGACATGCCTGACGTGACGACCTGGCATGGTGACGTCGCGGTCATCGTGCCGAACTACAACAAGAGGAAGACCCTGCGCGCCTGCCTGGAGTCGGTGTACGCGCAGACCTACCGCCCGGCCGAGGTCGTCGTCGTCGACGACGTCAGCACCGACGGCTCGCTGGAGATAGCGCGGGAGTTCCCGTGCACGGTCGTCGAGTCGCCGCGCAACCGGGGGCCGGCCGCGGCCCGCAACCTCGGAGTGGCGAGAAGCTCGGCGCCGCTGCTGTTCTTCGTCGACTCCGACACGGCGCTCGCGCCGGACGCGGTCCGCAACGCGGTCAAGGCGTACCGGGAGACGCCGGACTGCGGCATGGTTCAGGGGATCTACGACGCCGAGCCGTTGTACGACGACGGTCCGGTCGAACGCTACCGGGTGCTGTGCGAGCACTACGAGCGCAGCCAGACCACGGCCACGTTCCTGTCCTGCACCCTGATCCCGCGCCACGTCTTCGAGGAGGCGGGACGGCTGGACGAGCGGCTGCGCGACGGTGAGGACTTCGAGTTCGGCACGCGCGTCCCGGCCCGTTACCGGCTGGTGGTGACCACCTCCGTGGTCACGAAGGCCGATGACGAGGACAGCTTCTGGGGGTGCCTGGCGGAGCGGTTCGTCCGGTCCACCACGCTACCGGTGATCATGGTCCGCGCGCGCCGGCTGCGGGACGAGGGAAAGGTGGGCTTCCAGCTCAACATGATCGGGACGGGTCAGCACAAGCGTCGCAAACCGCCCCGGGTCTCCTCCGCGTCGGCGACGGCCACCTTCCTCACCCTGCCGCTCGCACTCGTCAGCCCCTGGGCTCTGGCGGTTCCGGCGGCGACGCTGGCGGTGTTCCTGGGCGTGAACAGCAGATTCCTCGGGTTCGCGCGCCGCTACCGGGGGGCCCGCTTCGCGCTGTGGGTCGCCTGGATGCAGCTCTGCTTCCACACCGCCTTCTTCCTCGGCGCCTGCGCGGGGCTCGTACGCGTCGCCTACGAGCTGGGCCGCCGGCGGGGAGAGCCGGTCAGGGCCGGCGCGTCCCCGGTGCCCTCCGCCGGTGTGCGCGAGTGAGGGCGTTCAGGCTTCCGCGGCTGCCGCGCCCGATCCGGCGGGCGCTGACGGCCGCCTTCGCCCTGGCCGTCGTGGGCGCGATCGCGCTGACGCTGGCCCGGCTCGACTGGGGCGTGGTCGCCGTCATGTTCGCCCGGCGCGACGCCGGGCAGATCGGTCTCCTGCTGGGCGGCGCGCTGCTGGCGAGCATGGCGGGTCTGTCGTTCGGGTTCCTCGCCTGGCGCGTCGTGCTGCTGGAGAGCGGCCCGCCGGTCAGCGAGCCGAGAGTGGTGCGGATCTTCTTCGTCGGCTTCCTGTCCAAGTACGTGCCCGGACGGGTGCCCGGCATGATCGCCGTCACCAAGGTGGCCACAGCCAACGGCGTCGGCTTCGCCCGGCTGATCAGCACGGCGGCGCTCGTCATGAGCCTGGTGTTGCTGAGCGGTTTCACGGTCGGGCTGCTCGCGGGCGTGCAGATGCTGGGCGCCCGGGCGGCGTGGCTCGCCGGCGCCGCCGTACTGATCGTGCTCGTCCTGGTGCGCCCGCAGATCGTCAACCAGGGCTCCGCGCTGCTGCTACGGCTGCTGCGCCGCCCCGGGGCGGCCAAGGCCGCCTCGATCCGGGGAGTACGGCTCGCGGTCGCCTGGCAGAGCCTGTCGTGGGTGGTCACCGGGCTGCACCTGTGGCCCCTGGCCATCGCCGTGGGCGCGCCCCCTTCACGCTCCCTCGCACTGTGCGTCGGCGCGTTCACGCTCGCCACGTCGATCGGCATCGCGAGCGTGTTCATCCCCGACGGCATCGGCGTTCGCGAGGCGGTGCTGGCGGCCGCGCTGGCCCTGGTGCTCCCCGCCCCGGCCGCCGCGGTGGTGGCCCTGGCCAGCCGGGTGGTCTCCATCGTCGGCGAGGTCCTCCTCGGCGTGGCCGCCCTCGCGACCGCCGAATACCTCATCCGCCGCGGACGGACCGATCGGCGGGAGGCCGGCCAGGCCGCCGGTCCCTCGCCCGCCGGTTCGTCGCGGGCTTGACGGCCGGAGCCGCCGCGCGCCGCCGGGCGGCTTCGGCCGCGGCGGGGGCGGCGCGCGAGCCGGCCGTCCGAATGCGTTTGTGCGCCCTTGCGGCACCGCACTACCGTGCCGATGTGGACCTCTTCTCACGTTCGTGGTCGGCGCTGCGCGGGGCGGTCGCCGAACTGCGGGACGAGGACTTCGCACGGCCGTCCGGCTGTGCCGGCTGGCTCGTGCGAGACCTGGTGTGCCATCTGGTGATCGACGCTCAGGACGTCCTGATCACCCTCGTCACCCCCGCGGAGACGGAACCGACCCGCGACGCGGTGACCTACTGGGACGTCGCCGAAACGCCGCCGACCGGCGACGACCCGCTCGACGCGCTGATCGTCCGGCTGGCCGCCGCCTACGAGGAGCCTCGGCTGCTCAAGTTCCACCTGGACGACGTCGGCTCCGCCGCCGGCCGTGCCGCGGAACTCGCCGACCCGGACCTCAGGGTCGGCACCCGCGGAGAGGTCCTCACCGCGGGCGACTACCTCTCCGCGTACGTCCTGGAGTGGACGCTGCACCACCTCGACCTGGTCGCGCACCTCCCGGACGCGGCGGAACCGCCCGCGGAGGGGCTCGCCCGGTCCCGCGAGATGCTGGAGAAGATCGCCGGGACCGCGTTCCCCGCGTCGTTCTCCGACAAGGACGCGTTGCTGGTCGGCACCGGGCGGCGTGCCATGACCGACGCGGAGAAGGCCGCGCTGGGCGAGCCGGCCGCGAGACTCCCGCTCGTCCTCGGGTGACCGTCCGGGGTCAGGACGCGGCGGCGCCGGGGACGCGGAGCCGGTCGACGGCCTCGCGGCGGCGCCGCTCGGGCCGCCGGTCGTACCGCGCCGTGGTGGCGGGGGAGGCGTGGCCCACCAGGGCCTGGGTGGTGGCGAGGTCGACCCCGGCGTCGAGCAGCTCGCCGATGAACGTGCGCCGGAAGTCGTGCGGCGTACGGGGGGACGCGCCGGCGGCGGCCAGGCGCCGGGAGACGATGTCCGCGATGGCCTGGCCGGTCATGTGGGCCAGTCGCAGCCGCCCTCCCTTGTTGACGGGGCAGAACAGAGGGCCCTTCGCCCGGCCGCGTACGGCGAGCCAGAGGTCGAGGCGTTCGACGGCCTCCGCGGTCAGATAGACCAGTCGTTCCTTGTCGCCCTTGCCGCGCACCCGCAGGGAGCGCGCGTGGGGGTCGAAGTCGGCCAGGGTGAGCCCGGCGATCTCGGCCCGGCGGCAGCCGGTGGAGTAGAGCGCCGCGAGCATGGCGCCGTCGCGGCGGCCGGCGGGGGAGTGGTCGCCGTCGCACACCTCGAGCGCGGCCGCCAGCGCCGCGGCCTCGACGTGCCGTCCCGCGGGGACGCGGGTGTGCTTGTAGGCGGGCAGGTCGGCGGCGCGCTGGTAGTCCTCGCCGCTCATCAGGCCGAGCCGCCAGGCCTCCTTCAGCACGCGGCGGAGGGCGACCAGGTGCTTGTTGACGTGGGCGGGCGACCAGCCCTGTTCCCGCATCAGTGTGCGCAGGCGGATCGTGTGCTCGTAGCGGAGCAGCTCCCAGGGCTGACCGGCGCCGGTCGCCTCGGGGTCGCCGGTGATGAGGCGGGCGATGCGGTCGAGGCAGCCCTTCATCGTGCGCTTGGACTCGGGGCTCTGCAGCGCGTCGAGATACACCCGGTAGGGGTCGCGCTCGGGCCGTGCGGGGGCGTTCCGCTCGGGGACGGCGGGGGTGTTCATCGCCTCGATCCTACTATGAATCTACAATGTAAAGGCGACCGGTTATTGCAAGATCATTTACACCGCCGACCAAAACCCTCGACGACAATGAGGGAGCCATGCGAATCGGGATCCTCGGACCGTTGCGGGTGACGGACGCCCCCATCAGGGGCGCGCGCCTGCGTGTGCTCCTGATCCGGCTCGCTCTGGAGCCCGGCGAGGTGGTCACCGCGCAGAGACTCGCCGACGACCTCTGGGAGGAGCCGCCGGCGAATCCGGTGGCGGCGCTGCACTCCCTGGTGTCGCGGCTGCGCCGTGAGCTGCGGAAGGGACTGCAGGAGGGACTGCGCGGTGCCGTGGTGTCGCATCCGGCCGGTTACCTGCTCGACGTCCCGCCGCAGGAGGTCGACGCGGCGGAGTTCGAACGCCTGGTGAGAGCGGGCCGGGCCGAGCGAGATCCCCGGCGTGCCGCGGTCTTGCTGCGGTCGGCCCTGTCGCTGTGGCGTGGTGCGGCGCTCGCCGACGCGGCGGACCTGCCGTTCGCGCGGGTGGCGGCGGCGCGCCTGGAGGAGCTGCGCCTTTCCGCGCTGGAGGCCAGAACGACCGCCGATCTCGCCGTGGCGGACCCGACGGCGGCGGGTGCGCTGGTGGCGGAGCTGGAGGAGACTGTCGCCGCGCACCCGCTGCGCGAGCCGTTCCACGCCCTGCTGGTGCGAGCGCTGTGCGCGGCGGGGCGGCGCGGGGACGCGCTGGAGGCGTTCGAACGCGTCAGGCTGCGGCTGGCGGACGAGCTGGGCGTCGATCCCGGGCCGGAACTGCGCGCGGCCCATCTGGAGGCGCTGCGCGAGCCGCCTCCGGCGAGGGTCGTGCGGTCCGTACGGGGGAACGTGCCGGCGCCGGTCACGGGCCTGGTCGGGCGGCGGGAGGACGTGGCGCGGGTGCGGAGCCTTCTTTCGGCCGCGCGGCTGGTCACGCTGACCGGACCGGGCGGCGCGGGCAAGACCAGGCTGGCGGTGGAGGTCGCGGGCGGGCTCGCCGCCGCTTCGGGCGTCTGGCTGGTCGAGCTGGCCGCTGTCGGGGACCCGGCGGCCGTGGCCGCCGTCGTGCGGGCGACCATACCCCCGGCCGTGCCCAAGCGGGACGCGCCCGAGCTGGACAGGGACGTCGCCGGGCGGCCGGCCGCGTCGCCGCTCGACGCGCTGGTGGAGGCGCTGGCGGGCCGGGAGCTCGTGCTCGTGCTCGACAACTGCGAGCACGTGGTGGGCGGCGCGGCGGCGGTGGCGGAGCGGTTGCTGGCGGGGGTGCCGGGGATGCGGATCCTGGCCACCAGCCGGGAGCCGCTGGACGTCCCCGGCGAGCATCTTCATCCGGTGCGGCCGCTGGCGCTGCCCGGCTGCGGGGTGGACGCGGCGCGGGCGCTGGAGTTCCCTGCGGTGGCGCTGTTCGCGGAGCGGGCGTCGGCGGCGCGGCCGGGGTTCGTCGTGGACGACTCCGTGGTGGCGGATGTGGTCGCGGTGTGCCGGGAGCTGGACGGCCTGCCGCTCGCGATCGAGCTGGCGGCGGCCCGGCTGCGGTCGTTCACGCTGCGGCAGCTCGCGGAGGCGGTGGGGGAACGGCTGACACTGCGCGGCAGCCGTACGGCGGGGCCGCGGCACCGGACGCTGCGTGCGGTGATCGACTGGAGCTGGGGTCTGCTGTCACCGGCGGAGCGCGTGGCGTTGCGCCGGTTGTCGGTGTTCGCCGGCGGGGCGACGGCGGAGGCGGCGCTGCGGGTGTGCGGGGCCGACCTGGAGACGGTCGTCTCGCTGGCGGACAAGTCGCTGGTCGTGGTGGCCGAGCCGGACGGACCCGCGGACCGGGGGGAGCGGGTGCGTTACCGGCTGCTGGAGACCGTCCGGGCCTACGCGGCCGAGCGGCTGGAGGAGGCGGGTGAGGCGCGGGCCATGCGGGACCGGCATCTGGGCTTCTTCCTCGAGTCGGCGGAGGAGGCGGAACCGGGGTTGCGGACGGCCGATCAGCTTCGCCTGCTGGCGATGCTGGACGCCGAGCGGGGAAATCTGGACGCGGCGCTGGGCCACGCCGTGAGGACCGGGCAGGAGCGGCCGGCGCTGCGGCTGTTCACGGCCAGGTTGTGGGCGTGGACGGTGCGGGGACGCGGCGACGAGGCGGCCGGGTGGGCGCGGGCGATCCGGGCGGCGCTGGGTGAGGCCGCGCCTCCCGGGCTGGAGCTGCCGCACGCGTTGTGTGCGCTGCTGGCGTCCGACGGGCCCTACGCGTCGCCGGAGGCGCTGCGCGTGGTCGAGGAGTCGGGTCATCCCGTGGCGTTGTGGGCCTGGGTCGTGGGGGCCAGGCCCTCGGGCGGGGGCGTGGAGCACTGGCGCAGGGCGCTCGCGGCGAAGCGGGCGTTCGGCGATCACGAGGACCCGTGGGCACGGGCGACGGCGCTGCTGATGGGCGGGATCGGGGAGTTCGAGTACGGCAGGGCGGGGGCGGGGGCGGCCGAGGCGTGGTTGCGGGAGGCGCTGGCGGGTTATCGCGCGCTGGGGGATCGGTGGGGGCTGTCGCTGACGCTGTACTGGTTGTCGCTGGCGGCGGAGAACCGGGGCGACGCGGCGGAGGCGCTGACGCTGCTGGAGGAGGCGGCGGAGCTGGCGGGGCTGGTCGGGGGGATGGAGGCGATTCCCGTCCCGTTGATGCTGCGCGTGCGGCTGGCCCAGTTGCGTGCCCGTACGGGTGACCTGGCGGGGGCGGAGCGGGAGCTGGCGCGGGCCGGAGAGGTGGCCGGCCGTACGCGGGACCGGGTGGCGCTGGCGCGGGTGCGGCAGGCCGCCGGGGAGGTGGCGCGGCGGCGTGGGGCGCTCGGCGAGGCGGAGGGCCTGCTGGTGGAGGCGTTGGAGCTGGCCGGCGGGCAGGCGGGCGTGCCCGCGCAGTTCCTGGCCACGGTCCAGGTGGAGCTGGCCCGGGTGCGGGCGGAGTGCGGTGACCGTGAGGCGGCGTGGCGGTCGCTGCGGTCGGCGCTGGAGTCGTCGGGCCGCGCGGGTGACGAGACGGTGCGGGCGATGGTGCTGGAGGCGGTGGCGGAGTGGTGCGCCGGGGGCGGGGACCTGTCGCGTGCCGCGCTGCTCGCGGGTGCGGCCCGGGCGCTGCGCGGCCTGGACCGTGTACGGCCTTGATGGTGCGTGGCCTGGATAGTGCGCGGCCTTGACGGTGGGGTGCGCGGCCTTGACGGTGGGGCCCGTGTCCGGAGCCGCCGCCGAGGTTCGTCAGGGCAGTTGCGCGCGCACCCATCGGGGGTCGGGGTTGACGTGCGGCGTGCCCGCCACCACCACGGTCGGCACCGTCTCGTCGCCGCCGGTGGCGGCCCGGACCGCCGCGGCGCCTTCCGGGTCGCGCCAGATGTCGACCCAGTGCATCCGGTAGGCGTGGCGGCCGAGGCGGGTGCGCAGCCGCAGGCAGTAGCGGCAGCCGGGGCGCCAGTAGACGATCGGACGGCCGTCGGCCTGGCTGCGGCGCAGCGCCTCCGCCGCGCTCAGGGACCTCGGGAAGACGAGGGGGGACAGCAGGGCGGCGGCCGGCAGGAACAGCAGGAGCAGCACGACGGCGGCGCCCGGGGACCCCTCGCCGGCCCGCCGGGCCGCCGCGGCGAGCCCGACGGCCAGGAAGAGGATCGGCGGCATCCATCGGCGCAGCATGGCGGTCACGCTAGCGCACCGGCCGGGGCGTCAGCGGTCGAGGCGGCGGTAGCGGCGGACCGACAGCGGGAAGAAGACCGCGATGAGCAGCAGCGGCCAGGCCAGGGCCATGACCGCGGCGTGTTCGGCGATCCAGGTGGTGCCGCCCGCGCCGGGGTTGCCGAACAGGTCGCGGGTGGCGGCCATGGTGGCCGACAGAGGGTTCCACTCGGCGACGGCGGCGAGCCAGCCGGGCATGGTGCCGGTCCAGGCGAAGGCGCTGGACAGGAAGCCGACGGGCCACACGAGGATCTGCACGGCCATGACGGTTTCCGGGCCGTTGAGGGTCAGCCCGAGGTAGATGCCGACCCACAGGAACGCGAAGCGCAGCAGCAACAGCAGTCCGACGGCGAGGGCGGCGCGGGCGGGGCCTTCGTGCCAGCGCCAGCCGACGGCCAGGCCACAGGCGATCATGACGGCGAGGCCGAGGAGGGTGTTGAGCATGTCCGCGACGGCGCGGCCGACGACGACGGCGGAGGAGGCGACGGGCAGGGAGCGGAAGCGGTCGGTGACGCCATTGGCGGCGTCGCGGGCGACGGCGGTGAAAGTGGCCTCGATGCCGAAGAGCATGGTCATGGCATACATGCCGGGCATGAGGTATTCGCGGTAGTCGCCGTCGCCCGGTACGGCCATGCCGCCGCCGAACAGGTAGCCGAACATCAGCACGATCATGACGGGGAACAGCAGGCCCGCCACGACCTGGCCGGGTTTGCGGGCCCAGTGACCGAGGTCGCGCAGGGTGACGGTCCAGCTGTCGGCCAGGGCCCAGCGCAGCCGGGCGGCCGCGGTGCGGGGGATTTCCGGTGCGGTGACGGTCATACCGCGGCTTCCTTTCTCGTGCCGGTCAGGTGGAGGAAGACCTCGTCCAGGGTGGGCCGTCGCACGGCGATGTCCGCCACGGTGATGCCGGCGGCGTCCAGGGCGCGCAGGACTTCGGGGAGCGCGGCGGACCGGTCGCGTACGGGTGCGCTGACGCGGCGGGAGTCGGCGTCCACGTCCAAGGCGGCATCACCCAAGGCGTCACCCGAGGCGTCACCGGGGGCACCGGTCACCTGACCGACGATCGCGGCGGCGGCGGGCAGGTCGGCGGTGTGCCGGACGACGACGTCGAGGCGGTCGCCGCCGAGCGCGGACTTCAGCTCGTCGGGGGTGCCCTCGGCGACGACGCGGCCGGCGTCGACGACCGAGACGCGGGAGGCCAGTTGGTCGGCCTCCTCCAGGTATTGGGTGGTGAGGAGCACGGTGGTGCCCGCGGCGACGAGGGCACGGACGGCGTCCCACACCTCGGTGCGGCCGCGCGGGTCCAGGCCGGTGGTGGGCTCGTCGAGGAACAGCACCGGCGGGGAGCAGATCATGCCGACCGCCAGGTCGAGGCGGCGGCGCATGCCGCCGGAGTAGTGCCCGACTGGCTTGGTGCCGGTGCCGGCGAGGCCGAACCGGGTGAGCAGTTCGTCGGCGCGGGCGCGGGCCGCGGCCGGGCGCAGGTGGTGGAGGCGGCCGAACATGACGAGGTTCTGCCTGCCGCTGAGGACCTCGTCGAGGGCGGCGTGCTGGCCGACCAGGCCGATGCTGCGGCGCACGTCGGCGGCCCGTCGTACGACGTCGAAGCCGGCGACGCGGGCCGTGCCGCCGTCGGGGCGCAGCAGCGTGGTGAGTATCCGGACGGCGGTGGTCTTGCCGGCGCCGTTCGGCCCGAGCAGGCCGTGCACCGTGCCCTCGCCGACGGCCAGGTCGAGGCCGTCGAGGGCGGGGGTGTCCCCGTATCGCTTGCGCAGCCCTTCGGCCACGACCGCGTGTGTCATGGTGACTCCTCCATAGGTTCAGTACGGCGTACCGTACAACATACGGAACCAAGGTGCGCATAGAATTCGCAGGCGATGACGGAGTACAGCTCGCAGGGAGACCCGGCGCGGAGTCTGGCCCTGCTGTGGCGCACGGGTGAGCGGACCGGCCGCAAGGGCAAGCCGGAGATCGGGGTCGACCGGATCGTGCGCGCGGCGATCGAGGTCGCCGACGCCGAGGGCCTGGCCGCGCTGTCCATGCGCAAGGTCGCCGAGCGGCTCGGCGTGGGGACGATGTCCCTGTACACCTATGTCCCGGGCAAGGCCGAGCTGATCGACGTCATGCTCGACACGGCGTACGGCGAGCTGTCCGCGCCCGCGGAGGTGCCAGGCGGCTGGCGGGGCAGGCTGGAGCTGATCGCGCGGGAGAACCTGGCGCTGTACCGGCGGCACCCGTGGATGCTGCAGGTGTCGTCGATCACCCGGCCGCCGCTGGGCCCCAACCTCATCGCCAAGTACGACTACGAGCTGCGGGCGGTCGACGGCATCGGCCTGGACGACCTCGAGATGGACTCGGTGGTCACGCTGCTGAACGGCTATGTGAGCGGCGCGGCGCGGGGCGCGGTGGAGGCGGCGCAGGCGGCTGGCGACACGGGCGTCACCGATGAGCAGTGGTGGTACGCCCACGCGCCCTACCTGGCCAAGGTGTTCGATCCTCGGCGTCACCCGGTCGCCGCCCGGGTGGGCGCGGCTGCGGGCGAGGCGTACAACGCGGCCTACGACCCCGACCAGGCCTTCGAGTTCGGCCTGCAGCGGGTGCTCGACGGCATCGAGGCGTTCGTCGCCGCGCGCGCCGCCGGATGAATGGCGTTCCGATCACACCGCACTGCGCTGAGACACTGCACTGAGACACTGCGCTGAGACACTTCGCTGAGACACGTAAGCACCAGGCCGGATACGGCGCGACGTGATCCGGGGGGGGCGACTGTGCGGGAGCAACCTCAGCCGCTCGCTAAAGAGTCGGTAGGCCCGCGGCGGCTCCGCGCGTGCCTGCGTGACTACACCCTCTCGTCCGGAGAACCTGCCGTGGCGGAGATCCGCATAGCGGCGGCGGAGGGGACGGAGACAGGGCGATGGCGACCACCGCGGGCGAGGCCCGGGCCGATGTGACGCCGGCCAGTCTGCGGCTGCCGGGCATCGTGCTCGGGGTAGGACTCGGCGGGTTCATCGACGGCATCCTGCTGCACCAGCTTCTGCAGTGGCATCACATGCTGAGCAGCACCGACAGCGACCACATCGGGGTGAAGTACTACAACCCCCACACCGTTTCCGGGCTGGAGATGAACACGGTGTGGGACGGCGTCTTCCACGCCGTGTGCTGGCTCGCGGTGCTCATCGGCCTCGCGATTCTGTACTCCAGGGTCACCCGCAACCGGCGCAGGGTGTGGACCTCACGGGTGCTGTGGGGCTGGATCCTGGCCGGCTGGGGGATCTTCAACCTCGTCGAGGGCGTCCTGGACCACCACATCCTGGCCATCCACCATGTCCGCGGCGGCCCCTACCAGCTCTGGTGGGACATCGGTTTCCTCGTCCTGGGCGCGCTGCTGCTCGCCGGGGGCTACCTGCTCGCGCGCGGCGGGCGGTCCTTCGATCCCGCCGAGACCCCCGCATGACGGACCACGGCGTGATGGACCACGGCGTGATGGACCACGGTGGCCACTTCGCGGGGTTCTCCGGGGTGCTGCTGCCGGTCCTCGCCCTGCTCGTGTATCTGCACCTGGCCCGGCGGACGCGCCGCCGCAACCCGGTGCTGGGCTGGAGCCGGTGGCGTACGGCGAGTTTCGCCGCCGGGCTCGTCCTGTCGGCCGCGGCGCTCCTGCCGCCCGTCGCGTCTGTCGCCCACGCCGACTTCCGCGGTCACATGCTTCAGCACATGCTCATCGGCATGTACGCCCCGCTCGCCCTGGTGCTGGGTGCCCCGGTCACCCTGCTGCTGCGGACCCTGCCCGTCGGCGGCGCCCGGCGGCTGTCCGCCGTCGTGCACAGCCGTCCCGGCCGGCTGCTGACCCATCCGGCGACCGCCCTGCTGCTGTCCACCGGCAGCCTCGTGGTGCTCTACTTCACCCCGCTCTACGACGCCGTCACGGCCCGGCCAGCCGGGCACTGGCTGCTGCACGCGCACTTCCTGCTGTCGGGGTGTCTGTTCGCGCACGTCATCGCCGGTCCCGACCCCGCGCCCGCCCGGCCGGGCGTCCGGGCCCGCCTGGTCTACCTCGGGTGCGCCATCGCCGTGCACGCGATCGTCGCGCAGCTGATGTACGGCGGCTTCTGGGTGGACGTCCACGCACCCGTCGCCGAAGTCCAGGGCGGGGCGGAGATCATGTACTACGGCGGCGACATCGCCGAACTCCTTCTCGCCGCCGCCCTCGTCTCCACCTGGCGTCCGGAACGCCGCTCCCGGCCCGTCGCCGGCCGGACCGTACGGGCCTGAAACGCACCGGCCCGCCGCCGCGGTGCGGGGCAGGCCGGATCGGGGAGGGGGACGGTCCTCAGGCGCGACTGGCTATGCGCGTGAGGAGCGGCTGCACCAGGCGGGCCGCCAGGGGACCGAAGGCCGCCAGGATCAGGACGTACGCCGCAGCCAGGGCGCCCAGGTCGGGATGGGCGCCGGCGGCCACCGCCAGCCCGGCGATGACGATGTTGAACTCACCTCGGGGGATGAGCGCGATGCCGGCGCGGACCCGTCCGGCGCGGGCGATGCCGGCGCGGCGGGCGGCATAGATGCCGGTCAGCAGCTTGGTGATCATCGTCACGAGCGCCAGGCCCGCGGCCAGGCCGGCGGCGGGCAGGATCTTGGTGGGGTCGGTCTGAAGGCCGAAGAAGACGAAGAAGACCGCGGCGAACAGGTCGCGCAGCGGCGCGAGCAGCGCCTGGGCGTCTTCGGCCAGCTCGCCCGACAGCGCGATGCCGACGAGGAACGCCCCGACCGCGGCCGACACCTGCAGCTGCTGGGCCAGCCCGGCCACCAGCAGCGCCAGCCCGACCACCTTGAGCACGAGCACTTCGGAGTTGGGGCTGGCGACGAACGCCTCGATGTAGCGGCCGAAGCGCAGCGCGACCAGCAGGACGACGCTCACCGCGGCGAGCGCGATGGCCACGGTGACCGCACCGGCGACCAGGCTCAGGCCCGCCAGCATGGCGGTGAGGACCGGCAGGTAGACCGCCATCGTGAGGTCCTCGAACACCAGCAGCGACAGCACCACCGGGGTCTCCCGGTTGCCGATCCAGCCCAGGTCGGACAGGACCTTGGCGGTGATGCCGGAGGAGGTGGCGTAGGTGACGCCGGCCATGGCGACGGCGGCGACCGGCCCCCAGCCGAGGAGCAGCGCGCAGATGGCGCCGGGCGCCGCGTTGAGCACGAGGTCGACCAGGCCGGCGCGGGCGTTGCCCTTGAGGCTGGTCATCAGCTCGTCGGCGTTGTATTCCAGGCCGAGGGTGAGCAGCAGCAGGATGACGCCTAATTCGGCGCCGGTGGCGATGAAGTCCTCGCTGGTGGCCAGCGGGAGGATGCCACCGGTGCCGAAGGCCAGGCCCGCGATGAGGTAGAGAGGGATGGGGGAGATGCCGGCGCGCAGCGCCAGTGCTCCGAGGATGCCGAGTCCGAGGACGACGGCGCCGAATTCCAGGAAGAGTATCGCGGTATTGTGCACGCGCTGCCCTCAGCCGCTGGCGAAGATGTCGGCGACGGCGGCGGTGCTGTCCTCGCTGCCCACCACGACCACGATGTCCTCCCCGGTGAGGAGGAAGTCGGGGGCGGGGCTGGCGAACACGTGCCCGGCGCGGACGACGGCCACGATGGAGGCTCCGGTGCGGGTGCGCACCTGCGCCTCGCCCATGGGCCGGCCGGCGTAGGGGGAGCCCGGCGAGATCGGCAGCTGGACGCTGACCAGTCCCTCGACCTCGCGATGCAGGGCGTTGAGCCGCTGGACGATGCGAGGAGCGCCGAGCAGCTCGACGAGCGCGTCGGCCTCCTCGTCGTTGAGTTTCACTGTCTCGCAGGCCCTGTCGGGATCGTCGGGATCGTAGATCACCAGGTCGCGCCGCCCGGTGCGGTGGGAGACGACCCCTATGCGCCGTCCCGAGCGCGTGGTGAACTCGTGCCGCAACCCGATCCCCGGCAACACCGTCTGCTCGACATCCACGGCGCCGCTCCTCCGTTCAGATAAGTCAACACTTATCCAGGAACCTACCAATAATGGACGGAGGTCTCATTTCCGCCGTCTTCGCACGTCTCGTTGCCCGTATGGCAAGCTGGCGGCGTGGACGACGACCTCGAACACGCGCTCGTCTCGGTCGGGCCACGGCTGCGCGCGCTGCGCCGGCAGCGTGAGACGACCCTGGCCGACCTGTCGGCGGCGACCGGCATCTCGGTGAGCACGCTGTCGCGGCTGGAGTCGGGTGCCCGCCGGCCGACCCTGGAGCTGCTGCTGCCCCTGGCCAGGGCCCACGGTGTCACGCTGGACGAGCTCGTGGACGCCCCGCCGACGGGGGATCCGCGCATCCACCTGCGGCCGGTCGTCCGCTACGGCATGACGATGCTGCCGCTGACCCGCAGGGCCGGGGGCATCCAGGCGTACAAGCTGGTGATTCCCGCGGGCAGCGCAAGGAGGCAGCCGGAGCCGAAGACCCACGAGGGGTACGAGTGGCTCTACGTGCTGAACGGGCGGCTGCGGGTGGTCCTCGGCGAGCAGGATCTGGTGCTGTCACCGGGCGAGGCGGCCGAGTTCGACACCCGGCTGCCGCACTGGTTCGGCGCCGCCGACGATCAGGCGGTCGAGTTCCTCAGCCTGTTCGGCAGCCAGGGCGAGCGCGCCCACCTGCGCGCCCGCCCGAGGGCGAAGCGGGAGCCTACGCGGGCCGGCGGGCGAGGGTGAGCATGTGGCCGCTGACCCCGAGAAGCGACGGCACGCGTTCCAGCGTGCGCTGGGCGTCGAGCATGTGCCTGCGGCGTTCGGGGTCGTCGAGCCAGTCGTTCACGTCGCCGTACAGCCAGAAGGCGCCCTCCAGGCCGTACCGCTCGGCGCCGGGGAGCCCGGCGTCGGCGAACTCCCCGGGCACCTCGTCGGGCTCGTGCAGGTAGGCGGAGAAACCCTGCACGGGACCCAGCAGGCGGCCGTCCTCCATGGCCTGGCGCGCGGCCCGGCGGTGTGGTTCCTGGTCGTAGACGCCCAGGTGGACCATGTCGTGCACGGCCGCGTAGCGGTTGATGGTGGCGGCGGCCACCAGGCCCCCGGGGCGCACCACGCGGCGCGCCTCGGTCAGGGCGGTGACCCGGTCGGCGCGGTCGGCCAGGTGGTAGAGCGGGCCCAGCAGCAGGACCGCGTCGGCGCTCGCGTCCGGCAGGGGCAGGTCGCGTGCGTCGCCCTGCCGGGCCGTCACGCCCGGCAGGGCCGCGGCCCGCTCGACGTGGAGCGGGATCGGGTCCAGCAGTTCGACCTCGTAGCCGTCGGCGACCAGCCATTCGGCGTGCACTCCGGTGCCGCCGCCGACGTCGAGCACCCGGGCGGGCGGTGACGGCAGTGCCCGGCGCAGCACGTCCTGCGTCCGCCACAGCTCCAGCCGGCCCCGGCCCGTACGGAGCCTGCCGTCCTCCTTGTCCTGCTCGTAGTAGGCGAGCACTTCCCGGGTCACCGTCATGGCCGATCACACTCCGGCTGGTCGTGGGTGGGGGCTAGGCCGCCGGTTCGGCGGGGAGCCAGATCCGGTGGCCGCCAGGCACCTCATGGTAGCGGCGCAGCGCGGCCAGGCCGCTGAGCCATCCGGTCCAGGCGGCGTACGGCGGGTTGGTGGTGTCGAAGCCGCTCTGGACGAACGTCAGGTGGGTCTTGCCGCCGCTGTCCTCCAGTTCCCAGGTGACGACGCCTCCCGGTCCCCAGTCGGCCGACATGGTCTTGCCGGGGACCAGGTCGATGATCTTCGCGGGGTGCGGGTCGGCGTCCAGGCCGCCCATGGCGAAGCGCCCGCCGACGTACGGCTCGATGCCGATGGGGTATCCGAACCAGTCGCTCGCCTTGTCGGAGTCGACCAGGGAGTCGTACACCTGCTCAACGGGCGCCTCGACGACCATCTCGCCGCGGAAGTCGGCCGAGGTGAAGTCGGGCTGGGGGCCGATCTCGCGCCCTTCGACGTAGTCGGCCAGGTTGGACAGCGCCAGCGACCAGAAGGTCTGCAGCACGCCCCGGATGCTCGCCCCGGTGATGACGTCCTGGAAGTCGAAGTGGCTCTGCGACAGGGTCAGGACGGTCGTGTCCGGGGTCTCCTCCGCCAGCGTGATCTCGGTGGTCGTCTCCACGCCGTCCAGCAGCCAGGCGAAGCGCAGCGTGTGGTCGTCGGCGTGCAGCGGGCGCTGGTGGGGGGCGTCGCCGTCCGGGGTGCGGCGGCCCCAGAACGCGTAGCGGCCGGGCAGGTCGGCCTCGGCGTGCTCGGCCAGCCACACCCGCATCGCGGCGGAGTCGGTCAGCGCGTGGCGCACCTCCTTCAGCGGAGCCGCGAGGCGGACGCGGACGATCATCGGTTCACTCATGGTCGTCTCCCTGGGGGTGGTGGGGATAGCAGGCCACGGCGAGCTTGAAGGCGTCGCCTTCGGCGCCGCCGTAGCGGGTGAACAGGTCCTGCAGCGCGGTGCGCAGGTCGGCCAGGAACTCCTGGCGTCGTTCGGGGGGCACGCGCACCTCGCCGGACACGCCGATGGACGGTAGCTCCGGCGCCGTCCGGTCGAGGGCGGCGATGTCGGCCTGCACCTCTTCCATGAGGTCGAGCAGGTAGCCCAGGCTGAGCTCGTCCTGCCGCCGGCGCAGCCCGCCGATCCGGCCCACCAGGCTCGGCGCCAGCCAGTAGGAGCGGGCGCTCGCCTGGTAGATGCCTTCGGTGATGCCGCGCACCCGCCGCTCGGAGACCTGGTCGACCAGGCCGGCCTCCACCAGGCGTTTGACGTGGTAGTAGACCCGCTGCGGCGTCTGGTCGAGCACCGCCGCCACCTCGGTGCAGGTGCGCGGCACGGCCAGTTGCCGCAGCACCTCGATGCGCTGCGGTTTGAGCAGGGCCTCGGCCTGCTCGATCTGCTCCAGGTACAGGACGTCTCTCATCGCAAAAACAATGTTGTACGTAAAAACTCTCTTTGTCAATCGCCCGTGGAAGGGGGTGGGGGTCATGGGACAGGGGGCGGCTACCCGCAGTCGGCGGCGCGGGCCAGGAACAGGGCCCGCTCCCGCTCGTTGCCGGTCAGGGCCGCCGCCCGTTCGAACTCGCGCCGCGCCTCGTCCGTACGGCCCAGCCGGGCCAACAGGTCACCGCGTACGGCGGGCAGCTGGGGGTAGCCGCGCAGGGCCTTGTCCGCGGCGACGGCGTCGGCGATCTCCAGCCCGCGCGCGGGGTCGCCGGCCATCGCCACCGCGACGGCGCGGTTCAGCTCGACCACGGGGGAGGGCGAGACGTGGACGAGCACCCGGTAGAGGGCAGCGACACGTTCCCAGTCGGTGTCCTCGGGACGAGCTGCCCGGGCGTGGCAGGCGGCGATGGCCGCCTGCAGGGCGTACGGGCCGAAGGCACCGCCGAGCGACTCGGCCCGCTCCAGCGCCTCCAGCCCCCGGCGGATCAGGAGCCGGTCCCACAGGCGCCGGTCCTGGTCGGGGAGCAGGACCGGCGCGCCGTCCGGACCGGTGCGGGCACGCAGGCGGGATGCCTGCAGTTCCATCAGCGCGGCCAGGCCGTGCACCTCCGGTTCGCGGGGGAGCAGGCCCGTCAGGAGACGGCCCAGGCGCAGCGCCTCGTGGCAGAGGTCGGGGCGGGTCCAGTCGTCGCCCGCCGTGGCCGAGTAGCCCTCGTTGAAGATCAGGTAGACGACTTCCAGCACCGAGGCCAGCCGTGCGGCCAGGTCGCCGGGGGACGGCATCTCGAACCTGACCCCTTTGGTCGCCAGGGTGCGCTTGGCGCGGACGATCCGCTGCGCCACGGCCGGCTCGGTGGCCAGGAAGGCCCGGGCGATCTCCGTGGTGGTCAGGCCGCCGAGCAGGCGCAGCGTGAGCGCGACGCGGGCCTCGGTGGTCAGCGCCGGGTGGCAGGCGGTGAAGACGAGCCGCAGCATGTCGTCGCGGATGTGGTCGTCCGGATCCGGCCCCGGCCTGCTCTCGATGTCGCGGCCGATCTCCTGGAGCTTGCGCTCGTAGCGGCTGCGCCGCCGCAGGTGGTCGATCGCGCGGTGCTTGGCGGTGGCCATGAGCCAGGCGCCCGGGTTGTCCGGCACGCCCGCCTCCGGCCACTGCTCCAGCGCGATGAGCAACGCGTCCTGGGCGAGCTCCTCGGCCAGGCCGACGTCGTCGACGAGGCGGGCCAGCCCCGCGACGAGCCTGGCGGACTCGATCCGCCAGACCGCCTCGATCGCGCGGTGCGCCGCGAGCAGCGCATCGGTGCCGGTCATCGGAGTGCTCAGCTCACAGTGGCTCAGGACAGTGGCTCGGGACAGGGGCTCAGGACAGGGATGCTCGGGACAGTCAGGGCTGCTCAGGCCGGCGGGGCGAAGTCCTCGGGGCCGAGCACCTTGACCACCTCGGCCTCGCCCTCCCAGCCTTCCCACAGGTCACGGTGCAGGCGCATGAAACGCGCGGTCCACTCGACCGCCTCCTCCTTCGACCGCACGTCGTACAGGGCGTAGCTGATCAGTTCCTTGGACTCGGCGAACGGCCCGTCGGTCACCTTCAGGTCGCCCTCGGCGAGCCGTACGGCGGCCGCGGACGCGCTGGGGGCCAGCCCGGCGGTGTCGAGCAGCGCCCCGGCGACCGTCGCCTCCTGGCCGAGCTTGGCGATGGCCTCCATGAGGTCGGCGGGCGGCGGGGTGTCGGGCTGGGCGGCCCTGAGCAGAACCATGTATCGCATCGTTCGTCTCCTTCCGGTCAATGATCTATCAGGTGAACGCGGGACGGGTCAGGCGTTCCGGTACGCGTGCACGGCCAGGGCGCTGATCCAGGCCCAGCCGAGCACCACGGCGCCGGTGAAGGCGAGGTTGGCCCAGGCCGCGCCCGCCCCCGAGGCCACGGCCAGGAATCCCGCGGCGAACAGCGCGCCGGTCGCCCGCGAACTCCACGCCCAGGCCGCCTGCCCGCCCCGGGCGAAACGGCGGGCGAGGACGAAGCAGGCCGCGACCAGGCAGGCGAACCCGACGCCGCCGGAGGCCAGGTGCGCGATGCCGTGCCAGCTCACCTCACCCCCCGGAACGCCCCCCGGAACGCCGCGCGGGAAGCCCTGGGCCGGGTCTGCCCGGAAGGCCCCGGCCGCCAGCAGGCTCAGGCCGTACGCCCCCAGCAGGCGGGGAGCCCAGCCCCGGCTGTGGGCCCGGCGCAGCCCCACGGCGAAGGCGGTGGTCATCGCCCCGGCCAGCACGAAGTTCGCGACGTGGATCCAGCCGAGGTCGCCGTTGGCGAGCAGGCTCCAGGCGTGCCGGGTCAGGTCGAATCCGTCCCGGGTCAGGGCCTCGGTCAGCGACACCCCGACGTAGACCGGGCCGGCGATCACACCGTACCCGAGGAGGCTGCGGGTGACGCTGGTCTCGCGGTCGCAGGTGCGGGCGGCGGTGGCGGGGTGAGCGGCGGCGCTGGTCATGGGTGGTTCTCCCTTCGGACGGGCCGGTCCCTCACCGGCCCTTCACCCACTCCTCGAACGGGACGACCCCGGATCGACACGCCTCCCGGATTTTTCTCAAGATTTTTCCGAGCAGGGCGGCGGCTTCAGACGCCCGCCGGTCCGTTGTAGTCGGTGGCGGCATAGACCTGCAGGAGCCTCTCGACTCCGCGAAGGAAGGTCTCGCAGATCAGCACCGGGTCGAACAGGCAGCCGGCGGCCATGGCGCCGTCGCGCATCATCACGAAGTGACGGGCGGCGGGCTCGGCGCCGGTCTCCTGGATCTTGGCCAGCAGTTCCGTGACGGTTTCCAGGAACCATTGGCGGTGGGCGAGCACGGCCTTGTGCACCGGGGACTCGGGGTCGGGGTACTCGGCGGCGGCGTTGAGGAAGGCGCATCCCCGGAAGCCGGGGGACTTGATGCTTTGGGCGATGGACTCGCTGAGGGCCCGGATGTTGTCGGCGGGTAGTCCGGCGGCCACAGCCTCCTCCGCCTGGCCCCGCATGGCTCGGTCGACCTCGTTCAGGTAGGCGAGGACGAGGTCTTCCTTGCCGGGGAAGTGCCGGTAGAGGGTGGCCCGCGTCACCTGCGCTTCGGCGACGATGCGATCGATGCCGACGGCGTGGATGCCCTCAGCGTAGAAGAGCCGGATGGCCGTGTTGAGCAGCCGGGACCGCGCTTCGGACGGCCGGCCTTCGGGTGGGCTGGGCATGCCACCATCCTAGGGGGTAGAACGTTCGGTCTTGACAGCCTGCGCCGCAGATTGCCATGCTTTGCCAAGACAGAACGTTCGGTCTTGTCGGGGTGGTCCAGCAGCGGCTCGTCGTATTCACGTACGCACCAGTGGCTGCCGTGACCAGGGGCGCGTCGCGCAGGGCCGTCCGCCAGGAGCGCGCCCCCATTGGCACGAGCGAGGCGGCGGCCTGGCAGATCACCCCGTCCTGGCGCCTGGTCAGCAGGCAGGACCAGGCCGGCACCGGTCGCCCACCCGATCGAGAAGGCCGACCATGGGCCGCTCTGAACCGCTCTCCAGATCGCTCATCACCAAAAGGAGCATCATGCGCACTATCGCTGCTTCACCCGGTATTTCCGAGACCGCGTCCGCACTGCGGCGGCTGTACTTTGTCCGGTTCGCGTTCGCGATCGTCTGGGCCCTCGTGATGTTCACGACCGCCTCGAATCTGGGTCCGCTCGCGGTCACTCTGCTCGTGCTCTACCCGCTGTTCGACGTGGCCGCCGCCGTCGTCGACACCCGCGCGTCGCGCACCACCGGATCGCCTGCCCTGCTGTACGCGAACATCGCGGTCAGTCTGATCACCGCCATCGGCGTGGCCATCGCCTGCGCGTCTGGTATCCCAGCGGTGCTGCGGGTGTGGGGTGCTTGGGCGGTCGCGGCCGGGCTGGTCCAGCTGATCGTGGGTGTCACTCGCCGCAAGATGGGCGGCCAGTGGCCGATGATCATCAGCGGCGGCATCTCCGTATTCGCCGGTGCGTCGTTCATCGTTGGCGCCTCCGCGGACAGCCCGACGCTGATCAACGCGGCCGGGTACGCCATCCCCGGCGGCATCTTCTTCCTCATCTCGGCCTTCCGTCTCGGCCGCGCCGCGAAGGGAAACTGACATGGACGGCAAAACTTACGACGTCGTCGTCCTCGGGGCGGGTCCGGCCGGGGAGAACGTCGCCGACCGGGTGGTGCAGGGTGGGCTGAGCGCCGCCGTCGTCGAGCGCGAGTTCGTCGGTGGGGAATGTTCCTACTGGGCCTGTATGCCGACCAAGGCGTTGCTGCGCAGCGCGGCGGCGTTGCGGGCGGCGCGTCAGGTGCCCGGGGCGCGCGAGGCGGTGACCGGTGGTCTCGACGTGGCCGCGGTGCTAGCCCGCCGGGATTCCTTCGCCTCGCATTGGAAGGACGACGGTCAGGTCGGCTGGCTCGATTCGGCCGGGATCGCTCTGCTCCGTGGCCAGGGCCGGATCGTGTCCGCGGGCGTGGTCGAGGTGACCGGCGACGACGGCGTCGCGGTCACGTTGACGGCCCGGCACGCGTTGGTTGTCGCGGCCGGAAGCGGCGCGTTGATTCCGGACATTCCCGGTTTGCGCGAGGCCGCGCCGTGGACCAGCCGGGAGGCAACCGCCGCGAGCGCGGTCCCGGGTCGGCTCGCGATCATCGGTGGTGGCGTGGTGGCGTCGGAGATGGCAACCGCCTTCGCCGCCCTGGGGTCCTCGGTGACGATGCTGGCCCGTGACGGTGTGCTGCCGCTGGCCGAGCCGTTCGCCGGCGAGCGCGTCACCGAGTCGTTGCGGGAGGCCGGAGTGTCGGTACGCCTTGGCGCGGAGGCCGCATCCGTGCACCGCGACGAGGCCGGAACGGTGCACATCACGATGACGGACGGCGAGCAGCTCGAGGCAGACGAGCTTCTGGTGGCGATCGGCCGGACACCGAACACCGAGGACATCGGTCTCGGCGCCGTCGGCCTGACACCGGGTGCCTGGCTCACGGTGGACGACACGTTGCGAGTGGTCGGGGAGGACGGGGCGCCAATCGGTGATGGGTGGCTGTACGCCGTCGGTGACGTCAACCGGCGAGTGCTGCTGACCCACCAGGGTAAATACCAGGCCCGCGCGGTCGGCGACGTCATCGTGGCGCGTGCGAAGGGCGAAGCGGTCGACGACGGCCGCTGGGGCCGGCACGTCGCCGCGGCTGACGAGCGCGCGGTGCCCCAGGTGGTCTTCACCGAACCGGAGATCGCGCCTGTGGGGCTGACGGCCGCCGCAGCCGAGGCCGCCGGGGTACGGATCCGCGTCGTCGACTACGACCTGGGCGCCGTCGCCGGATCCGCCCTGCACGCCGACGGCTACCGGGGGCACGCCCGCATGGTCGTCGACGAGGACAGGAAAGTGATCGTCGGCTTCACGCTCGCCGGCCCGGATGTCGCAGAACTGCTGCACGCCGCGACGATCGCGGTCGTCGGCGAGGTTCCGCTGGACCGCCTGTGGCACGCGGTTCCGGCGTTCCCCACGGTCAGTGAGGTGTGGCTGCGGCTGCTGGAGGCGTACGGCCGCTGACCGCAGGGCCGCGCGCTGTTCCTCTGGCGTGGCGAAGTCCTCCCGCATCCACGTCATGAGCCGTTAGGCGTCACGAGAATCTACACGATGATGATAAAAATCGACGCAGTGTAGAATTTGGACTGCGAGAGCAGTCCGGCTCCTTGCGAGTTCTTCTCTGGAGAAGCAATGCAGAAGCAGAAGTGGCTCATCACCGGCGTCAGCACGGGCCTTGGACGCGCCTTCGCCCAAGCCGCCCTGGCCGCCGGGCACACCGTCGTCGGCACGGTCCGCTCCGAGGAGGACCTGCGGGCGTTCGAAGGGCTCCAACCCGGGCGCGCTCATGGCCGCATCCTGGACGTGACGGACGACGACGCCGTCCCGCGGGTGGTAGCGGAGGTGGAGCAGAGCGTCGGCCCTCTGGACGTCGTCGTCGCCAACGCCGGCTACGGCCTGGAGGGCACCCTCGAGGAAACCCCGCTGGCCGAGGTGCGGCGGCAGTTCGAGGTCAACGTATTCGGGGCAGTGGCCACCCTGCAGGCAGCACTGCCCCACATGCGCCGGCGCCGTCGCGGACACCTGATGGCCGTCACTTCCATGGGCGGGCTCATGGCCGTGCCCGGCATGTCCGCCTACTGCGGCAGCAAGTTCGCCCTGGAAGGGATCCTCGAGGCGCTGGGCAAGGAGGTCGCGCAGTTCGGGATCCATGTCACGGCGATCGAGCCCGGCTCCTTCCGCACCGACTGGGCCGGGCGGTCCATGACGCGCGCCGCGCGGAGCATCGACGACTACGACGAGCTGTTCAATCCCATCCGGGAGGCGCGGCACAAGGCGAGCGGGAACCAGCTGGGCAATCCCGCCAAGGCCGGGGAGGCCGTCGTGCACATCGCGTCGGTCGACCGGCCGCCGGCCCACCTCGTCCTGGGTTCGGACGCGCTGCGACTGGTCACCGCCGCGCGCGCGGCTGTGGACGAGGACATCCGCGCGTGGGAGGCGCTTTCCCGCACGACCGACTTCGCCGAGGGTGCTCAGCTCTGATGTCTGGCCACGACCGCGCGCGGGGCCGGCGCACCACCGAACGCAAGGGCGATGTCCGGGAGCGGGCCATTCTGGGCGCCTGCGAAGCCCTGCTGGCGCAAAAGGGCTACGACGCCATGACCGTCGGCGACATCGCCCAGGGCGCCGGCATCACGCGCGGTGCCCTGTACTTCTACTTCGGCTCCAAGCAGGAAGTGGTCGCGGCACTCGTGGCCCGGACCGTCGAGCACCTGTGGGAGCGGTCCCGGGTCACCGCGCAGGCCGAGGAGCCGCGCCAGGCCATCGCAGCGGCCATGCGGCGCACGGTCGAGCTGTGGAACGAGCACGGCCTGGTCTTCCGCACGGCGATCGACCTGTCGTTGACCGTGCCGGAGATCGGCGTGCTGTGGAGCCATACAGCGGACTTGTTCATCACGGCCATCACCGCCGTCCTGGAGCGAGCAGGCGTTCAAGCCGGCACCGAACCAGACCAGGCGTCAGCGATCGCACGAGCCCTGTGCTGGATGATCGAGCGGACCTTTTACCACGCCTCACAAGAGTCCCGCGAGGAATTACAGAAGGCATCGGCGACCTGCGAACACATCTGGCTGATCAGCGCCGGCATGGACAGTGAAGCTTGAGAACCGAACCTCCATGCATGGGCCTCTACGTCAGGTTCCAGAGTGCGGTTCGGAGGCGCTGGCGCGGTTGTTCGTGCTCGGTTTCGGGGTCAGGCCGAGCGAACGCAGAAGGGGTGTCCGGCCGGGCTGGCGTAGACCCGGGAGCCCGGCTGAGTGGAGGCGACGACATCGTCAGCCGGTCGCAGCCGCCGACCGCCGGCGTCGAGCACCCGCTTGTCCGCGATCGCCGCGTCGTCCGTGGCGAGGTCGAAGTGCATCTGCTGGGAGGCGCCGTCGGGCCACTGCGGCGGCACATGTCCCGGAGCGTGCTGGATCACGATCACGGGAAAGCCGTCGATCTGCAGAAAGTGGTGCGTCGCCGTCCTCGTGATCGAGCCGCCGAGTAGCCGGTGCCAGAACGAGCTCTCGCTCTCCAGATCGGCGGCATCCACGATCAGTGACGTCAGGCTGAAGGTCATGGTGTTTCTCCTCGAATCGCGTACGGGGGTGCGGCTCAGACCACGGGGATGATGCCGCCGTCGACCCGGAACTGGGCGCCGGTGAGCCATTTGGCGCGGCCGGAAGCGAGGAACGCGATCATCTCTGCGACGTCCTCGGGTTCGCCGGGGCGCCCCATCGGCACCTTCAGGTGGTCCACGATCTGCTGCTTGACCTCGTCGATGCCCACACCCTGGCCATCGGCCATCTGCTGAAGATGGTCGACCGCTCCTTCGGTGACGACGAAGCCCGGCAGAACGCACACCACGCGTACGCCGTGCTCGCCCACCGCCGTCGCCAACTCGCGGCTGTAGGCGTTGAGCGCCGCCTTCGACGCCGCGTACGACGCCTCGGCAGGTTGGGGAAGGTGGCTGGCGATGGAGGAGACGTGCACCACGACGCCGGAGCCACGCTCGACCATCCCGGGAACCAGGGCCCGGTCGAGCCGGACCGCGCTGAGCAGGTTCATCTCCAGGTCGGCGAGCCAGGACGCGTCCGACCGCTCCAGGGTCGGCATCGGTCCGGTTGCGGCTCCGGCGTTGTTGACCAGAACGTCGACGCCTCCGACGCTGTCCACTACGCGTCGGCCGAGTTCCGCCGCCCCCTCCTCCGACCGCAGGTCGGCGGGAATGAAGGTGGCGGGCAGGTCTTCCGGGGGCGCGGTTCGCGAGGCCGTCAGCACGGTGGCGCCGGCTGCGGCGAAGCGACGAGCCGTCGCCTCCCCGAGCCCTCGGCTACCGCCGGTCACCAGCACTCGCAGGCCGGCGAGCTGTTCGTGCTCGAACGTCACGGGGTACTCCTTCAGTAAGGTGAACCTGGCTCCGGAAACTGTACACATAAACGGAATTGGACTCACCTTATGGAGGACCGTTGCCGTCATCTCGTCCACTGCGCGCCGATGCCCGCCGCAACCGTGAAGCGCTCCTGGCTGCGGCGCGTGAGGCGTTCCTCGCCGACGGCGCCGCCCATGTGGAGGAGATCGCCCGCCGGGCCGATGTGGCCGTCGGCACGCTGTACCGCCACTTCGAAACGCGCGAGGCGCTCGTCGCGGAGGTGTACCGACAGGAGGTCGCCGAGCTCTGCGCAACCTCCGCCCGGCTGCTCGCGCAACACGCCCCGGACGAAGCACTGCGCACCTTCCTTCTGCTGCTCGTGGAGCACGCGGCAGTAGGCAGAGGGATGGGTGAGGCGCTGGAGAGCATCATGGCAACCGATTCGCCGGTCTTCGACGACGCGCGCGACGAGATGGCCCGCGCCCTCGACGAACTTCTCGCCGCAGGTGTCGCAGCCGGCCTCGTCCGCAGTGGCATCAGCGGGCGCGTCGTGCTGCGCGCTCTCGGCGGCATCTGCGGGATGCGCGCCAAAGGCTGGAAGGACGATGCGCTACGCATCGCCACGATCCTGTATGACGGGTTGCGCTACGGCGCAACGAACCACGGCTAGATCGACCACAGCGCATCCGAGCGGAGTCGGACTGGTCCGGATGGTCCGCCGCCTCACCGGGGCAGCTGACGATCGACCCGGGGACGGGCGTCCGGACGCCTGAGCGGCCGGCCCTCGGCGGGTGGTCCGGCGTCCTGCGTTCGGCCGGTGGGATACGTTCTTGCTGGGCGCCGGACGGCGAGCGGTCCCGGCCGCACCCATCGAACACGAGGAGACCAGGAAGTTGCCCGACACGCACGACCGCGGGGACGCCCACGTGGACGCCTCGGCCGGCTCCGGCTCCGGCGGACGAACCGACCGGCGGACCGACCTGCGGGCCGACTGCGCGAACTGCTTCGGGCTGTGCTGCGTCGCGCTGCCCTTCGCCGCCTCGGCCGACTTCGCGATCAGCAAGGACGCCGGGCGGCCCTGCCCCAACCTGCGGGACGACTACCGCTGCGGCATTCACGCGCGTCTGCGGGACAGCGGCTTTCCCGGCTGCACCGTCTACGACTGCTTCGGCGCGGGGCAGAAGGTCTCGCAGGTCACCTTCGGGCGCAGTTGGCGGGACGATCCGCACACCGCGGCGCGGATGTTCGAGGTCTTCCCGGTCGTACGGCACCTGCACGAGTTGCTGTGGTACCTGGACGAGGCGCTGTCCCTGCCGGTGACCCGCCCGATCCGGGCCGAGTTGCGCGGCGCGTTCGAGGAGACCGAACGCATGACCATGGGCACCCCCGACGAACTGCTCGGTGTGGACGTCGCCGCCCACCGCGAGAAGGTCAACGTGCTGCTGCTGCGGACGAGCGATCTGGTGCGGGCGTCGGCCGGGGGTCGCGCTCCAGACCGCAGGGGAGCCGACCTCATCGGGGCCCGGCTGAGGAAGGCCGACCTGCGCGGGGCCAATCTGAGGGGCGCCTACCTCATCGGTGCGGACCTGCGCGGCGCCGATCTACGCGGCGCGGACCTGATCGGGGCGGACCTGCGCGGCGCCGATCTCGGCGGGGCCGACCTCACCGGGAGCGTCTTCCTCACCCAGGCCCAGGTCAACGCGGCCAGGGGAGACGACGCCACGAAGCTGCCCACCGCCCTCACCCGTCCGGCGCACTGGTCGGTCCCGGCGGCCCGCCCGGCGAGCCCGGCGAGCCCGGCCGCGGAGGGGGGCCGGGCCTCCGCCCGCAGGCCGCGCCCCCGCCGCCGGCGCGGCTAGTGAGCTGTCCACCAACGTTCACCGGGGTGGAGGGAGCGGAAAGGAAGGGAGCGAGGACCGCGGCGAAGGCCCGGCGGAGCGGGCTTCGCGAGGACCGGAGGTTCCTTCCGGCGCGGTGACCGACCCGGCCAAGGTTCGTGGACACCCCACTAGCCTCGATCTGTCGGCACGCCCTCGTCAGTCACCCGAGAGCGGCGACGAGGTCGTCCAGGTGCGCCGCCACCGGGCCGAGCGTCAGCACGCCGCTGCCCGCCCCGGCCAGCTCGCCCGCGGCGGGCAGCAGCGCGGCGTGGGCGCGTTCCATCGTGGTGCGGTCGCCGAGCGCGAGGGCCGCCCGGGCGGCGAGGCACCACAGGGCCTCGGTCAGCAGGTCGTGCGGCGGTTCGGGGAGGGCGCGCAGCGCCGCCGCCGCCTCGGCGCGGCGGTCACGCGCCAGCAGCACCAGAGGCCGGGCCCACGGCGCGTACGGCCCCCAATCGGCATGTCCGACGTCCGGCGGGGGCTGCCCGTGCCGCAGGCGCAGGCACAACAGCGCGAGCGGCAGCAGCCCGCGCTCCATGCCGGGCATGCCGGCGCCGTCCAGCCGGGCGGCGGCGTCCCGGTAGGCGGCCTCGGCCTCCTCCGGCACCCCGCCGGTCGCGTCCACGCGCAGCGCCCGATACCAGGCGGTGAACACGTCCACCAGGGGCCGCTCGTGCCGTACGGCCAGGCGCTCGGCGGCGGCGGCGTGCGCGTCGGCGGCCGGGAAGTCCGCGAGCGCCGACCGGGCCTGCATCCGGATGAGGTGCCCGAGCACCTCGAAGGTGACCAGGCTATGCCGGGCGGACAGATCCACCAGTTCGGCGCCGATCTCGTCGCGGCGGGCGGCCAGTCCCGTGCGGTGGAAGGTCTGCATGAACAGCCCGCTCAGCGCGAACGCCAGCAACGCGGGGTCGTTCAGGCGGCGGGCGATCTCCTCGGCCTGCCGGGCCGCCCGCAGCCCGTGGCCGGAGCGGTCGCCGCGCGACTCCAGCGCGATCGTCGCCAGCAGGCGGGCCCGGGCCGCCTCGTGACCGGTGGCGTCGTGACCGGTGGCCAGCGCGGTCAGCGTGCGCCCGGCCGCCGCCACGATCCGCGCCGCCTGCCCGGGGTCGTCCGACCTGGTCCAGATGGCCGGGACGTCGAAGGCGCCGATCACCCGGGCGGTCAGCTCGGCGTCGCCGAGTTCCTCGGCCGCCTCGACGGCGGCCACACGGTGCTCGCGGGCCGCCCGCAGGCCGCCGCCCCCGGTCACCGCGAGGTCGCGCAGCAGTCCTGCCGTCGACTCCAGGCGGGCCCGTGCCCCGGAGGCGACCGCGCGGTCGTACGCGGCGGTCGCCTGGGCCCACACCCGCTCGGCCGCGTCGCGGACGGAACCGGGCACGGCGGGGTCGAGGTGGTCGGCCTGGCGCAGCATGTCGGTCTCCAGGCGGCGCAGCCGCGGGCCGGGGTCCACTCCCAGCTCGTCCACCAGCAGCGCCCGCGCCCGGCGCAGCACGGCGAGCGCGTCGCCCTGCCGCCCGCTGCGGTAGAGCGCGAGCGCGAGCAGCCGCCAGGCCTCCTCCCGCCAGGGGTGCCCGGCCGCGTGCGCGTCCAGGTCGGGTACGGCCTCGGCCGCCCGCCCCAGGGCCAGCCGCATCTCCGCGTGACGCTCGACCGCGTGCAGCCGGAGCTCGGCCAGGCGGGAGCGCTCGGCGCGGGCCCAGTCCTGGTCGGCGAACTCCGCGTAGGCGGGGCCGCGCCACCACCCCAGCGCCTCCTCCAGCCGTCCGAGCCCGTCTTCGGGGGACAGGTCCGCGGTGGCGGCCACCGCGTGTCCGAAGCGCCAGGCGTCCACCGCGTCGGCGCCGGCCCGCAGCGCGTACCCCGGTCCGTCGGTGACGAGCAGCCGCGCGGGGGTGCGGGGCGGCCGGTCGGGTTCCAGCGCGCGGCGCAGCGCCGCCACGAACGTCCGCACGGCCCCGGTCGCGCCCGCCGGCGGTTCGTCCCACAGGTCGTCGATCAGGCGGGTGACCGGGACGACGCGGCCGCGGGCGACGATCAGCCGGGCCAGCACCGCGCGGTGGCGCGGCCCCTTCAGGTCGATCGCGCCGCCGGCGCCGTCCCAGGCCGTCACCGGCCCCAGCACTCCGAACGCGATGGCCACCCTGCGGCCCCCCTTTCCGCGCGTATCCCCAGGTCAAAGCAACTGCCACGGCAACTGTCACGGTAGCGCGCTGATCGGATGCTCATTCACGCCCGGCAGCCTGGAGGCATCTGATCCCGCACAGAAAGGGGGCGCGTCATGGCGCCTGTCCTTCCCGGTTTCGACTACCTCCGCGTGCCGGTCGCCGACGGTGTGTCGCTGAACGCGGCCGTCGCCGGGTCGGGGAGCCCGATCGTGCTGCTGCACGGCTTCCCGCAGACCCACCTGATGTGGCGGCACGTCGCCGCCGACCTGGCCGCCGACCACACCGTGATCTGCCCTGACCTGCGCGGCTACGGCGCCAGCGACAAGCCGGCCGAAGCCGGTCGCGAGACCTATTCCAAGCGCACGATGGCCGCGGACGTCGTCGCCCTGGCCCGGGCGCTGGGACATGAGCGGTTCGCGCTGGCCGGGCACGACCGCGGCGCGCTGGTCGCCTTCCGCGCCGGGCTCGACCACCCGGAGGCGATCAGTCACCTGGCCTGCCTCGACGTGCTGCCGACGCTGGACATGTGGGAGGTGATGCACGGCGTCGGCGCCGCCGTCGGGTTCCACCTGTACCTGATGGCCCAGCCGCCCGGCCTGCCCGAGCGGATGATCGGCGCGAGCGCGGACGCCTTCTTCGGTCACTTCCTCGACGTCTGGACCCTCGATCGAGGGGCGATCCCCGCCGACGTGCGCGCCGCTTATCTGGACGCCTGCCGTACGGCGGTGCCCTCGATCGTGGCCGACTACCGCGCGTCGGCGGGGATCGACGTGGACCACGACCAGGCCGACCGGGAGGCCGGGAACCGGCTGCGGATGCCGGTGACCGTGCTGCAGCAGGACTGGGGGGCCGCCCTCGGGTACGACGCCGGGGCGCTGTGGGGCGCCTGGGCCCCCGACCTGGTGCACACGACGGTCAAATACGGGCACTTCATGGCCGAGGAGGACCCGGCCGGCGTCGCCGGGTCCCTGCGCGCCCTCCTCACCCGCTGACCGTTTCAGCCGTACGGCGGGCCGCCGTGCTCTGTCAGCAGGCGACGTCGGCGGGCGGGAGCGTCCCGGTCGTGAGGAAGGCGTCGACCTGGCCGTTGAGGCAGGCGTCGCCGAAGGCGGGGTAGGGCGCGTGGGTGTGCGCGTCGATGGTGACCACGCGCGAGCCTCGGATGCCTGCCGCCACGGCACGGCTGTTGGCGATCGGCACCGCCACGTCCCGCAGCGCGGCGGTCACCAGAACCGCGGGCGCCCGGCCGGCCGGCAGCCGTGCCGGCTCGTCCTTGACCCGGGGCCAGAAGGCGCACGGTGTGATGTTGGCGTTGGCCGGGCCGAACAACGGATACCGCGCGCTGTAGGAGGCGAGATCACGCCGGTAGTCGCGGGGATCGCGCGGCCAGGGGCCGTCTCCGCACCGGTAGGCGATGTTGGCCGCCGTGTGGTTGTCGGCCGGGACGCCGGGCACCCCCGCGGGCGGCAGCGGGCGGACGGGGAACGGCACGTACGGCTCCCGGCCGGCGGCGAGGTCGGCGAACGCCGCCGCTATCAGTCCGAAGGAGCGCTCGTCGTAGATTCCCGCCACGAGCAGCGCCCCCAGTTCCCCCGACGTCCAGGCGTGGCCCGCGATGACGACCGGGGCCGTCGCGGCGCGCCGGATCAGCCCCGCGACGGCGTCGGTGACCTCCCGCGCGGTGCCGCCGAGGCCGTACACGGCGTCGTGCTCGGCCGCCCAGGTGGCGAAGGCGGCCGTCCCGGCCTCGAATGCCGGGGTGCGGGCCAGTTCGTACGGCCGCCACGCGGCGTCCGGGTTCACGGGGCTGTCCAGCACGAACCTGTCCACCCGTCCGGGAAACACAGCGGCATAGACCGCCCCGAGCATGCCCGCGTACGATCCGCCGAGGTAGGAGATCTTCTCCTCGCCGAGCGCGGCCCGGATGACGTCCATGTCCCTGGCGGCGTTCGCCGTTGTGGCGTACGGCAGGGCCCACCCGGCGGCGCGCACGCAGTCGCGGGCGTATGCGCGGGCCTCGGCCGCGTCGGCCGGGAAGCTTCCGGGTGAGGCCGTGCGGACCCGGTAGCCGCCGGGCTCCTCCACGGCCTGGCCGCAGCCGATGGGCGTGCTCCGCTCGACGAATCGGATGTCGAAGCCGATCAGGTCGTAGCGCGCCCGCACCTCGGGGGACAGCATGGGCGCCAGGCTCGACGGGAGGGGCACCCCCGGCCCGCCGGGGCCGCCTCCGGTGGTGAGCAGTACGCCCCGGCGCCGGGCCGGGTCGGTCGCAGGCAGCCGCGAGATCGCGATCGTGATCGTCCGGCCACGGGGGCGGCGGTGGTCCAGCGGCACGGCGACCTCCGCGCAGCGCAGGGCGGGGTCGCCGACCCCCGCGCAGTCGCCCCAGCGCAGCTCCTGCCGGGAGAAGCCCGGCGTGCCCACTGCGCCCGCCGTGCCCACTGCGCCCGCCGTGCCCACTGCGCCCGCCGTGCCCACTGCGCCCGCTGGGGCGGCCGGCGCCAGGCAGGCTGCTATCGCGAACGCCGCCAGAAGGACTCTTCGCGACGTGTCGGCCGAGTGCGTCATGCCGTCCGGCCTCCGTCCTGGTCATCGCGGATACCGCCACGATGACCGGCGAAGTGCCGCTCGCCAACGGTCCGGGGTGCCGCGTACCGGCCGCCGGGGGAGTGCGCGCTGTTCCCGGGCACGGGCAGCACGCCCGCACCCTGAAACTTTCGCGGGCCTGGAGCTTCGGGGGCCGGTGAATGGGCGCCGCGCTCGCGGTGGTAGGCATGGCTGTGGCTTCGGAGATCACCGTCGCGGTTCGAGGTGGAGGAGCGATCGTGGGGGAAAACGGTCCGGCGGGTTCGATTCGTGATCTGTTGCGGGGGCTTCCCGTCTTTGAAGCCGAACTGCCGGGGTTCGACGTCGACGCCGCGCCGTCCGATCCGGTCGCCCTGTTCGTGGAATGGCTGACCTCGGCCGTCGAGGCCGGGGTGCGCGAGCCGCATGCCATGTCCCTCGCGACGGCCGACGCCGCCGGACGGCCCTCTTCCCGTGTGCTGATCTGCAAGGACCTCGCCGCGGACGGCACCTGGTATTTCGCGACGAGCGCGGGCAGCCGTAAAGGACGGGAGCTGGCCGCCACCCCGTACGCCGCGCTGTGCTTCTACTGGCCCGAGCAGGGCCGTCAGATCCGGGTGCGGGGCACGACCGTCCCGGCGGACGCGCAGCGCGGCGCCGCCGACTTCCTCGCGCGGTCGCCCGGCGCTCGTGCGGACGCTCTGACCGGCCGCCAGTCGCAGGTCCTGGACAAGCCGTCCGACCTGGACGCCGCCCTGCGCGCGGCGCATGCTCAGATCGAGGCCGACCCTGGGGTGGTCGCGCCGGGATGGACCGTGTACGGCGTCCACGCCGAGGAAGTCGAGTTCTGGCAGGCCGACCACGACCGCCGGCATACCCGCCTGCGCTACACGCGCGAGGAGGCCGCCTGGGTGCGGCACCGCCTGTGGCCTTGACCGGGTGAGGAACCCGCGCCCGCGGTCGCCCCGGGTCGGGGCCGGAATCAGGAGGGCGTCACTGTGAGCCGTCCTGGGCGGCCGTGTCAGCGGCCGTGTCACGTGTGCGCAACGCGCGCTCCAGCGCCCGCAGGGCGGGGACCGCGTCGAGCAGAGCCTGCGCCTGGTGATCGGGAAGCTCGGCGAGGACCTCATCGAGGACCCTGGCCCAGGTCTCCTCGATGCGCCGGGAGTCGGCCACGGCCTTGGGCGTGGGCAGAACACGGCCGGCGCGCCGGTCCGCAGGGTCGCTCTCCCGCTGGACCAGTCCCAGCTCGGCCAGATGCCGTAGCGCCGTGCTGACGTTGCTCGGCTTCATCTGCAACTCGGCGGCGAGCCTGCCGGGGCTCACGCCGGGCTCCCGGACGATCGCACGGATCATGTCCGCCTCGGAGGCGGGCAACGGTTCGAGGCCCGACCGGACGACGCCCGTGCGCAGCAGCGTGCGCGAGGTGTCCCGGAGAGCGGGCATGAGGTCCCGGAGCACGGCGAGGCGGTCCACGCGTACATCGTAGGGTATTTATGGATTTATAAGTATCTTTCTTGAGGGAGTGTCATGTCCTCCGCTTCGCCGCCTCCGACCGGCTCCGGGGTCTCCCGGCCTCTGCTCGCCGTGCTGGCCCTGCTGTCGGCGGTGGCGCCGTTCGCCACCGACATGTACCTGCCGACGTTCACCGACATGGCGGCCGACCTTCAGACCGGCGCCTCCAGCGTGCAACTCACGCTCACCGCGTTCTTCGTCGGGATCGCCACCGGACAGCTCGTCATCGGACCGCTGTCCGACCGGTTCGGGCGGCGGCGGCCGATCCTGCTGGCCACTACTGTGGCCGTGGCCGCCTGCGTCGCGTGCGCGCTCGCGCCGAACGTCTGGTCGCTCATCGTCTTCCGGTTCGCACACGGCTTCGCCGGCGCCGCCGGCGTCGTGGTCGCCCGCGCCGTGGCCGCCGACCGCACGAGCGGCAGGGAGACGGCCCGGCTGTTCTCGCTGCTGGCCGCCATCGGTGGCGTCGCCCCCGTCATCGCTCCGCTGGCGGGCGGCCTGCTGGCCGCCGCAGGATGGCGCAGCGTCTTCTGGGTGCTGGCCGCCATCTCGGCGCTCATGCTGCTCGGCGCGGTCCTGGTCGTCCCGGAGACGCTCCCGCCCGCACGCCGGCACGGAGGCGGGATCGCCGCCACCGGCCGGGCCGCGCGGCGCCTGCTCGCCGACCGCGGATATCTCGGCTACACCTTCGCCTTCGGCTTCGGGTTCGCCGGGCTGATGGGGTACATCTCGGCCTCGCCCTTCGTCGTGCAGAACGTGCTGGGCCTGTCGACCACCGCCTACACGGTGACCTTCGCGGCCAACGCGCTGGGCCTGACGGCCGCCAGCGTCGCCGGGGCCCGCCTGCTGCGCCGGTTCTCCCCTGAGCGGCTGCTGCGCGTCGCTCAGGGCACCGTGCTGGTGCTGTCGGCCGTCCTGCTCGCGGCGCTGGCCGCCGGCCTGCCGGCCGCCGCCGTGCTGCCGGTGCTGTTCCTGACGGTCAGCTGCTTCTCGCTCGTCATGGGCAACTCCTCGGCGCTGGCCGTCGGCCGGGCGCCGTACGCCACCGGCACGGCCGCCGCCGTGCTGGGCGCGCTGCAGTTCGCGTTCGGCGCCCTGGTGGCGCCGCTGGTCGGCGTGGGAGGGGAGGGGACCGCCCTGCCGATGGGCGTCACGCTGGTGGTCAGCGCCATGCTTGGCATCGGCGCCCGCCTGGTCGCCGCGAAGGCGGCTCCCGTCGTGCCGTCCACCTCGGATGCCGCCTCCGAAGCCGCGCCCGCCGAAGCGGGGCGCGGTTGACGAGCGGCCGCGGAGGCGCCGAGCCGGTCGGGGTCCGTCACCCGGGGGGAGTGAAGCGGGACAGGTCGTAGATGCCAAGCGCCTTCTCGATGTCGGCGACCTGGTCGACCACCCCCTCGAAGCCGCGCGGCCCGAAACGCCGGTGCTCCTCGTCTTCGAAGACCTCGGCCAGGCGGAGGAACTCCTTGGCGGGCACGACCCCACGGAAGGCGGGGAACACCACCGTGTCCTCCCGCGCCTCGTGGGGCTCGTACATGCGGACGAACGCCGCCATGTCGGCGACCAGGGTCCGGGCGGCCCCGGCCCTCGTCATACGCCGGGTGGCGGAGGGGCATACGGCGCAGCCGCCGCCGAGGGGGCCGTGACGGTCGCCGCCCCCCACGACAGCGGCGGCGGCGGACAGGCCAAGCAGGTCGCGGCGGCGCACCACCGGTGAGTCGCGATCGTCCACTCCGTCTCCGTCCTCGCCCGGTCGTCAGGTCTCGCCCGCACGCTCGCCTGTGATCGGAGGCTGCCCCACACGGCCATACACCACGCGGCGGAGCGGGTAAACGCTCGGGCACGGCGAGCGGCGCCGGATGCCATGTCCCTGGCGACGGCCGACGCCGCCGGACGGCCCTCCTCCCGGGTGCTGATCTGCAAGGACCTCGCCGCGGACGGCACCTGGTATTTCGCGACGAGCGCGGGCAGCCGCAAGGGACGGGAGCTGGCCGCCACACCGTACGCCGCTCTGGCGTTCTACTGGCCCGAGCAGGGCCGTCAGATCCGGGTGCGGGGCACGACCGTCCCGGCGGACGCCGAGCGCGGCGCCGCCTGTGGCCCTGAGACGAACGCGCCCGCCCGGCGCCCTCCGCCGGGCGATACCGTGATCGATGTCGGATCCGTGTCTGTGGAGGTCGTCGTGACGGGCACACCGGCCCGCGCCGGGCAGGGGCCGCTGGAGCGCCGGCTGGGCCTGGCCGACGCCGTGGTCATCGGGCTGGGTTCGATGATCGGCGCGGGGATCTTCGCCGCCCTGTCGCCCGCGGCGCGGGCGGCCGGGTCCGGGCTGCTGCTCGGGCTGGCGGCGGCGGCGGTGGTCGCCTACTGCAACGCGACATCCTCGGCCCGGCTGGCCGCCCGCTACCCCGCCTCCGGCGGCACCTACGTGTACGGGCGGGAGCGGCTGGGGGACTTCTGGGGCTACCTGGCGGGGTGGGCGTTCGTGGTCGGCAAGATCGCCTCGTGTGCGGCGATGGCGCTGACCGTCGGCTCCTATGTGTGGCCGGAGCAGGCCCACGCGGTGGCGGTGGCGGCGGTGGCGGCGCTGACCGCCGTGAACTACGCGGGGATCCACAAGAGCGCCTGGCTCACCCGGGTCATCGTCGGGATGGTCCTCGCCGTGCTGGCCGCCGTGGTGGTCGCGGGCCTGACGTCCGGCGCCGCGGACCCGGCGCGGCTGGACGCCGGAGCCGACGCCACCGCCGGCGGGGCGCTGCAGGCGGCGGGTCTGCTGTTCTTCGCCTTCGCGGGATACGCCCGCATCGCCACCCTCGGCGAGGAGGTGCGCGACCCGGCGCGGACGATTCCCCGCGCGATTCCGCTCGCGCTCGGGCTCACCCTGGTCGTCTACGCGGCGGTCGCGGTGTCCGCGCTCGCCGTGCTGGGCGGCGCGGCGCTGGGGGACGCGGTGGCCCCCCTGGCCGCCGTCGTGCGGGAGGCCGGGCATCCCGGTCTGGCCCCGGTCGTACGGGCGGGTGCCGCGGTCGCCGCCACCGGCTCGCTGCTCGCTCTGATCCTCGGGGTGTCCCGCACCACGCTGGCGATGGCCCGCGACCGGCACCTGCCGCACGCCCTGGCCGCCGTCCACCCGCGCTTCACGGTGCCCCACCGCGCCGAGCTGGCCGTCGGCGCGGTCGTGGCGATCCTGGCCGCGACCGCGGACCTGCGCGGCGCGATCGGGTTCTCCTCCTTCGGGGTGCTGGTCTACTACGCCGTCGCCAACGCCGCCGCCTGGACCCTCGGCCCCGGTGAGGGGCGGCCGCCGCGGGTCGTGCCCGCCGTCGGCCTGGCCGGGTGCCTGATCCTGGCCTTCGCCCTGCCGCTGTCCTCGGTGGTCTCCGGGGCCGCCGTGCTCGCCGCCGGCGCCGCACTTTACGCCCTGCGCCGGGCCTTCACCTGACGGACGGGGCTTGAGGCTCGCAGGTGATTACCATGAGCGGATGCGATCCGAAGCCTCAAGTGCGGTGAGCCGCAGGGCGCTGCGCCCGGTCGATCTGGCGCGGGAGGCGGGGGTCTCCACCCAGCAGATCCGCAACTACGCCGACGCGGGCATCCTCCCGGCTGCCGAGCGGACGGCCTCCGGCTACCGCAGGTTCGACACGCGGCATCGTGCGGCCCTGCTCGCCTACCGGGCGTTGGCGAAGGGGTACGGGTGGGAGGCCGCCCGTTCGGTCATGCTGGCGGTGCACGACGGCGACCTGGCGGGCGCGCTCGCCCTCGTGGACGCCTGCCACGCCGCGCTGCACCGGCAGCGGCTCGCCCTGCGGGCGACGAGGGAGGCGCTCGAGGCGGTCGCCGGGCAGGATCCCGGCGGCCCGGCGGCGCCGCAGTCCGCCCTGCGCATCGGGGAGGTGGCCGCCCTCCTCGGCGTGCGCACCTCGGCGCTGCGGGTGTGGGAGGCCGCCGGGCTGCTGACGCCGCAGCGTGAGCCCGGCACCGGCTACCGGTGGTACGGCCCGGCGGAGGTCCGCGACGCCCGCATGATCCACATGCTCCGGCAGGGGCGGTATCCGCTGGCGCGGATCGGGGACGTGCTCGACGGCCTGCGCCGCACCGGCAGCACCGAGGCGCTGCGCGCGGCTCTCGCCGAGCGCGGCGCCGCCCTCGCCGCCACGGCCGTCGCCATGCTCGAAGGGGCGGCCCGCCTGCACGAGTACGTCACCGGCGCCGCGGCGCGCTGACAGGTCTATCCGATGATCCCGCGCCGCTGGCTGGCCAAGGCCCGCCTGGCCATCGGCGCCTTCCTCGACCGGCACCTGCGTCACGAGCTGTACCGGTGCAGCAGGGCGTAGGCCAGCAGCCGCCTGCACAGCTGTTCGCCCAGGTCCGACTCGCGGTAGCCGTACGCGAGGAGCAGGGGGCGCAGGATCTCCGCCTCGCCACAGGAGAAGAACAGCCCCACCGAGGCGAACTCGTACTCCCGCGCGCCCCGCATCGCCGGTTCGAAGTCGAACAGCCCCGACAGCCGCCAGCCGTCGCCGTCCCGCACCACCCTCAGGTGCTCGCGCATCACCTCCGTGTGCAGCAGCATGGGCGCGGACGGCGTGAGCTCGACGCTGTCGAGGAAGCCCGGGATCTGCGCCAGCCACGCCTCGTCCAGCCCGTCGGCGCGGTGGTGCGCCACGCACGCCTCCCGCCGCGTACGGAGGAAGCCGCCCCAGTCCTGCGGGCCCACGACCGCGTCGACGGCGGGGGAGGAGACGGAATGGAGCGCCGCCAGCGTCTCGCCCACGACGGCGGCCAGCTTCACCCGGCTGTCTCGCGGGATGCGCGGCCACGCCACGGCGAGGCTCTCACCGCGCAGGCGCGTCATCAGGATGTAGCTCCACCCGTCGAGCGGCCCCGCGTCCAGGACCCGCGGCGTCGGGATCGGCAGGCGTCCCTCGACGGCCCGCAGGACGGCGTGCTCGACGTCGTACCCTTCCGGCAGGGCGATCGACGGGTAGAGCTTGAGCACGTGCCGGTCGCCCACCGCGTAGACCGGCAGCGACCCGTCGGCGAAGCGCTCGACGCGTTCGTCACCCAGCCCGAGCCCGCTCACCAGGGCAGACACGGCCGGGCCGAGACGTGACTCGTCCCGGCGGACGGCCATGAACTGCTCCTGGGTCTCGGCCGGTGGCAGCCGCACGTCGGAAAGCACCGCCCGACGATAGACGACCGCCCCGGAAGCCGATCAACCGGTTTTTCGTGCCGGGCGCGGCATGGTGCCGATCACGGTGGTGGCGTCCAGTTCCTCGTCGTGCGTCAGGCGGGCGGCGAGCCCGGCGCGGGCGACGGCGCCGGCGGTCTCCCGGGCCTGGCCCTCGCTCGTCTCCACCAGCAGGAGGCCGCCCGGCGCGAGCCAGGCCTCCGCCCCGGCGACGACCCGCCGTACGATGTCGAGCCCGTCCGCGCCGCCGTCCAGCGCGACCTGCGGCTCGTGCACGCGCGCCTCCGGCGGCAGCAGCCCGATGGCGCCGGTGGGCACGTACGGCGGGCTGGCGACGAGGACGTCCACCCGTCCCCGCAGACCGGCGGGCAGGGCCGCGTACAGGTCGCCTTCGTACACCCTGCCACCCGCCGGGGCGAGGTTGCGGCGGGCACAGCGTACGGCGGCGGGGTCGACGTCCACGGCGTGCAGCTCGACCGGCCCGACGGCGGCGGCCAGCGCCATGCCCAGCGCGCCCGAGCCGCAGCACAGGTCGACGACGACGGCGCCCGGCCGGGCGAGCGCGGCGGCCTGGCGCACCAGGAACTCGGTGCGCGGCCGGGGCACGAAGACGCCCGGGTCGACGGCCAGGCGAAGACCGCAGAACTCGGCCCAGCCGAGGACGTGTTCCAGGGGCAGGCCGCGGACGCGCCGGTCCACCATGTCGTCGAGCTCGGCGGGCGTACGCGCGGCGGAGACCAGCAGACGGGCCTCGTCTTCGGCGAACACACACCCGGCGGCCCGCAGCCGGGCCACGATCGAGGGAAGAGCAGGGGAGAAGGACAGTGACAAGGGAGAGCCTTTCGGTGTGCCGAGGGCGCTCCCGCGGTCTGCCTGCCTCTAGGCGACCGTACGCACGGGGGTGGGGGAGCACCCGACCTGTTCAGCGGTAATGGGGCTCACCTCCTCGCGTCGTCGCCGCCGTGACCGGCACCCTACACCAGAGCGGCCGTACGCCGTCACGGGCCCGGGCCGCCGCCGGGGCGGGACGACTGTCTACTCACGGCGGAGGGGCGGGCGGCGGCCCCAGGTGGCCCAGCGCCACAGCCACTCCAGCGGGCCCTGCCGGTATCGGCGCAGCCACAGGGTGGACCACAGCCATTGGACGGCGAGGATGGCGCCGGCGATCAGGAGCACGGCCGAGGCTGTCCAGGTGTGCGGCGGGCCGCCGAGGGCGCGGCCCGTCACCAGGACGAGGACCGTCGCCGACAGATAATTGGTCAGCGCCATCCGCCCGAGCGGCGCGAACACGGCCCGCAGCACCGGCCGCAGCGGCGTCCAGAGCAGAACGAGCAGGACACAGACGTACACTCCGGCGATCAGCAGCCCGGCCCCGGCGATCGACACGCTGAAGCCGCGGTCTGCCGGGTCGAACCCGGTCTGGAGCCACAGCACGGGCGCCGCGGCGGCGGCCAGGACCAGCCCGAGCGTGGCCGGCACGCGCGACGGCTGCTCCAGCCGGTCGATCACGCCGTACCGGACCAGTGCCGAGCCCAGCAGGAACAGTCCGGCGATCAGGGCGATCCGGTCACCACCGATGAGCAGCGACACCACGACGAACGCGGGAGCGAGGACGGCGACGGCCAGACGGGGCAGCCAGGTCGAGGGCAGCAGCACCAGCAGGCCGACGACGGCGTAGGTGCTCAGGATGTCGCCGTGCCACAGCAGCACGAAGTGCGCCACGCCGAGCGCGAGCAGCACCAGGAGCCGGCGCAGCAGGATCACACGCGGCCGGGCGGTGCGGGCCGCCGCGGAGTCCAGCAGCAGCGAGAACCCGACGCCGAAGAGCAGGGAGAAGATCGGGAAGAAGCGCTGCTCGACGAGCAGGCCCAGCCAGGCGGCCTCGTTTCCGCCGGAAGCGGACGGCGCGACGAACGCGCCGGTCGCGGCGATCGGCTGGACGTTGGCGAGAAGGATCCCGCACAACGCGAACCCGCGTACGACGTCGAGCGCGGCGATGCGCGGGCGGCCCGCGGAGGTGGTGCTGTGGCCGGTCCCGCCGGGCCGCGGGCGGGCGGCGGGGGAGGGGGCGTTCTCACGGTGCATGGGGCCTCATCCTGAGGACGGCGGCCCCCTGCCGTTATCGGCCGGAAGCATGGTTCACACCACCCGCGACCGTACTTCCGGCCGGTTCTCCCCCTCGTGACAGGCGTGGCGCCTCACGACGCGTACAGGTTTTCGACTGCTTCCCGCGGAGAGACTCAGGGGTGCGGGCTCGGGAGTGATGGTCGACGATACGGGTCAGCAGCCGGGCGAGCTCCTCGCGTTCGGTGTGCGAGAGCGGCGCGCACAGGTCCTCCTGAATCTGCGCCAATACGCGACCGATCGTTATGAGCTCAGCGACCTCGTAGCCCGCCTCGGCCGCTTGTTGGACGAGAAGCGTCTCGGGGATGTACGGACCGTTTTCACCGAAGACGCCTCGGTCGCCACCGCCATCGGAGTGAATCGGAACGGAAACCGCCGTCCGCGGAGCTCTCGCGACCCGGCACGCTGCGCGGGCCCGGGATCCGGCGGATTTCCGTCCGGCGGGTGGAGGTGACGACGGCGGCGGGGCGAGGTCAGCCGCGGGCGGCGTCCCGCGCGGTCTGCTCCAGCCGGTTCCGGTAGCTCTCCCACCAGGCCTGATCCCCGGAGGGCAGGTTGAGGTTTCCGTCCCGCATCCCGGCCGCTCCGTCGACGAGCTCCCTGACGATGTCGGCGTGGCCGGCGTGCCGGTTGGTCTCCGCGATCACGTGCACCAGGATCTGGTGCAGCGTCACCTCGCTCCGCTCATCCGGCCACCACCGCACGCGGCCGACCGCGTCGAGCGCCAGCGTGGCGATCGTGGCGTCCGAATGCCGCCACACCCGGCGGTACAGCTCGACGATGTGGTCGCGCGACTCGTCCGCGGTCGCCCACATGTCCGCGTTGTCCTCGGCGTCGTCGGCCATCCACGGCAGCGGTTCGCCGAACGGCCGCCCGAAGGTCTCGCCGAAGTAGACCGCCTCCACTCCGGCCACGTGTTTGACGAGCCCCAGGAGGTTGGTGCCGGTGGGGGTCAGCGGGCGGCGGATCTCATACTCGGAGAGCCCGTCGAGCTTCCACAGCAGGGCATCGCGGGCGGCTTGCAGATAGCGTTGGAGATCAGTCTTCGGTTCCGATGTGGCCATGCCCGGCAGTCTTTCAGCCGGCACCGGCGGCCCGCACCGGCCTTTTCGCGGGCGTTGAGCCCCGCGACGATGGGAGCGATCGCGGGGATCGCGTCCTCCCGGACCACGTAATCGAGCAGGGCTCACCTGCACGGAGAAGGTCCCCACGCCACCAGCTGACGCAGCAGGGGTGCGGCCGGCCCACCTGCACGCGGAATGCGGAACGCCCCGCCCCCGGCAGGTGCCGGAGGCGGGGCGTGGCGGAGCCGGGGTCAGCAGACGATGAAGATGCTCTGCCAGCCGACCGGAGTCCTCTGCTCCGCGTTCCTGTCGGCGGCGAGCGTGAAGTGGGCGACGCCCTGCGCGTCGGGCTGGTTGTACATCCGGCCGCTCTGGCCGTCGCCGTACCAGCGGTACGACCCGTGGAAGGGGATGTTGGACACGCCGCAGCGGTCGATGACCACCGACCTGCCGCTGAAGCCGGGCCCCTCATAGGCGACGTACTGGGAGGCGTAGGCGGCGCCGGCGCTGATCGCGATTGTCGCGGCCGTCAGGGCGGGGACGAGGAGGTACCTTTTCATGACGCTCCTTGGGCTGGCCGAACTTCTACTATCAGTAATCGGATAGTAACGGAGAGTGTTCGGTCCGTCATCCCCTGCTCGTGGGGGAGTTCAGGTGATGGTCGGCGCAGCCGGGCGACCGCGCCCGGGCTGCAGTAAGTGAACAGCGTCCGCCTTCCTAGGACCCCTAGGTGAATACATAATCGCTTGCCCCTGATTTTAAGGGGCGATAGCTTCGTGCCTATGAGGCCAATTGCCGAGCGCGAGATCCGCGCCTCGTTCGTCAACTGCACCAAGGGCGAGGTCAAACGCCTTGCCGTACCGAGGGACCTGGATGTGCGGCCCTGGGACGACCTGGACTTCCTGGGCTGGCAGGACCCCTCCTCGCCGGGGCGTGCCTACCTCGTGGCAGAGCAGGGCGACCGGCTGGTCGGGGTGGCGCTGCGACGGGCCACCTCCAATGCCGGGCATGTGCGGCGCAGCATGTGCTCGCTCTGCCTGACGACGCACACCGGCGACGGCGTGTCGCTGATGACCGCCCGCCGCGCCGGCGGCAACGGCAACTCCGTGGGCGCCTACATCTGCACCGACCTGGCGTGCTCTCTCTACCTGCGCGGCAAGAAGGACGTCGGGCCCGGCGGGCGGATGCCCGAGTCGCTCACGCTCGAAGAGAAGATCAGCAGGACCGCGGTGAACGTGAGCGAGTTCCTCCAGAAGGTCACCCAATGAATCCGCCCCCCGTACGCGGCGGCCTGCCGGAGCCGGAATCCTCGCCGGTCACCTGACCCGGCGAGGGCGCCGTCGAGGGACGGTCATGCCGGGGTGCCGGTCGACGAACCTGCCACCGGCCTCATGGCCCGGGTGGCCGCTGAGGTCGAACGCGCCAGGGAGGAGTCGCGCCCCGGATCGTCGGCCCAGGCGTCGCCGGTGGACCATTCTGCGGCATCCGATGCGTTTCGCGGTCCGGCGCGCCAGATCGCGCCCCTGCCCGGCCGTCAGCGTCGCTTCCAGAAGTCGGTCAGGTGCGCCCCGGGCCGGAATCCGCAGGACTCGGCCATCGCACTCGCCTCCGAGAAACCGCGGGCCAGTGAGGGGGGATCGTGCGCGTCGCTGGCGAAGGTGACGGCCTGACCGCCTTCCTCGTGCCACCAGCGCACGACCAGCGGATGCAGGGGAACCCTGGTGTTGATCTCCAATGCCTTGCCCGCACCCGCGAGGGCCCGCAGGACCACGCGGTAGTCGTCCTCGAACGCCACGGGATCGTACGGTTCGGCATCGGCGGGCCAGTGCCGGACCGGATAGTCGATGTGGGCAAGGATCTCGAAGTCGTCGAACCGCTCGATCATCCGCAGGGTCTCGGCCAGGTAGCCGCGCACCACCGCGGAGGCCGGCTGGTCCCGGTAGAGACCGGAGACCTCGGTGGACCCGCTGCCGACCGGCAGGAAGTGCACGGAGGCGAGCACACGGTCGAATCCCCCCGACGCGAGGAGCGCACCGGCCCGGTGGCCGTGCCGGTGGGGTTCGCTCAGCTCGACGCCCGACAGGATCCGCAGGTCCGGAAAGCGGTCGCGGCATCGGTGCAGGCACTCCAGATAGCCGTCGAGGTCGATCTCCGGTGGGGTGAGCACCCGGCCGTTCACCAGTGCCTGCCAGGCGTCGGGAATCCTGTCGTGCTCGCGCAGGAGCCACGGGGTGAAGTCGGCGTGCTCGGTGAAGGCCAGGGACGGCAACCCGATCTCGACGGCCCGCTCACAGGTCCGCTCCATGGAGCCGGCCAGAGCGTCCCAGGACCATTCGCTGTGCACGTGACTGTCTGCGGGAAGCGGGTTCGCCGCCGGTGAACGCAATGAGACCGCCTCAGCGCCGAGGGGACGGGACATCAACAGATCTGCGAAGGCCGATGCTGCTGTGAAGCGCGCAGTTATCGACACTACTTGCGCCAGGTCACGATGAATCAGGGGCGGCGGGCGGCTTGTCCAGTCCGGTCAGCCTGACCAGGACGGCGAAACCATCGTCGGTGCCGGGCCAGTGCCGCCGCACAGCGGGTAAGCCGGCGCGGCGGACGACCGAGCGCAGGACGGCGGTGACGATGATGGCGTCGTCGGCATAGCCCAGGACCGGGATGACGTCGGGCACCAGGTCGATGGGGATCGCCAGGTAGGCCAGCAGCAGCGCGAGCCGTACGCGGATGCCGCGGGGCAGGTCGCGATCGGCGGCCAGGCGGCGGACCAGGCGCAGCGTGTCGGGCAGCAGCCGCAGCGCCTCGCGCAGCAGCCCGCCGCGGGGGCGAGCGATGGCCAGCGCGCCGATCAACGCCAGCCAGGTGACCGCCAGCGCGACCGCGAGCCCGATGAGCAGGTCCCAGCCCTGCGATCCGGTCATGCCTGCTCGCTTTCGTCACGGCCGGGCACCGTGGCGCCTGGTTCGATGGGTTGTCTCGGCCGCGAGTGCGTGCCGAGGCGCAGGCCGGGGCGGCGCAGCAGTCGCGTGCGGCGATAATAGCTGTCTGCTTTGTTCGGCCGGCCGCAGTCAGCACCGCCTCGAACGCCATGCGATCGATGGGCGGCGAGGCACGCTCGCCGCCCATCCCGCCACACCTACCGCAGGAGCCGCTTCATCGCGGTGATCTCCGCGGACTGGCTGGAGATGATGGAGGCGGCCATCTGCTTGGCCGGCTCGTAGATGCCGCCTGCCTGCTCCTGCTCGGCCATGGTGATGGCGCCTTCGTGGTGCTGGATCATCATGGTCAGGAACGCCCGGTCGAAGGCCGCTCCCCTGAGGCCTTCGAGCTTCTTCATGTCCTGGCTGGACATCATTCCGGGCATGCCGTGGTCCATCGGCGTGGTGTGCTCGCCGGGCACCTGCGCGCCCCAGCCGGTGAGCCAGTCGCTCATCGTTCGGATCTCGGGATCCTGGGCCGCTTCGATCTTCTTGGCCAGTTCCTTGACCCGACTGCCGGCGGCGTGGTTCTTGGCCAGCTGCGCCATCTCCACCGCCTGGCGGTGATGAGGGATCATCATCTGGGCGAACATGACGTCCTGGTCGTTGTGATCGGCTGCCGGGCTCGTGGCCGGAGTCGACGCCATCGGCATGGCCGACGTGGAGGCCATGGCCGGCGTGGTGTGATCGGCGACAGTGGCGTGATCGGCGGCATCCGTGGAGCCGCAGGCGGTGACCAGCAGACCGGCCGCTGCGAGAACGGCCGCGGGAATGACAATGCGCTTCATGAACGAACACCCTCCGTGTTCATCGAGGTGTATGGAAAGCCGGCGCTCGGCGGTCGAAGCAGACCGCCGAGTGCGGCCTCTACACCCGGATCACGCAGAGTTGCGCGAGAGTCGGTCCTCGAGGACGGGCGGTGGGCCCGAGCGGCATCCTTCCCCGCAGGGGCCGTATCGACGCCGGCACGGCCCAGCCGAGTACCGTCGCGACGGCGAGGAGCACGAGAGCCGTTCCAGCCGCCGGGAAGGCGAGGCAGACCTGGCCGCCCGCGTGGCCGTTGTGGGAGGAGCCGTGCCCGTCCTGGTGACGGTTGTCGAGCGACATCGGGGTGCCGGCGCCGACGGCGTGATCAAGCCCCATGGCGAGAACGCTTGGAGCGGGCGCCGGGCCAGGTGAGGGTTGCATTCCGTGCATGGCGACCAGCCCGCACAAGACGGCGGCGACCAGCAGCAGCCCGCCCAGCGGAGTGAGCCTGCGAGCCGCATCGCCCATCGTCACGGTCGTCACATTACCGGCCGTTGCGGCCGGCCCCGCGCCCTGGGGCGACGCCGGCTCACCGCGTAAGAGCGTGGGGCATCTTCACGGAGGGAAAGGACAACACGTTGGCCGTGACCACGCTTTGCGATTGATCGATTACAGTGAGCGACTTGTGGAGTGGGGTGCGCGAGGCGGAGCACGCCAGGCGAGGGTCCTGGTGTGGGCCTGCGTGCTGCTCGCAATCGTCACCATCGCTCACCTGTCGGCGCATACGCTGACGCCGCACCATCACAGCGAGTGCGGCTCCCGTCCGGCGCAGTCGTGCGATCACCATCCGGTGCCGCACCATCATGATGCGATCGCTCATCCGGACGCCTTTCCCGTGCCGGAATGCCAGCAGCTTGCCGTCGCGCCCGCGACCGCACCGCGGCTCGTCATCGCCGAGTCCGCTGTCGCGGTGAGCGCGGCCCTGCCACCGCCGGCTCCGGGACGAGACCCTCCATGCGGCCATCGCGCACGCTCGGTGCGGACGCACACGCTCGAGGTGTATCGGCCCTGAAGGTCACAGGCGACGCCGGCCCTCCACGAGGTCCGGCCTGCCCGCCCTGTGTGCATTCCTTCAGGACCCCGGCGCCGTGCGCCGGAGAGAGCGTGACCGACCATGTCTTTGATCAATACTGTTCCGACGTCCAGACCTTCCCTTGCTCAGCTGGTGGGCAACACTCCCGTCTGCTGGATCTCCGAGCCGTTCACCCCGCCCGGGCGGGGCTTCTGGGCCAAGCTGGAGGGCGCCAACCCCGGGGGGCTCAAGGACCGCCCTGCCCTGCACATCGTGCGGCGCGCCCTCATGCGAGGCGATCTCACCCCCGGAGCGATGATCGTCGAGTCCACTTCCGGAACCTTCGGCCTGGGACTCGCGCTGGCCGGCATCGTCTACGGTCATCCCGTCACCGTGGTGTCCGACCCGGGGATGGAGGCGATCGTGCATCGCCTTCTGCGCGCCTACGGCGCGCGTGTCGAAACCGTCGAACGGCCGCATCCGGAGAGGGGCTGGCAGCAGGCCCGCCTGGACCGGGTGCGCCATCTGCTGACCCGGCATCCGGGAGCCTACTGGCCCCGGCAGTACGACAACCCCGACAACGTCGACGCCTATGCCGGACTGGCACACGAACTCGTCGAGCAACTCGGCCGGGTCGACGTGCTGGTCTGCAGCGTGGGCACCGGGGGCCACTCGGCGGGAGTGGCCAAAGTCCTGCGCCGTCATCACCCTGCCATGCGCCTGGTCGGCGTGGACGCGGTGGGATCGACGATCTTCGGACAGCCCGCCCGCCCGCGTCTGATGCGCGGCCTGGGCAGCAGCATCCATCCCCGCAACGTCGCGCGTGAGGAGTTCGACGAGGTCCACTGGGTCGCCCCGCACGAGGCCGCCTGGGCCTGCCGCACCTTGGCCGCCACGCACTACGCCAGCGGAGGGTGGAGCGTCGGCGCCGTCTGCGTGGTCGCCTCCTGGCTGGCCACCACCTTGCCCGGCGACTCCCGGATCGTGGCGATCTTCCCTGACGGCCCCGCCCGGTACTACACCACGATTTACGACGACGTCTACTGCGCCGCACATCACCTGCTGGGCAGGCCTCCGGCCTCCGAACCCGAGGAGATCAAGCACCCGGGCGAAGCCGAGGCGGTCACCTGGACGCGGATGGTGATGCGCTGATGTGGCACCGCTACCGCTCCTTCGACCGCAGCGTCCGGCTGCTCATGCTCAACCAGTTCGCCATCAACGTCGGCTTCTACATGCTGATGCCCTATCTGGCCGGTCACCTGGCCCACGGCCTGGGCATGGCGGCCTGGACCGTCGCCCTGGTTCTGGCCATGCGCAACCTCAGCCAGCAGGGCCTGTTCCTTCTCGGCGGCGCTCTGGCCGACCGGCTGGGCTACCGGCCGATCATCATCGCGGGCTGCCTGCTGCGCACCTGCGGATTCGCTCTGCTCGGCTTCGCCGCCACTCTGCCCGCGCTGCTGGTCGCCTCGGCGATGACCGGTCTGGCCGGTGCGCTGTTCAACCCCGCGGTCCGGGCCTACCTCGCCCATGACGCCAAAGACCGCCGGGTGGAGGCGTTCGCCCTGTTCAACGTTTTCTACCAGGCGGGCATCCTGGCCGGTCCCCTGATCGGGCTCGCCCTCGTGACCGTCGGCTTCCCGCTGGTATGCGGAACGGCCGCGACCGTGTTCGCGCTGCTGACCCTGCTGCAGTCGGCGGCACTGCCGCCCTGCCGCAGCACCACTGATGCGCCGACGGGGCTGCCGGCCGGATGGCGCATCGTGGTCACCAACCGGCCGTTCCTGCTGTTCACCCTGGCCATGTGCACCTCCTACGTACTGGCTTTCCAGATCTACCTGGCGCTGCCACTGCACCTGGGCAGCACAGGCGAGGTCAGCGCCCTGTTCGTGGTGTCGGCCGTGGTCGCCATCGGCGGCCAGCTGCGCATCACCGAGTGGGCCCGCGCCCGCTGGAGCAGCGGTCAGGCCATCAGCCGCGGGCTCGCGCTGATGGCGCTGGCCTTCGTGCCCATAGCGATCACGGCCTGGACCGGGGGCGGGCGATCGGATGGCCTGCGTCTGGCGGCGGTGCTCGTCTGCACGGTGATGCTGGCGCTCGGCGGCGCACTGACCTACCCGTTCGAGATGGACACGGTGGTGCTGCTGTCGGGGGAACGGCTCGTCGCCACCCATTACGGGCTGTACAACACGGTGGCCGGCATCGCTGTCACCCTCGGCAACGTGATCATCGGTGCCCTTCTCGATTCCGCGGGAAGTGCGACACCATGGGCGCTGCTGGCGGCGGCGGGCACAGCGGGCGCGATCGCCGTCCATTTCCTCACCCGAGGCCGCCGCGCCACGGACGCCCCGCCTTCCGAAGCCCTCGCGGCATCGCAGGCGAAGCCGGAGGGAACCGCCGGACCAACAGTTCCTCCGCGTGCGCGGACAGCGGGGGACAGGCCGAGATAAGAAGCCGACCGGCGCTCACGCGGTTGTTCGATTCCTCACGCGGCCGGTCGGCCTCAACCGGCCGGCCGCGCTCTGGCCTCTGCGCCACCAACTGCTCATCCGCATCTCCGACACAGCGTGGATCCCGAGCCTGGGGGAGTGCCCCACAGCGGTGGTCACAGCCCCGGCAGTGCTGTTCAGCCTGAAGCTTCCCTCGTCGACAGCATCCGTTCCATCAACGAGATCTCCCCCTGTTGAGCCGCGACGATCGCCTCCGCCAGCCGTCGAACGCGCTCGTCGCCGCTCAACCGCAGGGCGGCACGCGCCATGTCCACGCCACCCTTGTGATGCGCGATCATCAGGCGGAGGAACAGCGCCTCCGCCTCACGCCCCTGGGCCCCCTCCAACTGCTTCAGTTGGCCGGATGTCGCCATTCCCGGCATCGAGGCGGCGGTGTGACCCATGGAGCCGTGCCCCTGCCGCGTCGTCCATGTCATCGGAGGAGCCAGGGAGGTCTGCGGCAGTCCCCACATGTCGAGCCAGGCGAACATCTGGCCGATCTGCTGCTGCTGGGTCAGCGCGATGTCATAGGCGAGAGTCCGCACCTCCGCATCCGCGGTGCGGTCGCGCACGATCATTGCCATGCGTACGGCCTGTGCGTGGTGAATCTGCATGTCCCTGGTGAATCCGGCCTCGGGTGAGTCGTCGGCCGGACCCTGACGATTGAGGGCCGCTCCGGCCAGGACGACCACCACGGCGGCGACGGCGGCAACGGCCAGGGCGCGCGGTCTCAGGCGTCTGATCCAGGTCATACGGAGGGCTCTCCCGTTCCGCCGTCGCAGGGCGCGCCCGGCTCGGGAGCTTGAGGGCTCTTCGCGTGGGCACGGATGAAACGCGCGAGTCTCGGGTCGTCCGGGCCGTCCAGGGTCAGTTGCTTGCCCCATGCGCTCGCGACGACCGCGGACCTCTGACCGGCGAACGGAGAGAGGACCACGTACTCCTGGCCGGCGACGAGATCGCGGATTTTCTGCAGATCCTCCCTCGGGAGAGCCGTCGAGTGTGTGATCCAGACGGCGCCGTGCTCCTGCGCGTGCACCACGTTCTCGGTGCGAACCGGCTGGTCATAGATGCCGCAGTTGATCCAGGTCGGGTCGTGGTCACCGCCGACCGGTGGGGACTGCGGGTACGCGACGGTCTCGGTGGTGTGATCGCGGCTCTTGATGACATAGCTGCGCACGGCATCAAGCGAAGTCCTGTTCCTCTCCTTGAGGAACAAGACTCCACCTGCCACGGCGATCCCGCTCACCAGAAGGGCCGACGTACCGATCAGAGTGACTCTCCGCAACCGGTCAGACCTCCGCTGCCGGGCCTGCAGTTGCGAGAGGCGCTCTTGCCTGGTCGCCTGCTCCGCACCGCTCATCGGGCTTCTCCTATCGCCTATCTTCTACGACGCGTAGAACTTCTACACAAAGTAGAATATGGCGGCCGTAAAGCCGGTTCGGGTGCCCTGGGGATGTCGCAGCCGCCTGGGAGGCCGACGTTGCTCGCGCGTGTAAACGATGAGTATCCGTGGAGCTGCTTGTGGTAATAGTCACAGGTCGAGACAGGGATCGGCCTGCCGGACCCTCTCCGAACGCCTCATGACCGCAGCCCGAGCCCCTCGCATCTGAGCACGTGTCCTGGCATCGCGAGCGTTGACAGATGAGATCGTCTCGTTATGCTCTCATATATGAACAGTGGTGCAAATGTAACGGCGATCGTCTCGACCGACTCCTGCTCGCTGCCCGTCGTCGATGCGGCCCGCGTGGAGAGTGTCCGGCGGGCGATGCCCGGCCAGGAGATGGTCGAGGACCTGGCGCAGATCTTCGGCCTCCTGGCCGATCCCGGGCGGTTGCGGCTGATCGCGGCGCTGCTGGAGGGCGGCGAGATGTGCGTGTGCGATCTCGCTGCGGCGACCGGCCACAGCATGTCCGCCGCGTCCCACGCCCTGCGCCTGCTCCGCGTCCACAACGTGGTGAAGGTGCGACGCGCGGGAAGGATGGCCTACTACCGCCTCGCGGACTCGCACGTACGGCTACTGTTCGACCTGGCGATCACCCACATGCGGCACGGCGAGCAGGACCGGGACGATGAGTAAGGGTCACGACCACGGCCATGGTCACGGGCACGCGGTCAGCGCCGAGGCCGACCGGCGTCTGCTGACCGGCGCGCTGGCGCTCATCCTCGGCTTCATGGCGGTCGAGGTCGTCATCGGCGTCGTCGCGCACTCCCTGGCCCTGATCTCCGACGCCGGGCACATGCTCACCGACGCCATCGCCATCGTCTTCGCGATCATCGCGATGCGGATCGCCGCCCGCCCGCCGCAGGGCGGCTTCACCTACGGCCTCAAGCGTGCCGAGATCATCTCGGCCCAGATCAACGGCATCACGCTGCTACTGCTCAGCGTCTACTTCGTCTATGAGGGCGTACGCCGCCTGATCGAGCCGCCCGAGGTGGAAGGCGCCTACGTCGTCGCCACCGGCATCGCCGGAATCGCGGTGAACCTGGCCGCGACCTGGCTGCTGAGCAGGGCCAACCGCGCCAGCCTGAACGTCGAGGGCGCCTTCCAGCACATCCTCAACGACCTGTTCGCCTTCATCGCCACCACCGCCGCCGGCGCGGTGATCTGGCTGACCGGCTGGGCCCGGGCCGACGCCCTGGCCGCGCTGGTCGTGGCCGCCCTGATGCTCAAGGCCGGATGGGACCTGGTGCGCGAGTCCGGCCGGGTCTTCATGGAGGCCGCCCCCGCCGGGATGAACCCCGCCGAGATCGGCCGCAAGGCCGCCGCCCTGGAACACGTGGTGGAGGTGCACGACCTGCACATCTGGGAGGTCACCAGCGGCTACCCCGCCATGTCCGCGCACATCCTGGTCGCCCCCGGCGCGGACTGCCACGCCGTACGGCAGGCGGCGCAGCGGATGGTCCACGACGAGTACGGCATCGCCCACACCACCCTCCAGGTCGACCACGCCCCGCCGCAACTCCTGACCATCGGCGAAACGGCGGCCGAGGCGGCGGAGCCCCACTGCGTCACCGGACTCGACCGTGTCACCGAACCACACTCTGCCACCGAACCACGCGGTGTCGCCGAACCACGCGGTGTCACGGAACCACACTGTGCTGACGCGCACGGTCCCGCGCACAGCGGCAGCGCCTCGTCCGACACGCCGGCGGGGGCCGAGCCGCCCGCGGGCTCGCCGTCCGAGGACCGCTGAGCCGGCGGCCGTGTCGTTGAGGTGTTCGTTCTCCTGACGGCCGGAGGCGTCACCGGCTCCCTCAGACCGGGTTATCCGGCCGCTTCGATCTCCGGCTGGGATTCCGGCCCGGTCATCACGCGGAGGAAGGACCTGACCCGGGTGTTGGCGGGGTCGCTGAAGAAGGTCTGGGGAGCCTGCTCCTCGAGGATGTAACCGTTGTCCATGAACAGGACGCGATCGGCGACCTCGCGAGCGAACGCGATCTCGTGCGTGACGATCACCATCGTCATGCCCCTCCTGGCCAGGTCTCGCAGAACCTGCAGCACCTCGGCCCGCAGCTCGGGGTCGAGAGAAGAGGTCGGTTCGTCGAGCAGGACGACCTCCGGGTCCATGGCCAGCGCCCTGGCGATGGCGACTCTCTGCTTCTGGCCCCCGGAGAGCCGCGAAGGGTACTCGTCCCGCTTGTCGGCGAGGCCGACCCGTTCCAGCAGCCGCTCTCCCACTTCCTGTGCGTAGGGCCGCGGCAGACGTCGTACGGACAGCGGTCCCTCCACCACGTTCTGCAGGACCGTCATGTGGGGGAAGAGGTTGTAGTGCTGGAACACCATCGCCGTGCGGATGCGGATGTCGCGGACGAGCCGTGCCTGGCCCCGCCCGGCGCCCCGTACGGAGCAGTCGACGGTCCGTCCGCGGACGGTGACGATGCCGGCGTCGGGTTGCTCCAGGAGGTTCAGGCAGCGCAGCAGGGTGGTCTTGCCGGAGCCCGAGGGGCCCATGACGACGACGACCTCGCCGCTGTGGACGGAGAGGTCCACGCTCTTGAGCACCTGGAGGTCGCCGAAGCGCTTGTGCAGTCCGTGCGCGTCGATCGCGAGCCTGTCCGTCATGCGTACGCCCTTCCCATGTGCCGTTCGAGCGCCGTCTGTCCGAGGGACAGGGCGGTGTTGATGAGCCAGTAGCCGATGGCGGCGACGACGAAGGCCTCGATGTAGCGGAACGACGAACTGCCCGCGCTCTCGGCCACGCGGGTGAGTTCGACGACCGTGATGACCGAGGCGAGCGAAGTGTCCTTCATCAGGGCGACGAACCGGTTGCCAATGGCGGGCAGGGCGGTCCGGATCGCCTGCGGGAAGATGATCCGCCCGAGTATGCGCCGGTAGGTCATCCCCATCGAGTGGGCGGCCTCCCACTGCCCCTTGTCGACGGCCAGGATTCCGCCGCGGAGGTTCTCGCTGAGGTACGCGGCGGAGTAGAGGGTGAACGTCAGGATCGCGGCGGGGATGGGCGGGATCCTGACCCCGAGCTGGGGCAGCCCGAAGTAGACCAGCATGATCTGGATGAGCAGGGGAGTGCCCCGGAACACCGAGACGTAGCCGATGGCCGCGAGTCTGAGCGGCAGGAACGCCGAGATCCTGGCCAGCGCGACGAGGGTGCCGAGACCGGAGCCGAGGACGAAGGACACGAGGCCGAGAAGGAGCGTCACGGCCAGCCCCTGGAGCAGGGCGGGCATCGGCAGAGCGAGAAAGTCCATCAGGAACTCCTCTCCGCGGGCGGTCGGGTGGTCTGAGCTGTCGGCAGGCCGCGTACGGCGGCGGCCATGTCGGTGCCGCCGAACCAGCGGCGCGAGATGGCCGACAGGGTGCCGTCCGCGAGCATCGCGGTGATCGCCGTGTTCACGGCGTCCTTGAACCGTGGGGACTTCTTGCGGAAGGACATGCCGAGAACCTCCTGGTGCAGCACCGGGATCGCCGCCCGGACCGGCAGCGCCTTCTTCGCGGCGAGGTAGCCGCCCTGGAACCGGGAGACCAGGGCGGCGTCGGCGCGGCCCTGGGACAGGTCCGTCAGGCCAAGCATCGCGTTCTTGTAGGTCCGCAGGTCCGCTCCCGGAATGGAGGCCCGCGCGAACTCGGCCTCCGTGGTGCCCTCGGAAACGGCGATCCTCTTGCCGGCCAGGTCCTTCGGCCCGGCGATGCCGGTGGTGCCCGCGCGGACGAAGACGGCGACGTCGTTGACCGCGTAGGGGCGGGAGAAGTCGACCTGCTGCTCGCGCTTGCTCGTGATGGTCTGCGCGGACACCACGATGTCGAACCTGTCCGCCTGGATGCCTCCGACGAAGTCCACACGGGGTATCCCCAGCCGCTTCGCGAGGTCCTTGGCGACGTCCACGTCGTATCCGGCCGGCTGCGCGGCGTCGTCGAGGAAGTTCCACGGCGGATTGGCCTGGGTCAGGGCCACCCGCAGAGAGCCGGTGGCGCGAGCGCGTGCCAGGACGTCCTCGGCGCCCGCTCCCGAGCACGCGGCGAGCGGCAGCGAGACCAGGAGAACCACGGACCCGGCGGCCTTGCGGCGGATTCCGGTCGTCGTCCGGGTCACCCGGCGCCGTCTGTCACGGCTGTGGCCGTACGCGGTGCGCATGGTCAGCCGTTCGGGGACAGGTAGTGGGGGCCGTGCGGGTCGGCGCAGTGGCGGGGGTCGACGCAGTCGACGGCATCCGTCGCCGATCGAGAGGCCTGGTCGACCTGCAACGTCGTGTGGGAGATGCCATAGGAACTCGCGAGCAGCTCCTGCAGCCGGCGCCGTACCGCGCCGCAGTCGCCCGGGGGGCGGACGAAGACGTGCGCCGACAGCGTCAGGTCGCCGGAGGTGAGCTCCCAGACGTGCAGGTCGTGCACCTCCGCCACGTCCGGCTGGGTGGCCAGCCTCGCGCCGATCTCAGCGGGAATGAGCCCGGCGGGAGCCGCCTGGAGGAAGATCCGCCCGGTCTCGCGGATGAGGCCGTACCCGGCCTTGAGCATCAGCGCCGCCACGATCAGCGTGGCGATCGCGTCCGCCCGGGCGAAGCCCGTAAGGAGAACGATCAGCCCGGACACGGCGGTGGCGATGAACGCGAACAGGTCGTTGAGGATGTGCTGGAACGCGCCCTCCACGTTCAGGCTGCTTCGATCCGCCTTGCTGAGCAGCCAGGTGGCCGCGACGTTGATCACGATGCCGGCCAGCGCGGTGACCAGCACGAGGCCGCCTTCGACCTCAGGCGGGACGATGAGGCGACGAATCGCCTCGTAGAAGAAGAACCCCGCCAGCACCAGCAGCGTCGCACCGTTGAGTTGCGCCGACAGGATCTCGGCCCGCTTGAACCCGTAGGTGAATCCACCTCGTGGCGGGCGGGCGGCCAGCGCCATCGCCACCAGGGCGAAGGCGATCGAGGCGGCGTCGGTGAGCATGTGCCCGGCGTCGGAGATGAGTGCCAGGGATCGCGCGGCGAGCCCGACGACCAGCTCGGCCGCCATGAACGCGACGAGAAGCGCCAGGGCGGCGATCAGGAGCCGCTTGTCCGCGTTCGCCGAAACCGCATGGCCATGCCCGTGTCCGTGGCCGTGTCCGCGCGCGTGGCCGTGGTGCACGCTACCCCCGCGACCGTGACTCTGCCTGTGATCAGGCTCATGATGTGGCTGTTCATGATGGGGGTGGGTGTGTTCATGGCTGTGGCCCGGCTCGTGGCGGTTCTCGTGATCGGCCGTCTGATCCGGTGCCGGGTGATGTGGAACTGCCATAGTGAGAACGCCTCCTGATCCCAATCCCGGCCGGGCTTGCAAGCGCCTGTGACGGCTCGACGGCACGGGGTTCCTCCTGCCATCGCCGAGAAGCATCAGTGCCGGAAGGCCCTCAGCAGGCTCTGACGCTGCCGCTCGCTCAGGTCACCCACGCGGGCTTTCCTGCCGGTGCCGCCTGCCGCCATGAGCGCGGCGGTACGGAAGCGATCACGACGAGGAAGAGCGTGGAGGAGACGTGCGACGGGAATCCGGCTCGCCACCGAGTTCTCCCGATTCACCACCTGGGCAGGCGACATGCCGCCAGAGGCGAACGCCGCCCGGAGCTCTGCTCGGGTCAGAGGCCGAGATCGTGACACCGCGGACGCGGGAGATGATCTGGTGAGTTGCACCACGGGGACGTGAGCAACGGGCCTGGCAGAGGCAGGGCCGGCTGCCATGGCCCTGCCGGGCCGCTCGGCTGTCTGGGCGCCTTCCTCCTCCTCGTGCATGGCGTGTGCCGCGGCCAGAAGGGCGCCGGCGGTGACGGAGACAGTGGCGGCGATCGCGAGATGCCGTTTGGAGAGGCGGCCGTTCCGCTGCCGGCTGCCGGCGAGCCTCATGCCGACGATCGCCGTGCGCGACAGGACGCCGATGACCACTCCGAGCAGGATCGGCACCCACTGCTGAGGCAGCGGCCGAAGAGTGGCGGTGAGCACGCCGACCGCAGGGCTGAGGCAGGCCACCACCAACCACGGACTCAACCGCTGCTTGGCCATGTCGAGAAGAGCGGCCAGCGCCAGCCCTTCACTCGCCGAGTGCACCGTCAGGGCGAGAATGATCACAGCGGATGCGGTCAATGCCAGCGTTGCCCCTTCGATCGCACGGTGCAACGTCAGAGCCGCCGCCGTGCCCATGCCGCCGTACAGCGCCGCGCCGACCACCTCCTTGACCCGCCGGTGCAGACCTGGCGCGTGCCTGCCGGCACGCGGCTGATCCTCGTCATGAGGACAGGCACAACCCTTTCGGGTGAAATAGGTGATCACGGTGAAGCCGAAGGCGGCGGCCAACGCCACCATCCAGAACGGGGTGCCGCTTTCCGCCGCGTCGTGCCAGGCGTCAGGAAGCAGGTCGACGAGAGCCGTGACCAGCATCATCGCCGAGGCGATCGCGAGCCAGATCGTCATCCGTTCCGAGTTTCGCCGGGCGAGCCATGCCCCTGCGAGGGTCGAGGCGCAGACCAGCGCCACGGCGGCCCACGCCTCCTGCCCCGCGGGTTGCCGCTCCAGTGCGGCTCCGACAACCCCCGGCCAACCTGTCAGTGGCATCTGTGCATCTCCTGAGGTCAATTCGTTGGAGTGGTGTTGGAGTGGTGTTGGAGCGGGCACGCGACATCGCGCAGCGAACAGGCGGACGCCCTGCGGCTCCGTGACGCATGGCGGGGACGGGGGTCGCCTCGCGAGTGCGACGACGATCGCCGGCCGGAGGTCTCCTGGCGGCAGGCCGCACGGCCCGATCGCCGGGTGCGTCAGCCCGCACTCACGTCAACGGCGCCGGCCTCAACGCAACGGTCACTGCTGCCGGAGCTCCGAGAGGCGTCGTGACGCGGAGGATGCGGATGCGCCGCCTGACCGGGGTCTTCCAGCTCGTCGAGCAACCTGAGCATCTGATCTGTGTGGTCGTGGAAGCATTGCCGCAACACGCTGTCGAAGTCCGCGACCAGCGCCTGCAGATCCCGCAGCCGGCGTTCCATGACCTCGCGCCGGGTCTTCTGCGCCTGACGCTGCAGATCCAGCATCCGCTCCACGGTGTCTCGTCCCAGCCCCTCGGCGCGCTCGCGGGCCTGGGTGACAATCGCGTCGGCCTCCTTGCGCGCCATGGCGACGATGCGGTCCGCCGCCTCCTCCGCCACCTCGACGATGCGTGCCGCCCGCTCACCCGGTGATGGGGGAGTCTCCAGAGCCGCGCGGGCTGCCGTGTTCAGCCGCGACCTCAGCTCCTCGTTCTCCCGCAGCAGCCTGCTCAGGGCCGATTCGACCCGGCCGAGAAAGCCGTCCACCTCAGCCAGGTCGTAGCCCTCCCGCAGGCGGACCACGGTGAACACCTGATTGCGTACGTCGCTGGGGGTGAGAAGCCGCGACGCCCCATCGCGGCCGCTGAAGGGCACGGGGTCGCCTTCGAGGACCTCTGTGTCATGTCCGTGTCCGTGTCCGTCGCCCATGGCCTGCATCACCGAACCTTTCATTTCGGAGGCATGAAGGAATGTCTGCGCGATATGAGGAGAATCGTCCCGACGTGGATTGAGGTCTGGGGCGAGATGGCAGGTGGAGCCGGGTGCCGGCGAGGGAGAGTGGTGACGGACCTCGTTGCAGGACGAGCCGGCGTTCCCTTAGCCGGCGATGCGCTCATTCGGCGCCGGGGACGGGAGCCCTGCGAAGGTCGGACACCTGCAGGCCGGAAGGATGGTGTTCACCCTGGGATCTCCCGTCTGTCCCGTTAATTGACTGCTGCCCGAGTGTCGGTCCCTGGCGCTGACCCTGAGGGCGCTTACGATCGGTAGTTTTCCAATTACCGCTCGTTTACACGTCTGAGCAACAGCTCAACTATTCCTTTACCTTCCGGGCCCATCATTCCGGTCAAAGGCGACAAATTGCATCAGCCGATAACGAGGCGTGGGGATGCCGATTGGAACCCAGGCGAGTGTCGGAGCTGGAGCGGTTGCGTACCGCGCCGACGCGGGCCTCGGGCCTGGTGATGGTGGCGGAGCTGCATCGGGTGGCCGAGATCGGCAGGCGGCCACGCTGCTGGCCACCGTGCGGCATTTGGAGACCTCGTCGGTCGATGATGCCCTGGACGTGCTGGACCTGCTGATCACCTCGAATCTGCTGGCCCGGGCGGAGCGGGCTGGCAAAGCCGAGCAACTGCGCACGTTCCCCAAGTTGCGCAAGGCGGCGCGCACTATGGCCTCGGCGGTGGAGGTGCTGATGTCGGCGCCGGAGGCGACCGAGGATCGGCTGGTGTCGTTGGTGGAGGTGTGGAAGGCGATCGAGGAGGTGGTGCCGCGCGAGAAGCTGGCCTCGGCGGTGGAGACGATCGTGGCCTTCGTGCACATGACCCACGATGACGCGGCCGCCGAATGGCGAGCCGAGCTGATCAAGCGCTACCGCACGGTGCAGGGCTTCATCGAGCTGCCGCTGGAGGTGTTCGACCGTACCGGTCTGCCGGCCGACTTCACCCACATTTGGACAAGATCCGCGCGCACTGGGGAGACATGCTGGGGTGGCCGGCTCGCTGACGATGGGTACGGTGCGCGCCTACGACCTGATCCGGCTTTTGCGGTCGGGCCGGTCGATCTCGATGGCATCGATGCGCTCGCTCTGCAGCAGGCGGGTGAGCCCCGGCTCCGTAGACGCCGGTGCCTTCGACCCCAACCCGCGTCAGGTGCCCGAAGCGATGCCGCGTCGGCGTTGTGCCTCTTCCAGTTGGGTGGGACGCAGGCGGTCGGCGAGCGGCCGGGCGGGCTTCTCGTCGAAGAGCGGCAGGGTCGGTTCCATCGGTCTCTCGGGTCGGTGGCGGACGTGTGCGGGGCGTGGCGAGCCTTGCACGGGACGCTGGCGAGCGAGGGCTCAGCCGCTCGCGGGGAAGCTCGCGGCGCTCATCGAGCACCGGGACGGTCGCGTCGCGGCAGCCGTTCGACGACCAGGTCGTAGGAATCCTCGACCGCGTCGGTGACGAGGCGCCCGGTGATGCCGGGTCCCGGCCCGAGCGAGATCCAGTGACGTTTGTCGAGGTAGCGGCCCGGTGTGATCGAGGCGTAGCCGTGCACGTACGCACGGGCGAGTTCGGGGTCGCACTTGACCGTGATGATCTGCTCGTCCGGGTCGTCGGTGACGATCAGGAACACCTTGCCCGCGACCTTGTACACGTCGAGCTGGGAGGTGAAGGGGCGTCCGTTGCTGACGCCGGGCAGCGCGAGGGCCGTCCGGCGGGCGGTCTCCTGGAGCCGGTCGCCGGCCACGCTCACCGGGCCGCCCGCGCGCCGCTGCCGTAGGTGTGAGGGTCGACGGGCTGCTCGGCCTTGGGCAGGCCGGCGACGACGAGCCGGTAGGACTCGGTGACGAGTTCCCTGACGAGTGACTTGTCGACGCCTTCCCCGCCTTCCAGCGTGATCCAGTGCTTCTTGTTCATGTGGTAGCCCGGCGTGATGTGGCTGTTGTGTTCCCGCGGGGCAAGGGCCTCGCCGGGCTCCGCCTTGAGGATCACGACGGGGCGGCCGGGGACCTCGGTCATCAGCATGAACACCTTGCCGCGGACCTTGAAGACCTCCCAGCCGTCGCCGAAGGGATGATCCAGCCGGGCTCCGGGAAGTTCCCGCGCACAGTCGGCGGCGGTCTTGTGCAGGGTCGGTCCGTTCATGAACGTCTCCTTCCTCGGGTGGGTGGCGGGCTGGGCGCCGAAGGACGCGAACAGCGCGCCGCGCGGTCGCGGCGGCACCCCCATCCTTTCCGGGAAAGCGGCACATCAGGCGGTAGACTGCGGACACGTGATGGTCGGCAGACGACACCCCGGGCCGGGCGGGCAGGCCGGACCTGCTGCAGTCCCGCTGTACGGTTTCCAGCCCCCGGTCGGCACTCCGTACGGCCTTGAGGTGATTACCGTCGAGGACTTCTTCGCCCAGCACGACGACTGGCCGTGGAATCCGCCCCGCCCGGGCCGCGCCACCTTCCACTACCTGATCCTGGTCACCGCCGGCGAGTTGCGGCACGACGTCGACCACGTCACGCGGACCATCGCCCCCGGCCAGTGGCTGTGGGTGCGTCCCGGACACGTGCAGTGCTGGCATCCACCCGGCACCGCCCGCGGCCCGTTCATCCTGTTCGAACCGGACGTACTGACACCCGGCACCGCCCGCCTCCTGGCCCCGCTCACCGCGCACGATGCCCCCGCCGTGCTGAGCCCGCACCCCGACGACGCCGCCTGGCTGCAGCAGACGGCCCTCCAGCTCCTTGACGAACACCGGGCGCTTGGACGTCGTCCCCTCGATGTCCACCATGCCCTGCGGCGCAGCCTGCTCGAATCGCTGCTGCTGCGCCTCGCCAACGCCGCCGGCATCACCCCCACGGGTGCGGCGACGACCGGCACGGGCCATGGTGATACCTACGGTCGGTTCGCGGACGCCCTGGAGCTGTACTTCCGCGAACTGCACCAGGCCGCGGACTACGCCGAGCTGCTCGGCTGCTCGGTCCGCACCCTCAGCCGCGCCGCTCGAAACGCCACGGGCAAAGGGGTGCGTGACCTGATCGACGAGCGACGCCTCCTTGAAGCCCGGCGCCTGCTGGGATATGCGCAGTGGGACGCCCGGAGCGTGGCCGCCCACCTCGGCTTCACCGATCCCGCGAACTTCGGCCGCTTCTTCCGCGACCGCACCGGTCTCACCCCAGCCGCCTTCGCGGCCCGCGCACTTACGACCGATCCGTGAGCCGAGCGCGGCGCTCCGAACGCTCGCCGCTCAGTCGTTCAGGACAACGACGTGCTTGCCCGGGATGGCGCCGGACTCGACGTCGGCCTGGGCGTCACGGACCTGTTCCAGGCCGTGGTAGACCTTCGCGACGGGGGCCATGAGGCGCCCTTCGGCGAGGGCCCGGAGCTGGCGGGCGAAGACGTCGGACGGCAGGTCGGCGGCCTGGCCCGCGTAGCTGGTCAGCCGCACCCCGCTGGGGATCAGGAACGGGCTGAAGTCGGGGATGGACCAACCCCCCGCCAGAGCGCCGGTGAAGCACACGGTGCCGTGCACCCGCACGCATCCGAAGGTGTCCGGCAGGACCGTGCAGCCCACCAGCTCCAGCGCCGCGTCGACGCCCTGCGGCACGAGGTCGCGAACCTTCTCGGCGAGGCGCCCGTCGTCCACGACCGGGTGGTCGACACCCATCGCCCGCAGCTCGCCGGCACGGTTGGCGTGCCGCGTGGTGGAGATGACGGTGGCGCCCATCTCCTTGGCCATCGTCGCCGCACTCAGACCCACTGTGGAGGTGCCGCCGCGGATCAGCAGCGTCTGCCCGGCCTTCAGGTCCAGGCCGCGGGTCAGCGAGCCGTACGCGGTCTGGAACATTTCCGGCAGGGCGCCGACCACGTCCCACGGCAAGCTGGTCTCGAACGGGATGACCTGCCCGGCGGGGACGGTCACGTACTGGGCGTAGGCACCGTCGTACGAGCGGCCCATGCCGCCCATCATGGTCGCCACCTGCTGGCCCGGTTGCAGCCCGCTGTCCTCGTCGGCCTGGTCGACCACGCCGACGCCCTCGATGCCGGGGATACGGGGGTAGGTGACCTCCGGGTCCGACTCGCCCTTGCGGGTGGTGACCTCGGACTCGTTGACGCCGAACGCCTTCACCTTGATCCGCACCCAGCCTGGCGCGCGTACGGGCACCGGCACGTCCTTGATCTCCAGTGCGTCCAGGCCGCCGGGCCGGGTGACGACGACGGCCCGCATCGTCGCCGGTGCGTCGTCGGCTGCTGTCGGCTGGCTCATACCGAACTCCTCTATCATGTTCTCGCCCGCTGAGATGTGAACCCGCAGCCGTGGCTCCAGACGCGTCGGCGTGCCCGGCGAGGTTGTCGTCCGCCTCCACCCGGTGAAGGTCATCACCTACGGCGGCGTCCTCGACCGGCGATGGCCGCTCCGGTCACCCGGATCGGGATGCCCGGCAGTCAGGGCGGCGCGCAGTGTTCGCTCCAGTGCGTCCAGGCCGCCGGGCCGGGTGACGACGACGGCCGTGCGCCGTTCCGCGCCCTTATCGCCCGATGACCGTCAGGGGCGGTCGATGCCTTCCCACAGGTCGAGGGCCGCCCGATAGTGGGCCGTGGCCTCGAAGGGAGGGGCGCCGACGCTTCCCGAGGTGGGCCGGTCGGTGACGGCGGGCCACAGGCGGGTCCCCTCGCCGGTGGCGAAGTCGAGCACAATGTCGCGGATACGCGTGTCACGCTCGGCCTGTTCGGCGCTGCGGCCCGGCTGCTCCTGTCCGACCAGGGCATACATCTCGGTGCCGTGCACGGCGGGTGCGCCCTCGGCGGGCCCGATCAGGAGGAGGTGGGCGTTGCCGCCCGCGGCGGCGTGGGCCAGGGCGCCGCGCGCGGCGGGGAGCCCGAAGACGTAGTCCGCCAGGAGCGCGGCGCGGACCTCGGCCGGAGTTCGGCCGCCCTGGTCGTAGGCGTCGACGATCTTCTTCGCTCGGGAGCGGGGAAGGCGCCACCCCGCGACTTCGTTGATGACGCGGTCGACGGTGTGCGGGTCGAACCGGTCGAGGTCGTTGGCCACCCACCAGCCCATGTCGTCACTGGCCATGCTCAGCAGGACGTCGACGTCACGGTGCGCGCCCGAGGCCAGGACGTCCATGGGGTGGGCGTGCAACACCGCACCGGGCTGTCCGGTGTCCAGGACGACACCGAGGCTCTTGGCGTCCATCCCGCCGCGGACGCCGAGGTCCGTCGGCGTGACCTTGTGCAGGGCGGCCACCAGGGAGGCCGTATCGAGGTCGAGCAGCTTCTCGGGGTTGCTCGCGACGCCGAGTTCGGTGACGAACCGGTGCGCGAGCTCCTCGGCCCACCAGGCCGGCTGGAGACGCGAGGGCCCTGCGGAGAACCCGGCCAGACGCCGGTACAGACCGTCCGCCGTCGAGGCGCCGAGCAGCCCGAAGGTGGAATAGGCGCCGGCACTGTGACCGAAGACGGTGACGTTGTCGGGGTCGCCGCCGAAATAGGAAATGTTCCGCTTGACCCAGGTCAGCGCGGCGATCACATCCTGCAGGCAGAGGTTGCTGGCCTCGGCAAGAGCGCCGCCGTACTGCGACAGCGAAACCGCGCCCAGAGCGCCGAGCCGGTAGTTGATCGACACGCCCACCACGCGCCCCGATGCGGCCAGACCGGAGGCGTTCGAGGTGATCTGCGTGTTCGCGCCGTACTCGAATCCGCCCCCATGGATGTACACGGCCACCGGGAGAGCCTCCCCGGCAGGCTCCTCGGGAGCCCACACGTTCAGGTTCAGGCAGTCCTCGCCCATCCCGCTGTCCGCCTCCAGCCAGTCACCGCTGTCGGGCTGGACCGGGGCGACACCCTTGCGGTCGTAGGGGCGCTCCGGATCGAAGTCCACGAGCACGGGGTGGCGGTACCGCTCTGCGGTGGCGTACGGGATCCCCCACCAGGACCGCACCCCTGGTGCAGTCGGGGCCGTAGGTGCGGTGGCGGTCATGGCATCTCCTTCGGGCACAGGGAGGGGTGTTGCGTCAGAGCTGCCGCGTCGCCGTCACGCACGGTGAGATCCGCGGCACTCATCCATGATGAGCTTGCTTCTGGCATATCGGCTCCTTGGGGGCGGACAGCTCATAGTCGCCAGGAGACACCCGGAGCTGCCCGGATGGTTCTCCTCGGGCGCGGACGCGTTGCGCTGTCCGTACTGCAGGAGGGTGACAGGCGGCGCCGCACTATCGCCCTGCGCTGGGCTTTGTACGCGGGAGCCGGAATGCGCGACCTCAGCCCGTGGGATGCCTGGCCGCTCGGGATCGAGGGGCACGTCATGCGCATCAGACGCGACCTCGCCGCCCGCGTATCCCCCTGGTTCTGGCCCGCCGGCGCCTGGCTGGCCAACGGCCCCGCGAAAGTACCTGTGCCACGCCGCAAATACGGCCGGTGGAACCTCTACTGACCCCCACGCCGACCGTGGCCTGCCGCGCACGAACACCGAACCCTGGCGCCCCGTTGTCGCGGCCACGCTCGGGCACAAGACCCGGTAATGGCTACGCGGCTACGCGGCGGCAGGCTCCGCTCGCGGTGGTTATCCGGGGCTGACGGGCATGCCGATGTTCACTGGGCCGGTCTGGTCGTTGATGCGCGCCAGCCGAGCCAGCCGTTGGTACGAGCCTCCGCGATCCGGTCGGTGAAATTCCGGGCGATCTCAACCAACCGGGCCCGCTGTCGGGGGTCGACGCGCAACAGCGGGCAACGCACACAGGCGTGCTCGTGAGCGCAGGGCGTGCCGTAGGGCCGGCCGCACGTGCCGAGTTCGACCTTGCGCAAGTCAGTGCTACTGGAACTCGGTTCATTCCTCCTCGGTCGGTTCGCGATACTGCGCGGCGGGTCGGTCGGCGCGCCGGCTGTCGAAGTAGGCGCGGTAGGACTGGATCAGGTCGGCCTGGAGCACGGCCAGGTAGGTGTGTGTGGTGGCGAGGTTATGGTGGCCGAGGATCTTTGGCGGCGATGCGCACCGGAAGTCCGCCGGTCACCGCGTCGGTGGCGAACATGCGGCGGAAGTCGTGCGGGGTGTCGTGCAGGGGTTGGCCGGCGGTGAGCCCGGCGCGGTGGAGGGTGTCGTTGAGTAGCCGGTAGAGGACCTCGGTGCTGATGATCTCGCGTCGCCGGCCGACCTTGCGTTGGAACAGGTGCGGCAGCGGCGGCCCGGTGGTTCGCTCGTGCGGGTCGTAGCGAGCGACCGGGGGCACCCGGCCGTCGGCGTCCCGGATCCGGTGGATCACCGCAGCCAGGACACTCGCCAGCTCCGGGGTCACCAGCAGCAGCCGTTCCTCGTTGCTCTTCGACGGGACGATCTGCAGCAGTGGCACTACTTCGCCGGTGTCGGGCAGCCGGTGGGACGCCAGGGCGAGGTGGGTGATCTCCAGCAGCAGCTCGGGCAGATCCACCCGGGGCAGCATGGCCGCCACGGTGGCGCGCAGGCTCTTGAGCGACTCGCTCTCGCCGGCCGCCTCCGGCCGGCCCACCGCCAGCTTCACCCGCCCCTCGTCGGTGGGCACCAGCCGCACGCTCGCCTGCGGGCCGGCCAGCTCGGCCAGGTGCGTCTGCACCGGCGCGGCCAGACCGAGCCCGGCGAGGATGTCGGCGCGGACCGCCTGCCAGGCGGCCCCATCCAGCAGCTGCGCCCGCGGATCGACCCACCGCGCCGACAGGGCGGCGAACACATCCCTGCGGCGCAGCTGCTCCAGCACGCACAACACGTACGCGTCCCGGTCGACCGCGCCCTCGGACAGTTCAGCCGAGCAGGCGCGGGTCTCCTGGGTACCGAATGCAAGCCCCCTCCGGCGTAGCGCCAAAATCCGACCCTCCTCGAGGGCCTACGGCCAGCCGCCGGCTGGCCCCGGCGTCTGAGCTCGCCCAGTGCCGGTCGTCAGCCGGATTCCTCCTCGTCTGCGCAGCACCCATCGGAACATGAGGCGGCGCCACGTGGTTCGTCGGCGCCGATAGCCGGCGTCGCACAGCAGGCGTCTCCGCGCCAAGCCTCGCGACCTTCCTTGATCGCGACCGCGGCGATGACCAGGGCGGCGATCGGGTCGGCCCAGGACCACCCGAAGAGGCCGTTGAGAGCCAGCCCGATCAGCAGCACCGCAGACAGGTACGTGCACAGCAGGGTCTGCTTGGAGTCGGCCACCGCGGAGGCCGAGCCGAGCTCGCGGCCGGCGCGGCGCTGTGCGGCCGACAGCGCCGGCATGACGACCAGGGAAACGGCGGCCAGCACCAGACCCGGTGTGGAGTGATCGGCCTCGCCGGCGCCCAGCAGGGAGCGCACGGCGTCGACGGTGACGTAGGCGGCCAGGGCGAAGAAGGAGATCGCGATGACCCTCAGCGCCGCCCGTTCCCGCTTCTCGTGGTCAGGCCCCGAGAACTGCCAGGCGACCGCGGCAGCCGAGGCGACCTCCACCACGGAATCCAGGCCGAACCCGATCAACGCCGCCGATGAGGCGACGGTGCCGGCGGCGATGGCGACGACGGCCTCGACGACGTTGTAGGTGATGGTCGCGGTCACCAGCAGCCGGACGCGCCGCCGCAGCCGCTCTCGCCGGGCTGGGGTGGGGCCGAGCGAGATGCCGGCCATCAGCAGCAATCCTTCTTGTCCGCGTCCACGCAGGTCCGCTCGGCGGCCACGGCGATCACAGCAGTGCGTAGGTCGTCCAGCGCGTGGCCGAGCCTCTCGTCGGCCAGTTCATAGCGGGTTCTCCGGCCGTCGGGAAGGGCCACCACCAGGCCGCAGTCGCGCAGGCAGGCCAGGTGGTTGCTCAGGCGGGTGCGGGAGACGCCGAGGAGGTCGGCCAGGTCGGCCGGGTAGGCCGGCGCCTCGCGAAGCGCGATCAGGATCCGGCAGCGAATGGGGTCGGCCAAGGCGCGGCCGAAGCGGGCGAGCACTTCCACGTCAGAGGCGATGGTGAACACTCCTCAACAGTACACGGAACCCTGAATTCAGGAATCCATGTATTCAAGAGCTCGGGGAGGCCACTTGGCCTTCGGCATGGGGCCTGGATCCATCGCTTCCGCACCGGCCGTACGGGATGAACGGCTTCAGCGGACGGGCGTTCTCGCTCGGGTGGTGGGCCGGTGACCGCGATGGTCCTGCTTGTCCTGGCGGTGCGATGCGGCTCGCACGGTCATCCGGGCCGGATGACGACGCACAGCAACGGTGCGATCAACACGGCCGTAGGCCCGCTGAGGAGCAGGCTGGCGGCTGAATAGGCAACGGCGGGAATCCACCGCGACCGCTCATCCGCGCCAGGGAGAAGCCGTTCGAGACGATGAGCGACCGCGGTGTCGGCCAGAGCGAGCACGCCGACCTCGGAGGAGCCCGTTCGTGGCGTGGCCATCCGCAGCAGGGCGCGAGCCAGCGGCAGTTCCCCGTGCAGCCGACGGGCCTGGTCATCCGCGAGCATCTCCAGCAGGACGGGAACGACCTGCCGAGCCGTCCGCGCCGCCGGGAGCCGGGGAAATGCGTTGGCCAAGGCGATGAACGGCAGGAGGATCAGATCGTGCCTGCCCCGGGCGTGCGCTCGTTCATGTCCGAGGACTGCCAGCAACTCCTGCCGCTCCAGCAGGTCGAGGGTTCCTCGGCTGAGCACGATACGGGCGCGCCGCCCGGGAACGCAGTAGGCGACACGTTCCGCGGTGGGCAGTACGTAGGCGTCATGAACGGGGAAATGATCGGCCACCACGTCGATCAGCAAGCGCTGCCGCCGCTGCTCGGCGGCCGTTCTCACAGTCACCCTGACGGTGTGCGCGATCAGCCATGCGAGCACGCCCAGTGACCAGGCGAGGGCGACGAGCTGGGCCGGGCCGAGCCCGGTCAGCCCGGGTCCATCGAGGACCTGACCGATAAGGGTGTGCATACCGTGTGGAAAGACGGCGGCCAACGGCGCAACCGAGGCGACCAGCCCCACCCCCACCGCTCCGAGCCCGCCGGCCAGGCCGATGGCCTGCCACAGCGCCAAGGCGGCTCTGGGGCATCGGCGGGTCCACTGCGCCGCGGCCAGCCGCGCGGAGACCCGACCTCCGAACACAACGGGCACCAACGCGACGCCTGCCGCGAGCAGCCACAGGCTCATCGAGGAGCCTCGTCTCGTTCGTTGAGCGCCTCGCGGAGGGCCGCGGCCACTTCCGGGGAAACCGTGCCGACGAACCGGCTCACGGCAGCCTCCAGATCACCGGCCTCGTCGAGGGCGGCGCGCATGGTCTCGGCCACGAAGGCGTCCTTACCCGCACTGGCCTTGTACAGGTGCGCTCGTCCCTGCCGCTCCCTCGAGACCAGACCTTTGCGGGACAGCCGTACGAGAACGGTCAGCACCGTTGTGGCCGCCGGCCGGGAAGGAAGGCTGCCGGCCAGATCCTGAGCGAACATCCCCTCCGGGTGGCTCCACAGGGCCTCCATGATTGATCGCTCCAGGTTGCCGAGTCGCACCGTCCCGCCTCTCTGTCACGCCGATGACTCTCTACTGAGAGTAGAAGGTGACCAGGCGGCATCCGGACACAGCAGATTGTCAGCCCGAGGGGCGACGCCGGTCACCGGGGATATCCAGGTGGCGGTTTTACCGGCTCGGTCAGAGCTTCGCTCCTCCTCCCCGTACGCTCCGGAACTGCCCGCGGAGTGCGGGTCAGGCGTTCACCGGATGCGCGGCGAGCAGCGTACCGGCCGCGGAGACGTCGCGGGCCTCAGGTCCGGCCAGACGGCGCGGACAGGAAAGGCTCACGGCCACCGGAGCGGCAACGTCTCGGGCGCCTGAGAGGGGCCGCGGCTCGCGATGTCTCGTCCGGCTTCCGCCTGCCTGGCTTCCTGGCTTCAGTCTGCTGACAACGCGCGTTCAAGACTGTCGAGGCACCTCCGACATCACGGGTCGCCGCCCCCAGGCCGAGCTGTGGGGTCAACCCCACAGCGAGCCCCGGTCCTGCACTGGCCGTTAGCGGCTCTGGATCGCGTGACCGAGTCCGCTCCGCTCGAGTCTGATCAGCCACTCAACGAAGAGCCCCAGCACGGTGTCGGGTGTCTCGATCTGCGGGTTGTGGCCCGAGCCATCGATGACGGCGGTGGCCATGTGCGGGTAGTGGTCCATGAGCGAGAGCTGGTCGCGCCAGCCGACAACGGCATCCTGACGTGCTGTCACGAGCAGATGCGGACCTCGGTGCGTTTGGCGCTGTTCCTCGGGAGCAGCGGGCAGGAGGAAGTCCGATTCGAGTTCGGCGGCCGCCTCGCGGTCGTGAAGACGCCAACCGGGAAGGAGATGCTCGCTGAACGCGTCCCAGCGTTCTCGGTCAAGCTGAGCCATCACGAGGCCGAAGACCTCCCGTTCCGGGTCTGGCAGTCCGCGGAGGAACGCAGTGTCGCGTCCGAGGATCGTCTGCTCAGGGAGGCGGCGTTGCGCGCCCCACTTCACGACGGGTGCGAGAAGTGCCATGCCGGTGACCTGTTCGCGCAGACGGGCGGTGACCTCTCGCGCGATCTGACCGCCGAACGACTGGCCCACCACTGCGAAGGGCTCGTCGCCCAGTGCCGCGACTATCCATTCGCACACCGCGTCCGTCAGCGAGGAGGCTGTGGTTCGTCCCGGCAGTCGCGGGCTCTTGCCGTGCCCGGGAAGATCGAGATAGAGCCTGCGGTATCCGGGGCGCTCCTCGAACGCCGGCTCCAGTGGCAGCAGAAGTCTGTGATCCACGGTGTAGCCGTGGATCATCACGATCGGGAACCCGTGCCCACGCGAGGTGTGCCAGATGCGATGTGTGCTCATGTCCGCACCGTAGGACCTTGACACTAATGTCAAGGTCCAATCGCACCTCCGCCTGCCCGCCGTGGCGGCCGGTCAGGCCAGTGCTTTGACCGCGCTCAGGTAGTCGTCGATCGCATCGCGGTTCCGAACGAGACACTCGATGCGCCTCGTCATCCGATCCCGCTCGCGCTGCAGCGTGGAGAGCATCTCCGGCGTCGCGTCACTGAAATGGATCGTCCGTGGCTTGTCGAGGCAGGGAAGGATCTGCTTGATGATCCGTGTGGGCAGGCCGGCATCGAGCAGCCCGCGAATCTGGACGACCCGGTCGACGAGGTAGTCGTCGTACTCGCGGTAGCCGTTGGGCAGACGGTGCGGCTCAATAAGGCCCTGCTCCTCGTAGTAGCGCAGCGACCTGGCGGGAGTGTCGGTGAGCTTGGCGAGTTCTCCGATACCATGTGAGCTCCTTCACTGCCGCCCCGTCTCGATCGGCTTTGACCTTCACACTAATGTCAACCATCGACGATAAGGCTCATGATCGAGACGCGATCCCTTACGCGGCCCTCGGCGCCACACGAACGTTTCCCCCTGTCAGGGTTACTGGCGCTGGGCACGGCCGGCTTCATCACGATCATGACTGAGGCTCTGCCTGCCGGTGTGCTTCCAGCGATGAGCACAGACCTCGCCGTGAGCGAGACAAGTACAGGGCAGACTGTGACGATCTACGCGATCGGTTCGTTCACCGCCGCTGTGCCGTCGACGGCGGCGACGGTCGGTTGGCCGCGCAAGCGTCTGCTGATGCTGGCGATCAGCGGGTTCGCAGCCGCCAACACGGTGACGGCGGTGTCGGCAAGCTACCGCTCACGATGGCAGCGCGGCTCGTCGCCGGCGTGGTCGCCGGGCTGCTGTGGGCGTTGCTTGCCGGGTACGCCCGTCGGATGGTCGCGCCGCATCAGCGTGGCAGGGCGCTGGCGATCGCGATGGCAGGCACGCCCGTGGCTCTGGCGATCGGCGTGCCGGCGGGGACGTTCCTGGCCAACGTGATCGGCTGGCGGGCGACGTTCGGACTCATGACGCTGCTGACGGCGGGACTGATTGTCTGGGCGGTGGCGACCATCCCCGCTTTCCCCGGGCAGGAGCGGCATGCACGACTGCCGATCCGGAGGGTGCTCATGACCACCGGTGTTGCGCCGGTCTTGTTCGTGACGTTGACCTTCGTGCTGGCTCACAACATCGTCTACACCTACATCGCTCCGTTTCTGGCACCGCTGGGACTCGGACATCGGGTCGACGCGGTACTGCTCGTCTTCGGGGTTGCCGCTCTGGTCAGCATCGTGATCACCGGTGTGCTGGTCGACCGCCACCTGCGACCGTTGACCATCGCCAGTTGTGCGCTGTTTGCGGCGGCCACGCTCGCACTTGGCATGTTCGCCTCGCTGCCGCTGCTGGTGTTCACCAGTGCCGCGACCTGGGGGCTGGCGTTCGGTGGTGCGGCGACCTTGTTGCAGACAGCGGTAGCCGAGGCGGCCGGTTCTGCTGGAGACGTCGCGCAGTCTCTCCTTGTCACCTGCTGGAACGTCGGCATCGCCGGCGGTGGTGTCGTCGGCGGGCTTCTGCTCGATTGGGCGGGCCCTGTTTCTCTGCCATGGTCGGCGCTGATATTGCTGGTTGCAGCGCTTGTGGTGACCCTCGCGGCTTACCGCCACGGTTTCCCCGGCCGCCTACGCCGCGCTGTGCGAGGTGACGTCCCCTCAGGTGGTGTCACTCCAAGCTGACGAGGCACCGCGCTAATGAAAAAGCCTCCGCCGCCCCGTGACCGGAGCGCCGGAGGCTTGTCACTGTTCACCGGAAGGCTTCGACATTGCGGCGGGCCCACTCGGCGAAGGGGCGGGGCGCACGGCCCAGCACGTGCTCGACATCCGGGCTGAGCCGCAGCTCGGCGGCGTTGGGCTCGCCGAGGACGGCCAGCGCGGTCTCCACGGCCGGCTCCGGCATGAACGCGACCATCCGCGCGTGCGCCTCGGCCCGGGTCAGCTCCACGAACCGCACCGGCTCACCGAGGGCCGCGCCGATCGCCTCGGCCTGCTGCCGGGGCGTGACAGCCGCCGGCCCGTTCAACTCGTAGGCATGACCCGTGTGTTCGTCCTTGCGCAGGGTCACGGCCGCGACCTCCGCGATGTCCGCCGGATCGATGATCGGGATCCCGACATCACCGAACGGCGCGGCGACGGTCCGCTCGGCGCCTACCGACTCCGCCCAGGCGTAGGCGTTGGACGCGAAGACGCCGGGCCGCAGGATCGTCCAGGCCAGGCCGGACTCGCGCACCGCTTCCTCGGTCGCCCGCATGACGCCTCCGTGCGAGAGCGACTCCGGCCTGGTCACCACGCCTTGTGAGGAGAGCAGCACCACCCGCCGGACCCCGGCGACCCTGGCCACGTCCAGGATCGCTCTCGGGTCGAGCCCCTGGCCGCCCGTACCGCCGTCGTGCAGGAACAACGCCTCGGCACCGTCGAGGGCGGGCCGCAAGGTCTCCGGCGCGGCCAGGTCGGCCCGCACGTGTCCGGTCCCGCTCGGCAGGTCCACGGGGGCCATCCCCCTCGACACCGCCGTCACCCGCTCGCCGGCCTCCGCCATGGCCCGCACCAGCGACCGGCCGACGTTCCCGGTCGCACCCGTCACCACGATCATGATCAACCCCCGCGTCTTTCCCTGTGGCTTCTCGCGATGACGGCGACGCTAACACCCTCCGTATAGTAGGTACCTAGAGGAAAGTAACTACCTCAGAGGGGTGTGACTAATGGCGACCGAGACGAGCGGGCCGGCGGCCGATGCCATGACCGACCCCGAACTGGCCTGCCCGATCTCCCCGGTCGTCGACATCGTGTTCAGCCGGTGGACCTCGCCCATCCTCTGGTCGCTCCAAACCTTCGGCCGCCAGCGGTTCGTCGAGCTGGAGCGGCGTATCAAGAGCATCACCCCCAAGGTGCTCACCCAGCGCCTGCGCCAACTGGAGCGCGACGGCCTGGTCGTCCGCACCTACCACCCCGAGGTGCCGCCGCGCGTCGAATACGAGATCAGCGAGCTCGGCCGCAGCCTCGCCCCCCTCTTCGCCCACCTCGCCGAGTGGGCCACCACCAACCTCGAGCACGTCGAACGGGCTCGGCGGCACTACGACGACGCGGGGGTGACCCGCGGCTAGATGTTCTGCGAGCGTTGGCGACCTCGGACGGACGTCACAGTTCCGATGCTCGTCAACCCCCCGGCTCCTGGACGGCTGCGCGATCGCGGCAGTCACCACCGCTCATCCCTCGGCCCGCAGATCTCCAGATCCGGCCTGGCTAGAGCGGACTGTCGTGGGCGATGAGGGCGAGTTGGACGCGATTGTCCAGGTTGGTTTTCGTGAGGATGCGGGAGACGTAGCTCTTGACCGTGCCGACGCTCATGTGGAGCTCGGCCGCGATGTCTGCGTTGGACCTGCCCCGGCCGACCGCGGCGGCGACCTCGCGCTCGCGGTCGCTGAGCCTGGACAGCAGCCTGCGTGCGTCGTCGCGGCGGCGGTCCTCCGCCTCCGGCGCCAGGTGGGCGATCAGGCGCCGGGTCACGCCGGGCGACAGGATCGGCTCGCCCGCCGCGACCCGGAGGACCGCGTCCACGATGCCCTCCGGTGGGGTGTCCTTGAGCAGGAACCCGCTGGCCCCGGCGCGCAGCGCGCCGAAGACGTGCTCGTCGGCGTCGAACGTGGTCAGCATGATGACGTGGGGAGGGTCGGGCCGTCGCCGCAGCAGCCGGGTGGCGTGGACCCCGTCCAGGCCCGGCATCCGGATGTCCATGAGCACCACATCGGGCGCGTGCGCGTCGACCGCGGCAGCGACGTCGGCGCCGTCGGCCACGCCGCCCACCACGAGGAGTTCGTCGGCGCCCCTGAGCATCAGCGTCAGACCCGCCCTGACGAGCGGGTCGTCGTCCACGACCAGCACGCGTATGGCGGTCACACCGGCCATGGTAGCCAGACCGCCAGGCGGAACTCGCCTTTCTCCACCCCGGCCTGCTCCACCCGGCCGCCCGCCAGCTCGGCCCGCTCCCGCATCCCGGCCAGGCCGGCGCCCTCGCCCCGGGGAGCGTGCACCACGGGATTGCGCACCTCGATGGCGAGCCCCCGGTCCGGCCCGCCGTCGAGGCGGAGAGCCACGGGCCTGCCCGGCGCGTGCTTCCTGGCGTTCGTGAGGCCCTCCTGGACGATCCGGTAGGCCGCCCGCGCCGTCGCGCCCGGCAGGTCGGGCAGGCGCACGCCGCCGTCGTGCATCTCGACCTCCATGCCCGCCCGCCGTACCTCCTCGATCAACGTGCGCAGGTCCAGCTCGGCCAGGACGGGCGCCTCGCGGAGCACCGAGATGACCTGGCGCAGTTCCTGCAGCGCCTGGTGCGCGCCGGAGCGCACCACCGCGGCCGCCTCGACCACCTCCGCGGGGTCGGCCCGCGCGTTGAACTGCAGCGCCCCGGCGTGCAGCGCCAGCAGCGACAGCCGGTGCGCCAGCACGTCGTGCATCTCGCGGGCGATGGCCAGGCGTTCGTCATGGCGGGCCCGCTCGACGCGTCGCCGTTGCTCCTCCTCGGCCCTGCGGACCCGCTCCGCCAGCGACAGCACCAGTTGGCGGCGGGCCCGCGCCAGCATCCCCCATCCGGTCAGCGCCACCCCGAACAGCACCGCGACCAGCGCCCACACCGGGTACGGCGCCAGCCCCGGCGGCCGCAGCCCGAACCGGGCCAGCGTCGCGGCCACCCAGGCCGCGCCCACGCCGATCGCGACGACCGAGCGCCGGTACAGGGCGGTCATCAGCGTGGCGATGCCGGCCGCGACCGACGCCGAGGCCGCGGGCACCGCCAGCGCCACGGCCACGAGCGCCATGGTGGCCGGCCACCGGCGCGACAGCCACAGCGCCCCGCACGCCGCCGCGCCACCGGCCACGTCCGCGACCAGCCACCAGCCGGATGCCGCGCCGAGGTCGTCTCGCACGACGACCGCCGCCGCGGCCAGCGCGCAGGCGACGCCTCCCGCCCGGATCGCCCGGTCCCGCCGGGTCCTGGCAGGGCCCGGCCGTACGTCTGCCGTCACGGACGCCCAGCGTAATGACGGCGGGCCCGCCGACGGCAGCAACCAAAGTCGACGCCGGGTTGTCACCCGGGTTGCCACGGGCAGGACCCGGGGTGGAAGACGTGGGTGGTGTGCGCGGAACACGCTGGCCACATGACGGCGAACAAGACGCGCGGCCGCCGGGCCGCACTGCTCCTCGCGGTGATCACACCGCTTGTGGCCGAGTTCACCCTCGGCAACCCGCCGCTGCGCATGGCCTGGCTCCTGCTGCTGTGGATCCCGATATACGGCGCGGGCGTCGTCCTGGTGCGCGAGCTGGTACGGCGGGCCGGGACGGGCTGGACCGGGGTGCTGCTGCTCGGCGCCGCCTACGGCATCGTCGAGGAGGGCTTGGCGCTGCAGGCGCTGAGCAGCCCCACGATCTACGGCGCCGCCGGGTGGGCGCCCCGGATCCTGGGCCTGAACAGTGCCTACGCCGAGCTGCAGATTCCCTACCACGCGGTCTTCAGCGCCGCGATCCCGATCCTCCTGACCGACCTGATCGTCCCGTCCCTGCGCGACCGGCCCTACCTGGGCAGACTCGGCACCTGGCTGGCCGGGACGGTCTTCGTCCTCGGCGCGCTGCTGCTGCGGGTGACGGCCATCGACCCCGGGTACGAGGCGCCGCCGCCGATCCTGGCGGGCTGTGCGGCCGCCGTGGTCCTGCTGGCGGCGGCGGGGCTGCGGCTGAAGTCCCGCCCGGGCATGCCCTCGATCAGCCCGCCCGCGCCCGCGGCGGCCGGGGTGTTCGGCGCCGTGACCGTCTTCGGATACCTGGCGTCGCTGTTCCCCTTCGGCGGCGCGGCCCAGCCCGCCTTCACCCACGGCGGGTGGGTGCTCGTGCCCATGTCGGCCGCCGCCGTTCTGGCGGTCGGCGCCGCGTGGCTCCTGCGCCGCTGGACGGCCGGAGGCCTGTGGACGGACCGGCACAGCCTCGCCCTGGCCTCCGGCGCCCTGATCGCCCACACCGCCTTCGGCCTGATCTCCAACACCGACACGGCGGCCGACCGCGCCGGTCTGGCGGCCGTCGGCCTGGTCATGATGTGTCTGCTGGCCGTCCTGGGCCGCCGGGTCGCGTCGCGCCGGGCGGGGGTCCAGGCGTAGCCGCCCGAGTCCCACGCTTCGGCGAGCGGCACGAGGCGTTATCTGGTGCTCTGCCTATCGGTGAACGCCGAAGACTCGTACGACGGGCCGGACCCCTACCTCTGCGGTTCGCTCTGGCGTCGGGTGGCGTGGATGGAGCCGAGGAGGTCGAGGGCCTGGGCGCTGGGGCTGCCCGGTTCGGCATGGTAGATCACGAGCTGCTGCCCAGGGGCGTCACGTATGTCGAAGGCCTGGTAGGTGAGCGCGAGGGGGCCGACGTCGGGGTGCAGGAAGTGCTTGGCCTCCTGGGTCTTGCCTCGTACGGTGTGGGCCTCCCAGAGGCGGGCGAAGTCCGTGCTCTGGCCGGTGAGGGTGCGGACGAGTTCGGCCAGGCGCGGGTTGTCCGGGTCGAAGCCGACCGCCTGGCGGAGGTTGGCGACGGTGGCCTGGGCCGCGCGGTCCCAGTCGGTGTAGAAGCGTCGGCCGGCCGGATCGAGGAAGGTCATGCGGGCCAGGTTGTCCGCCGGCTCGAAGGGGCTGTAGAGGGCGTCGGCCAGGGCGTTGGTGGCCAGGATGTCCAGAGTCCGGTTCATCACGAACGCCGGGGTGTGGGGATAGCCGTCCATCAACTGGCGCAGCGCCGGGCCGACCCGCTCGGCGGCCCGAGTGAAGGGCCGGTCGTCCGGCGCGGTCCCGGCCAGCCGGTACAGGTGCGCCCGGGCGTCGGCGTCGAGGCGCAGCGCGCGGCTGAGAGCGTCGAGCACCTGGCCTGAGGGGTTGCGCTCGCGTCCTTGTTCCAGGCGGGTGTAGTAGTCGGCGTTCACGCCGGCCAGGACGGCGACCTCCTCACGGCGCAGCCCGGCGACTCTGCGGGCGCCGTAGCTCGCCATGCCGACGTCCTCCGGCCGCAGGGCGGCGCGGCGTGCGCGCAGGAAGTCTCCCAGGTGGTTGCCATCCATGCGACCAAGCTATCCGGCGGCCGCGTGTGCCGCCTGGGTGCGCCGCACCCAGGCGGCACACGTCCTGGTCAATGCCCTCTGACGTGCGCAGACTCGATGGAGCAGGCCAGAAAGGTGCTCTACCACGAGCACCTCGTGCAGTGCCGGCAAGAGCAGCCGTCATGACCGAGATCGCCGGGTCAGCTTGCCCCCGTCACCGGCGCCCGCAATGCGGCAAGACCTGACCGAGCAGACCACATCAACGAGAAATCCGAGGCAATTCCCATGACAGGACAACGACTCGCCGACAAGGTCGCGCTGATCACGGGCGCGACCGGCGGCATCGGCGCGGCCACCGCCGAACTCTTCGCCCGCGAAGGCGCCCGGCTGGTGATCACGGATGTCGCCGAAGGGCCCCTGCGGGAGCTGGCCGGCAAGATCGAGGCCCTCGGCGCGGAGGTTGTCGCCGCCCGCCTCGACGTCTCCTCCGCGCGGGAGTGGGAGGAGGCGATCGGCGTTGTACGCGAGCGTTTCGGCAGGCTGAACGTGCTGGTGAACCTGGCCGGCATCGTGGACTGGCCGGGCATCGAGGGCACGGCGGAGGACGCCTGGGACCGCGTCATCGAAGTCAACCAGAAAGGCACCTGGCTCGGCATGAAGGCCGCGATGCCGCTCCTGCGCGCGAGCGGCAACGCCTCGGTGATCAACACCTCGTCGGTGCTCGGGCTCGTCGGCAGCGGCTCCGCCGCGGCCTACCAGGCGTCCAAGGGCGCGGTACGCCTGCTGAGCAAGACCGCAGCGGTCGAGTACGCGCGACAGGGCGTGCGGGTCAACTCTGTGCATCCCGGCGTCATCGCCACGCCGATGATCCAGGAACTCCTGGACGAGCAGGGCGACCAGCAGCCGGACATCCAGCGCACCCCGATGCGCAGGGCCGGGCGGGCCGAGGAGGTCGCACCCGCTTACCTCTTCCTCGCCTGCGACGACTCCTCCTTCGTCACCGGCGCGGAGTTCGTGATCGACGGCGGGCTCACCGCGTACTGAGCAGCCATACAGCTAACGGACATGGCTGCCGGCGCGTCGTCACGCCGCGAACCGGGCGGTCACGCCTCCGGCGCCTGGCCGTGAAACAGGAAGGAAAAGGATGATGACATCCGCGAATGCGTCCGCCGAGACCACCGAGTTCGCCGGAAAGGTCGCCCTCGTGACCGGGGCCGCGCGCGGCGTGGGCAGGGAGACCGTCCGCCTGCTGCACCGCCGCGGCGCCCGGATCGTCGCCCTCGACCAGCGCGAGGAGGTGGAAGAACTGCCCGCGCAGTTTCCCGGCGTGCATCCCCTGATCGCCGACGTTACGGACGAGGCGGTGGCCGAGCGGGCGGTACGACAGGCCGTTGAGATGTTCGGCGGTCTGGACATCCTGGTCAACAACGCGGGCCGCACGTTGAACAAGCCGATCACGGACACGACAGCGCAGGACTGGGACGCGTTGATGGCGGTCAACGCGCGCGGCTCGTTCTTCTTCGCCCGCGAGGCCTTCCGCGTGATGCGGGAGCGAGGCGGCGGCGCCATCGTGAGCACGGGCTCCTACGTCTGCACCGTCGGCATGCCCGACGGCGTCGCCTACGCGGCGTCCAAGGGCGCCTTGGCCCAGCTCACCAAGGTACTCGCCGTCGAGGGCGGCCCGCTGGGCATCCGGGCGAACCTCGTGGCCGCGGGCGTCATCGAGACCGACTTCCTCGACACCTTCCGCACCGACAGCCGCGCGTACCTGGCCTCTTTCGCCGGCGCTCAGCCGCTCGGCCGGGTAGCCCAGCCCCAGGAGATCGCCGAGGTCCTCTGCTTCCTCGCCTCACCGCGCGCCAGCTTCATCACCGGTGCCGTGGTCGCCGCCGATGGCGGCTTCACTGCGATGTGAGACTCATGAACACGATGGCGGTGATCGGCGCCGGGACCCAATGGGATGTCATCGACGTCGCCACGGGTTCATCGCGTGCGACTACGCGGCCGACCGCGTCCCGCTGCCCGGCGGCCTCGTGCACGCACCGGCCGCTGACGGGTCGAACACTGCCTCATCCGCCGGGCCTCGGCATGTGGATCGTGAAGTCCAAGAGGCATGCCGCCGTGCTGTCGGGCAGACGGTCCGACGGATGGTCCTCAGCGGCGAGGAGAACAACCGCCTGGAGTACGGTCTCGACCTCCGGCCCCTGGTCCTGGAGCATGGAGGCGCCGCTCTGTCACGCGGAATCGCGCCGGAGTCGGCCGAGGCGAGCCTGATCCTGAAGCGGATCATCCCTGACGACCTCACCGCGGAGGAGACCGCCGCCCTGATCACGTGGCTGGACATGGTCGCCGAGCCCCGAGTGGAGCGGTACTGGCAGCTCCTGCACCTCCTCAAGGGTCAGAAACCATCCCCACCGGCGGTCCCGGCCTTCGAATGGCTGCTGGCCGCACTGCGCGCGCACCGTTGATCCGTCCGCTGATCGGCGGCTGATCGGCGGGCTGATCGGCAAACGACGTGGTGATCACTCGCGCCTGGGCTTCGCCCTCCGGGTCGTCACGGTTCGGCACCTCGGGATGTTCCTGGCCGATCCGTTGGACGTTCCGGTCGAGCTGGTGGACTACCTGGCCGAGCAGCTGGGCATCGAGGACCGGTCCTGCGTCAAGCAGTACACCGAACGGGAGAAGACCAAGCTAGAACACGCCTGGGGCATTCAGCAGGAGTACGGGCTGAGCTCGTTCGCCGCAGTGGAGTCCGAGCTGTCCGCGTGGATCGTCGACCAGGCGTGGGTGACCGGGGACGGGCCGAAGGCGAGCCTGGAGGGTGCGATCGCGTGGCTGCGGGACCGGCAAGCGCTGCTGCCCGGCATCACCACACTGGAGCGGTTGGTCGCCGAGGGACGGCAGGCCGCCGACCGGCGGTTGCGGCGCCGCTGGCCGACCAGGTGATACCGGAGGTGTCCGGGGCACTGCTCGCGCTGCTGGATGTGCCGGAGGGCAAGGACAAGCGGCGCCGAGTGAGCGAGCTGGAGCACAAGCTCGCGGTGCTCGTGATGTCCTGGCACCCGCGATTCGTCAAGGCGTTCACCCACACCTCCGGCAACGAGGCCCGCGTCGCCGACCTCGGCCTGTCGGTCGCCGCGGTGCTGTGCGCGCCGGAGGCGATCATCACCGATACCGGGTCCTACAGCGACATCGTGTTCGGCCTGCTGCACCTGCTGGGCCGCCAGTACCGGCCCCAGCTGGCCAACCTGCCACATCAGCGGTTGTGGCGCATCGACCCTGCCGCCGACTACGGCCCGCTGGACCGCGCCGCCCGCGGCCGCATCGACGTCGACCGGATTACCCAGCACTGGGAGGACATGCGCCGGGTCGCGGTGTCGATCCACTCCCGTGAGGTGTCCGCGCACGAGGTCACCCGGATGATCTCCCGCGACGGCAACCCGACCTTGCTCGGGCAGGCGATCGCCCACTACGGTTGCATCTTCAAAACCCTGCACATCCTGCGCCTGGCTGACGACGAGCCCTACCGGCGTGAGATCAAGCTTCGGCGTCCGGGTCACGCAACGGACGGTGGCTGCCGCCGAGGTCGGGTAGGCCGCTGCACTGGGCGATCAGCCGGACCAGCCATACCCGCCCGATCTTTCCCAGTACCACGGGGACCCCACCTCGACATCGAGGGTGTGCCCGACCAGAACACGTCCCCTGGATCGACCCCTCCCCATCCGGCCTGACGAACGGCCCGGTGTCAGCGGCTTCACCGATCAGAAATCCTCCGCCACGTCGTCAGTTCTGGTAGCCCCTCGCCACCCGCGGAAGGATTGACGACCATGACCGACGCCAGACTGCTGGGCGACGACGAGGCCGCGTTCATCGCGGCGGCCCGCTCAAATGACGCAGCACAGTTCGCGCTCATCACGGAGCGCTACCGGCGTGAGCTGCAGGTGCACTGCTACCGGATGCTCGCGAACTACGAGGACGCCCAGGACATGACGCAGGAGACGTTCCTGCGGGTGTGGAACAAGCGGGAGTCGTTCAAGGGCCACGCTGCGCTGCGGACCTGGCTGTGCCGGATCGCGACGAACGCCTGCCTTGACTTCCTGGAGAAGCGCAACGACCGCACACCCGTGCCTGCCGAGCTGCCGGGCGCGGGCTCGGAAGTGCACTACCTGCAGCCCTACCCGGACCGGATGCTCCCGGAGGACCCGCAGGAATCGGTGGTGGCGCGGGAGACGATCGAGCTGGCGTTCATCGTCGCCGTCCAGCACCTGCCGCCGCGGCAGCGGGCGGTGTTCATCTTGCGCGACGTCCTCGGCTGGCCGGCGTCGAAGGCCGCCGACGCCCTCGAGCTGACCGTCGCATCGGTGACCAGCGCACTGCAGCGGGCGCGCGTGACGATGCGCGAGCAGCTGCCCGACCGCCGCCTCGACTGGCGGAGCCCTGCCACGCACGAGCTGTCGGATGACGAGCGCGGCGTGGTGAAGTCGTATATGGACGCCCATGAGCGCAACGACCTCGACGGGCTGACCGCCCTGCTGCGCGACGACCTGCGCTTCGTGATGCTGCCCGAGCCGGGCACCTTGACCATCACGGCCAAGGACGCGGTGGACGGCTGGGTCTCCGGTGGGCTCTTCCAGCGCGGCCACGACGACTGGCGCTGCATCGCCACGACGGTCAACCGCAAGCCTGCCGCCGTACTGTACCTCCGCACCCCCGACGACCCGGAATACCGTTTGTTCACCATCGCGGTCCTGCACATCGTGGACGGCAAGATCGCCGAACTCACCGGATTCGACGCCACCGACAAACCATGGCTGGGCCTGCCCGCGACACTGTGATCAGACAAGTCCCCATCGTCGACGAGTCCAGCGCACAAGCCGGCGTCACCGAAGTCACCGTGGAATGAGCACCCCGACCAGCTGAACACCAACGCGGCAACGCGAACACCACCGCCCCGCCGGCGTTGCCGGCGGGGCATCTTCATGCCCGACGAACATCGTCACGATCAACGACGCCGTCGTCCTCATCTCCAGCGAGTCGGTCAACACTCGGAACGCAAGGAAGGGCCGGGAAGAGGTTCCCTCATAGCCGAGGGTCGCGGTGAGCACGCCAGGAAGGATTTCGACCTGGCCTCACGAACCGAGCATTTGGCCCATGCTCAACGCCTCGTCTCGTACCTGGTCAGCACCACACCGCCGGGAAACGTCCGGGTCTCCACCAGGCTCAGGTTCACCCAGTTGTCCAGGGCTGTGAAGAACGGCGTGCCGCCGCCCACCAGGACCGGATGGGTGACGATCGCGTACTCGTCGATCAGCCCGGCCCGCATGGCCGCCCCGGCGAGCGTCGCGCCGCAGATGTCCATCGGGCCGCCGTCCCCGGCCCTGAGCCGGGCGATCTCGGCGACCGCGTCGCCGCTGACCAGGCGGGTGTTCCAGTCGACCTTGTCGATCGTCGATGAGAACACCACCTTCGGCATGTCCCGCCAGAGGCGCGCGAACTCGATCTCCGCCGGGGTAGCGTTGGGCTGCTGGTCGGCGGTCGGCCAGTGGGAGCTCATCGCCTCCCACAGCTTGCGCCCGTACAGCGACAGATCGCTCGCCCGCATCTGGTCGTACCACCACTGGAACAGCTCGGCGCTCGGCGATGAGTCCGGTCCCTCCCCGCCACTCCAGCCGATGTCGTCGCCGGTCGCGGCGATGTAGCCGTCCAGGGTCACGTTCATGCCGAAGATCAGTTTCCGCATCGTGCCAGCCTCTCGTGAGTCGATCTCACACGTACAGACGGGCGCGGGGCGGAAACCTAATCGGTGCGCGGATCTGCGTCCGCGGGTAGTCCTCGCGTTCCGCACTCAGCACGGAGTACTCGGCGGGCTCGAGCACCACCGACCGGATCTCGCTTTCACCCTCGCACACGCCTGGTCACACAGCTACAACGCCGGGCCCTCTCGCGCCCGGCGGGATCGCGTTCGGCCTGCCACCGGCCGTGCGCCTCGGCCGACACCCGGGCGTACTTGGGAGCACCGTGGCCACCTGCGAGCGGGTCAGCGCCTTGCTGTTGTCCGGCGGCACCGGCCGGGGCCGCAGCCGCACCGACGGATCCCCGGCCAGCCACTCCTGCTGGCGCCAGTAGCCGCACGCCGAGCCCAGTGCGGTCAGCCGGGTGCTGAACGTCTTCGCCGAGCAGCCGCCCCATGCGAGGGTGAACCAGCCGGCCACCCGGTCCGGTCCAGCTGCGCCACGTTGGTGTCCGCGCCGAAGTCGCGCACCATTCGGTCCAGCGGGACCGCGTAGCCGCGGTGGGTGTTCGCCACCGCGATCGTGTCCGGGAACGTGGCCACCGCGTCCGCCAGCCGCACGCTCGCCGCCGGCACCGGAAGCGTCCGCACCGTGGCCATCCGACCCGCCTTCCGCGCTACCGCAGATAGCTTCCGGAGTCCCCCCGGCCAAACGAGATCATCGTGCCAAGTCGCCCCTCACGCCGGGCCTGCCCGGGCCGTCGGACGCCCGGCCTCCGGCACGGACCTGCTCGTGTGGATCTCCCAAGTCGGCTCCAACCTGATCGCAAGTCGCCGCCACTAGAACAGGCCGTCGGTATGTCACCCGTCGGTTCTGGGGGTCCGGTTGTCGAGGCGGCGATTGATCAGCGCGCTGTGCGTTCTGGGGATGATGGCGGGTCTGGTCACCGGCCTGCCGCGGGCCGCGTCGGCGGCCGCGCAACGGGATGAGGAGACCGCCGCGCTCGTGTCCGCGGTCGAGCGCTTCGCCGCCGTGGGCAGGGACATGGCGGCGCTCGGCCCGATGGGGGAGCAGTTACCCCTCGTCGGCCTGGTCCCCGGAGGGGAGGACGGCCTGGGCCTGGGCGACCTGTTCGACATCGCCGTGTACGACCAGCTCAAGAACCTCACCAGCCTGTCCGACCTGGAGGACGAGTATCCGCTCTCCGGTCCGCGTACCGGCCGGTTGCTGGCGAAGGCGAGCACGCAGGGCGACGTCAGGCGCCTCGACCTGACCCTGGAGGTGACCAGGACGGTCGCCAACAGGCCGGCCTCCGTCAGCAGCGCACAGCCCAGGGTCTCACTGGCCACCTCGGGTGGAGTGGACGTCACGCTGAAGCTCGGCGCGAAGCTGCCCTTCGCCTACGACCCCGCCTCCAAGACCGCCTGGCTGGGCAAGGACGCCGTGGTGACGGTGCAGGCCGACGGGCGGCTGGCTGCGGGGGCCAAGCCCTCGGCCGCCTTCGGTATCCTCGGCGTCGACCTGTCCGCGGGCTCGTCGCTCTCCTTCACCTCCACGTTCACCGCCACCGCCTCCGACCCGGACGGCGACGGCAGGCTCGACCTGCGGGAGCTGGGTGCGGACGGCGCCGCGGCCGGGTTGTTCACCTTCTCCAGGAAGGGCTCGGCGACCGCCAGGCTCGCGGTCACGGCGCAGCCGTTCGCCGGCGCGCAGGTCGAGGGCGCCACCGCGACCGTCGACGTGAACTGGCCCGACCTCGCCACGGGCGGGCCGCAGGTGAGCGTGAGCCAGCCCGACCTGGACCGGCTGAACCGCTTCCAGACGCTCACGCCGAAGGACCTGCTCGACGGGCTGACGCATCTGTCCGGCGCGATCACCGCCGTCCAGCGGAGCCGGTGGGGCGGCCAGGGCGACCTGGACCTGCCGTTCATGCGGGGTTCCCTGGCCGACGCGGTGCGCATCTCCGAGGCGATCGACAAATTCGTCGCCGACAGCGTCGACCGGAACACCGGCCAGCCCACCTTCACCTCGATCCAGGACATGTTCGCCGCGCTCGGCAGGGCGCGCGGCCTGCCCGGCGGCGCGATCATCAAGGTCGCCGACGCGGGCTACGACGACGCCACCAAGAAGATCGCCTTCACGCTCGTGATCGACCGCCCCGTCAACCCCGCGCCCGAGCCGCTCAACCCGGCCGGACAGGCGAGCAGCGGCGCGGGCACCGGCGTCACCTACACGGCCACGACCCTCAAGCACGCCGGCCAGAAGTGGACGCCCGGAGAGTTCGCCGGCCGCACGATCACCGCGGGCACCTCGACCGGCATGGTGGCCGACAACACCGCCGACACCGTCACACTGACCGGCGACGGCTGGCGCGGAGGCGTGCCGGCGGCCGGGGCGGCCTACCGCATCGCCGCCGCCGACCCGATGATCGGCCAGGTCACCCTCGGCGACACCTTCAAGGCCCGCGCGGGCCTCGCCCAGGCCAACGCGACCACCTCGGTCGCCGGGGTGATGCGTGGTTACCACGCCGCCGCCACGGTCGTGCTCGACCTCGGCGACCCGGCCACCGGCCAGGAGTGCGCCACCCGGCCGGATGGCCAGCACAAGGCGTGCCCCTACAAGCACGTCAACCCCGACGGCAGCGCGACCGTGGTCACCGAGCTGCCCCGGCCCGCCGACCGGATCATGCTGCGTACCGGCCGTGACCTGTTCGGCGCGCGCGTGTCCGTCCTCACCTCGGTCAACGTGGACGCCGTCGTCGGCTACCTCGGCGTACGGCTCACCGGCGACCTGTCCATGAGCGGCAAGTCCGGCGGCGACGTGGTGAAGGTCGCGCTCAAGGACGTCGGGGACGTGCCGCTGACGCGGCTGTTCGAACGTCTGGCGAGCGACCCCTCGGACGTCCTCACCTCCCAGGTGGACGCCGCGGCCCGGGCCAGGCTGACCCTCGGCGTTCCCGGGCTGGCCGACTTCTTCGGCGGCAAGGTCACCGGCGACGTGGAGATGCCGGACGTCCGCACACCGGACAGCCTGGTCTTCCGCGGCTTCGACCAGATCGGAAAGGTCAAGGACTTCGCCTTCGACCCCGACAACCCGCAGGCGCTGTTCGGCGCGCTGGTCAAGTCGCTGGGCGCGCTGGCCACCTACCTCGACCACGTCCAGCCCAGCGGCCCCGTCGGAAAGGCGATGACGGCGAAGCTGCCGCTCCTCGGCCGTTCGCTGTCGGACCTCGTCGCCGCCGACGAGATGGGCTCGGGCCCCGGCGTCGTGTACGGCGACGGTGCCTGCGGGAGCGAGAACGGCTTCGTCACCGACCCCTCTCGGACGTTCACTCAGGCGCACATCGGGCGCGGCGTCGTGATCGGCACACGCGTGATGACCGTCGAGGCCGTCTGCGGCGAGCACACCCTGGCGTTCACCGCGAAGTTCGGCCAGTCCCGTCCCGAGCCGGGCACCGCGTACGCGCTGCGTTCGCCGCTCAGGGACGCGATCGACCGGCTGACCGCGGCCCCGCCGGACACCGTGCAGGCACTGGTGGCCGAGCTGAACAAGGCGCTGGGCGGCCAGGTCCGCATCGGCTACGAGGACGGCGCGCTGCACCTGTCGCTCGCGTACGACAAGAAGGCGGCGCTGAAGGAGCCGCTGCGTTTCTCCTTCGGGGACAGCAGCCTGGTCGCAGCCTCCGGTTCTGGCACGCTCGACGCCTCTGTCGGCGGGCAGATCCGGCTGGGGATGCGGGTGGCGCTCAAGCGCGACTTCGATCTCGCCCGCGACCTGCTCATCGACACCGACTCCGGCCTCGACCTGGAGGCGAGCGCGCGGCTCGACGGCACGATCAAGGCGAACGTCGGCCCGCTGCCCGTCTCGGTCGGCAAGGCGGACGACGACCCGATGCAGGCGAGGCTCGCGTACGGCGTGAACCTCCGTTACGACGGCGAGTCGCAGGAGGCCGTGCCACCGGCCGACTTCTTCGCCGGGCTCGACCTGTCGCTCAACGAGACGACGGAGCCGGTCACCTGCGATCGCGACCCCCGGCGTGACGAGACCGACCTCGCGCTGTGCGCGGTGCTGCCCGCATACGTCAACGGCAGCCCGATCACCGCGGACGGCAGGCACGCGCTCGTCCTGCGCCTGCCCAGGGCCGCTCCGCTCGCGGACATGTTCGACCTGACGAAGAAGCTGCCCGGCGACATCGACCGGCTCGAGGTGCCCGACTTCGACTTCTCCACCCTGCCCGCGGGGCTGGAGCTCGACTGGACCAACCTGGGCGACGGCATCGACCGCTACCTCACCGCACTGGAGACCGGCATGCGCACGGCCTCCTACGGCGGCAGGCTGCCCCTGGTCGGCGACGACCTGCAGCAGGGCGCGGACTTCGTCGGCGCCAAGCGCCAGGAGATCAAGGCGGCGATCGCCAAGCTGCCGAACGGCGGCCGGGTGCCCACCGGCAAGGACCTGCGCGAGTGGTACAACGCCGAGCTGGCCCCCAAGGTCGGCCCCGGCGTGCAACCGGTGATCACCTGTGTGCAGGCGCCGGAGCCCGCGGACCCCACCGCCTGCGACGCCGCCAAGGGCACCGAGCTGACCGGCGTGAAGTTCACGATGAGCATCGGCAAGGGCGTGGTGGACCCGCAGCAGGGCTGCGTGGAGGGCTGCGCGGCCCTGGAACGACAACTGGACATCGGTGTCCCCGGCCTGGCGCTGCGTCAGGGCCCGGGCAAGGGCGTGCGGGCCGAGATCGGCTGGCACGCGCAGGTGACCGTGGGCCTCGACCGCGTCAACGGCTTCTACATCGACGCCGCGCCCGACAAGCGGCCGCAGGCCAGCGTGGGTGTCAACGTGTCATTGCCCGAGGAGATCAACGCCAAGCTGTCCATCCTCGACGTCACGGTGAAGAACCGCTCGCCGCAGTCTCCCGACCTGTTCGCCGGCACGTTCACCGTCGGGCTCAAGCCGGTCGGCAAGATCGGCCTGGCGCAGCTCGCCGACGCCTCCGACCTGGTGGAGACGTCGCTGCACGCCAACGCGGCCGTCGACTGGCGCTTCACCGTGACGCCCGGATCGCCGATGCTGCCGGGCCTGTTCGGCGACTTCCACCTGGCGTGGGACCTCACCAAGGGCGGCTCTCCCGACCCGGCCAACCTGTCCATCGCCTTCACCGACGTGAACCTGGAGGCCGGAGACTTCTTCCGTACGGTCTTGGGGCCCGTGGTGACCCAGGTCAAGCGGGTCACCGATCCCGTGCGGCCGGTCGTCGACCAGCTGTACGCGCCGATCCCGGTGCTTTCGGACCTCAGCCGGGCCGCGGGCGGCGGCGACGTGAACCTGATGACGATCGCCAAGAAGTTCAACACCCTGGGCGGCAATAGCACGACCCAGTTCATCGAGCGGATGATCGAGATCACCAAGCTGGTCACCTCGCTGCCCGACTGCCGGGGTGAGCTGCACATCCCGATCGGAAGCTTCACCGTGGCCGGCGACAAGGCGCTCACCACGGAGAACTCGCCGGACGTGGCGGACTCCCTGATCGCGGACGTGTCGCCCACGACGGACGACCTGTTCGCGGCGCTCGACAAGGGCGCCAGGACGTGCGACAAGGGCAAGGCCGCGAAGGCCGGGGCCGAGGCCGAGCAGGGGCCCATGCAGCACTCCGCGAAGGCCGGCTTCAGCTTCCCCCTGCTGGACAACGCCGGGCGGTCGATCTTCAGCCTGCTGATGGGCAAGGACGTCGAGCTGGTCGCGTACGACTCCGGCCCGCTGCGCCTGGGCTTCACCTACAGCCAGTCGTTCGGCCCGGTCTACGCGCCGCCGCCCATCATGGTGGTCATCTCCGGCACCGCCGGGGTCGAGGCGCGGATCAGGGCGGGCTTCGACACCTACGGCATCCGCAAGGCCGTCGAACAGGGCAAGGCAGACCTCCAGATCCTCGACAGCCTGTATCTCAAGACCACCGACGAGCGTGGCCGCCCCCTGCCGGCGATCAAGCTGTATGGAACGCTGGAAGCGGGAGCCGGGGTCGACCTGCTGCTCGTCAAGGCAGGCGTGAGCGGAGGGATCTCCCTGGGCATCGCGATGCTCTGGGCCGACCCCACCAACGACGGCAAGTTCAGGTTCTTCGAGTTCGCGGGAGTCCTGCTGCGCAACCCGTTGTGCCTGTTCACCATGGACGGCAAGCTCAAGGTCTATCTCAAGGCCTGGGTGGAGATCGGCATCTCGATCTTCAAGAAGCGGTTCGACTGGACGATCGTCGAGGCCACGCTGCTCGACTTCTCGGCCAAACCCAAGTGCGACGAGGCCCCGCCCAAGCTCGCCACGGTCAGCGGCGACGCCCTGGTGCTGCACATCGGCCCGATGCGCGCGGCCAGAGGAGGCAGCACCGCCAAGCCGAGCGACGACGCCGAGCAGTGGACGGTCAGCCAGCTCCCCGGCGACGAAGGGTTCGTGGTCAACGCCCTCGGCGTCCGCGAGGAGCACCACACGGCGGGCCTCGACCGGGTGCTGGCCGACGGCCGCGGCGCCAAGGGCGGCCTCAAGCTCGTCTTCCAGGGGTACGCCGACGCCTCAGGCGCGCCGTTCCCGTTCGACCGGAAGATCGTCGCCTTCGGCGGCGACGGCGACGACATGATCCTCGCCGGCACCGGCAGGAACGTGATCGACGGCGGCAAGGGCAACGACCAGATCACCAGCGCCGACTCCTACGACGAGCAGGGCGGGTCGGCCCCGATCGTGGCCGGGGGCCCCGGCGACGACTACCTGACGATCGGCGGCGCGGGCGGCTGGGTGGCCGGTGACGGCCGCCTCACCCCCGCGACCCGGAAGGTCGGCACGGCCGAGGTGGCCGACTGGAAGGCCGAGGGCCTGCCCGGCGCGCCGGACGACGGCCCTGGCGACGGCGACGACCGCATCGCCGCCGGACTCGGCGCGAACCGGCTGTGGGGCAACGGCGGGAACGACACCATCGGCGTCGCCTCCGACAACCCGCTCGCCGCTACCGACCCCTCGCCCCGCTACCGCGCCCAGCCGAGCCTGCTGGTCGGCGGGCCCGGCGGCGACATCCTCACCGGAGGCTCCGCCGCCGACGAGATCTACACCGGGCCGCAGGAGGAGTTCGGGCCCGACGCGACCGGACCGGCCGACTCCGGGCCGAACTACGTCGACACCGGCGCGGGCGCCGACAAGGTGTACGGCAGCCAGGCCGTCGACCTGGTCGCCGGGCACTCCCGCCCCGGCGAGACCGTACGGATCCTCGGCGGCGGCGGCGAGGACGTCCTCGCGGGCGGCCACGGCAAGGACGAGATCTTCGGCGGCCCCGGCGACGACTGGGTGATCGCCGAGCCGTCCGACGTGAGCGAGGCGCAGGGCCGCGACGAGTTCGGCCCGGCCAGGCGGGTGCGGCACCTGCCGCTGCCCGCGGGCGTCGAGCCCTCGGCCAAGCTGCTGGTCGGCGGCGACGGCGACGACCACATCGTGGGCGGCGACGGCGGCGCCACCGTCTTCGGCGACAGGCTGCGTGACGAGCCGTGCACCGAAACCGGCACAGGGACCGACGCGGACGGCCGCGACCTCGTCCTCGGCGGCTCGGGCAAGGAGATCGTCTCCGCCGGTGGGGGAGCCGACCGGGTCGAGGCAGGCGGCGGTCAGGACCGCGTCTGCGGTGAGAAGGGCGACGACGTCCTGTACGGCGGAGCGGGCGACGACGACGTCAGCGGCGGCAGCGGCGATGACACCGCCTACGGCGACGACGGAGCCGACGAGGTCAGCGGCGGCAGCGGCGATGACACCGCCTACGGCGACGACGGAGCCGACGAGGTCACCGGCGGCAGCGGCGACGACACCCTGTACGGCGGAGCCCAGGACGACGTGGTCGCGGGCGAGGCCGGCGAGGACACCGCGTTCGGCGGCCTCGGCGACGACCTGCTCGTCGGCGGCAGCCGTACGGCGGGCAAGGCCGACGCGGGCGACACGCTGTACGGCGACGCCGGAGCCGACCGCCTCGTGGGCGACAACGGCGACGCCACCGGCTCCTTCGACCTGGACGGGACGCCGGAGGAGGCCGGCGGGCCCGACGTGATCCACGGCGGGGCCGACAACGACACCGCCTTCGGCGGGATCGGAGCCGACGAGGTGCACGGCGACGCCGGTGACGACCATCTGGAGGGCGGCAACGGCGCCGACCGGGTCTTCGGCGAGGCAGGGGAGGACGAGCTCGTCGGCGGTGGCTCCGGGCCGCACCCCGACGCGGGCGACACCTTGCTCGGCGGCGACGGACCGGACGTGATCGCCGGTGACAACGCCGTCCTGAGCACGTCCGGCACGGCCACCCCCGTCGCCGTACGGCCCGGCCAGCTCCACACCCATCGGGTGGAGCCGCTGGCGGGCGGATCCGGCGCGGACGTCGCCGACGGCGGCGCGGGCAATGACGCGATCTTCGGCCAGGGCGGCGCCGACCGGCTCCGCGGCCAGGCGGGGGACGACTACGCCGAGGGCGGCCCCGGCGTCGACTGGGTCGAGGGCGACCAGGGCGACGACGACATCGTGGGCGGCTCACACGTCGCGGCCGACGACGCCGCCGACGCGCTGTTCGGCGGCCCCGGCGACGACGTCGTCGCGGGCGACAACGCCGTGGTGACACTGGCGGGCACCCCGGCCCGGGCGACGGTCCGCCTGGGCTCGGCCGGCACGCCGATGACCCCGCGGGCGGTCACGCTCCTGGGCGAGGGCGCGGGGGACGACCGCGTCTCCGGCGGCTCGGGCGTCGACGTGCTGTGGGGACAGGACGGCGACGACCACATCTCCGGCGGCGGTCAGGGCGACTACGCCGAGGGCGGCGGCGGCGCCGACCAGATCCGCGGCGACCTCCCGCTGTCGGCCACCTCCACTCAGACCACCAGCGAGCCGCTCGCCGACCCCGGGTGGAAGGGGAACGCGAGCGAACCCGCGGAGCTGGAGGGCACCGACGCCACTCCCGGCCAGGACGACCTGATCGGCGGCTCGGCCAAGCCGGGCGCACCCGACAAGGGCGACGCGATCGAGGGCGGCGGCGCCGCCGACGTGCTGCTCGGCGACAACGGCTCGCTCGTCCGCACGCTGACCGGGAACACCGAGCGCGTCTACACCGAGCGCTACCCGGCGGGCCAGGCGCCCGCGGACGCCACGCGCAGCCGTACGCACGACCCGGCCCTGCCGGGCGACTCCACCCGGTTCTGCACGCAGGCCCAGCCGACGTGCGAGCCGGAAGGGGCCTTCGGCGCCGACCGCCTGTACGGGGACGAGGGCGACGACGGGCTGTGGGGCCAGGACGGCGACGACCGGCTGTACGGCGGCGCGGGCGACGACGACATGTTCGGCGAGCTCGGCGACGACGAGATGGACGGCGGCGCGGGCGAGGACGCCATGCTGGGCGACCGCGGCGGTGTGGTGAACGAGCGCATCGACGCGGGCGACGCCCAGCGGCTCGGCTTCACCGTCAGCCTCAACGCCCCGCCGAAGGAGACCTACCGCGGCTTCCCGGCCGGCTCCTATGACCGCCGTACCGACCTGCTGCACGACGCGGACGGCGACACCTGGGTGGCCGCGGCCCTGCCGCACGACGGCTTCGCCAAGGGCGGCGACGACCGCATGCGCGGCGGGCCGGGCCGCGACAGCATGCACGGCGGCGCGGGCGACGACCTGATCAACGGCGACAGCGGTGGCGACGAGGTCTTCGGCGACGACGGCGCGGACGTCATCTGGGGTGGCAAGGGCTGCGACCCCGTCCTGGACGCGGCGACCGCCGACTGCCTCAGCGGCGGCGCGTTCGACCCGGCCGCCCGGGGCACCGGCGACCGCTTCGTCGACCACGTCTTCGGCGGCGCCGGAGCGGACCTGCTCGACTACAACCCGCGCGGCTCCTACCCCAGCGACTGCGCCCCCGGCCGCATGCCGGAGGGCACGCTGACCACCGTCGTCGACCCGTGCCTGTGGTTCCGGATGACGGACAAGGACAACGCGTCCGCCGCCGACGACCAGCACCACCAGGGCGTCGACTGGCAGTACGGCGGCGCGGACCGCGACGTGCTGCAGGGTGACCGCACCGCCAACGGGCCCAACCCGGGCGACAAGATGATCGACTGGAACGGCTCGTTCAACCTGTACACCCACTGCGGTCCGGCCAACGGCGGGCACAACATCGTCCGGCAGCACTCGCCCGCGATGCTCGACTTCCTGGCCAAGGTGGCCTGGGGCGCCGGCGCGGGACGCGCCCAGGGCGACCCCTCGGCCCAGCGGGAGCTGGCGATCCCGGCCAACGACAGCGGCTCGCCGTACCCCACCTCACCCGGACACTTCGACTCGCCCGTGGCCTGCGCGGGCTGATCAGGAGAAATGGATGTTACGCCGACTGATGGCGGCCGCCCTGGCCGTCACCGGACTGGCCGCGGCGGGCCTCGCCGCGGCCCCGGCCCACGCGGCCCCCGCGAAGCCGCCCTCCGATCACACGAGGTGCGATCCGGGGCACTGCTTCACCGTCGACGTGAAACTCGACCGCGCCCCGGCCGTGGGACAGACCGCGACGCTCACGGTGGACGTCACCGCGAAGGAGGACGTGCCGGACGCGACGACGATCGTCGAGTTGCCGGAGACGCTGCGCTGGGTGCGCCCGCCCGCCGGGCTCTCCCGCGCCGCGGCGACGATCGGCCGCAGCCCCGTGGACCGCGCGAGCCGTACGGACCGGGTCCGGGGCGGCAGGCCGGTCCGGTACGAGGGCGTGGTCACCGCGGTCGCCCCCGGCCCCGCCTCGATCCGCGTCTACGCGCGGGACGGGCGGCCCGGCCCGAGCAGCGAAGGGCTCGCCTATCTCACCATCGGGGAGAAGTCGTCGGTCTTCGGCAGGCCGCGCGACGGCCGGCCGCGGCCCGAGGGGCCGCAGGCGTCCGTGACCGCCCTCGCCGGTGACACCTGCGTGCACGGACGCGTCACGCACGTGAAGGCGGACGACGGCGCTGTCAGAGGCGTGCCCAAAGTCACCGTGGAGGCGTGGGACAAGGACCCGGAAAGGAGCAACCTGCTCGGGCAGGTCCTGACCGACGACGCGGGGGACTACAAGGTGTGCTTTCCCGGGACGGATGAAGACGGCGGCGAGCAGGACGTCTATCTCCAGGTGCACACGGTCAGCCCGCTCTGGAAGGTGGTGGAGCCGGGCGTCAGCGACAACCTGTTCTACTTCGACTACAGCGCCGTGGTGAACGACGTGCCCAGGGGCACCGACAAGACGACCCTCGACTACGCGGCCAAGCCCGGCGACGAGATGGAGGGCGCTCTACGGATCCTCACCGCCGCCTACGACACGTGGAAGGCCTACACCCGGTGGCTGAACCAGCCGGGTGACGACTGTTGGAAACCAGGCGAGGCCGCCTGCCGGCAGGTGGTCGTGAAATGGGCCCCCGACCAGGTCCTCGCTCGCTCGTACTACTGCCCGGCCGTCGTCCCCAACGAGTGCACCAGCCGGTTCCAGATCCACCTGAGCGCATCGGCCCACCTGCAGAAGATGACGGTCGCCCACGAGCTGGGGCACTTCATCATGGACTACACCCATGACCGCCTGCCGCCTTACGACGCCTCCTGTGAAGACCACTACATCAAGACCTCGGAGAGCCCGGCCTGCGCCTGGACCGAGGGGTGGGCCGACTGGGTCGCCGTCCAGACCTACGACGACACGCACTTCCGGTGGGGGCCGACCGACACCCCGGTCGACATCGAGAGCCCGACCTGGTTCAGCGCGGGCTGGTTCAACGGTGCGGAGGTCGAGGGTCGCGTGGCCGGCGCCCTCCTCGACCTGGCCGACTCCGGCCCGCGTGACGAGAAGTACTGGGACGCCGGCGGTCTGGGCCCCGCCGCGGTCGTGGCCGCCTTCAGGAAGGCGCCCGCGAACGACATCGACCAGTTCCTGGGCGGGCTGAGCGCGCAGGACAAGGTTCTCGCCGAGCAGGTGCTGTTCCAGAACACCATCCGCAACACGCGCTACGAGGACCTCTTCGATCGGAAGATCGCGCACTGGCCCTCCAACGACCATCTTCTGCCGGTCTTCCCGACGACGGCCGGCAAGTGGTCGGTGGTGGCGACGGTCGCCTCTCCGCCGAACGGCGCGAACGTCGACCTCTACGCGTACCCCGTCGATCACGGGAAGGTGCCGCTCGCCAGCTCGGACGGGACCGCCTCCAACGCGGACTTCATCGCCGTGCAGCCGGCCTCCGACGACGACGTCTACGTCGCGAGCGCCGCGTCGGACGTCGACTACCAGGAGTACGCGCTGGAGGTGGCCGAGGCGCCCGACGGCGACCTCCAGAAGGGAACCCCGCAGGAGATCACCATGGGTGCCGACCGGCTGGTCGAGATCCGTACGGCCCGGATCGAGCAGGGCGAGCCCGCGACGTTCATCGCCACGCCCCGCGACGGGCAGGACGTCGACCTGTTCGTGATGACGCCGAATCCCAGCGTGTGGGGCCTGTCTCGCGCCAAGGCCAGCCGTTCCGCCGGCGGAGGGCCGGGCAAGGCCGAACGCGTCTCCATCTCGGACCCCAAGGTGTCCGGTGTCTACGCGATCGTCGTGATCAGGAAGAGCGGCGCGGGAAACGTCCTCCTCACCCGCACCACCTGATCGATCCCACGCCCGAGCGGCGGCTTTCCCGACCGACCAGGGAAGGCCGCCGCTTCGCCATGTCGGCACACGGCCGGTCATCGCACGGCCGCCGAGCACCGCCCAGCGGCCGGACCGCAGCCTGGCCGGAGCGACCCTCCCCAAACCTCTCCGACCTCCAGTGTCGCCTGGCGGTGGACGTAACGCGGGGCGCCCTGGGCGGTCGGATTTTGGGTGCGGTTGAGGCTTCTCCCGCGCAGGGGAACGTGATACGGATCACAGAGGAAGCCGGAATTTACTGCCGGTTGAGGAGGTTTTGTCGCGCTATGAGGTTCTTCCCGGTGACCGTGTGGCTCGTCGAGCGACTGCACGTCGACCTGTGCCGTCTGAACAGCCGCCTCTGTCCCTGAACGCGGTTACCACTCCCTTCCCCTCACCTCGCATGCCGCCTCGGCGTCAGCATGCCCTTCTGCCGGAGTCTCGTTCGTGAAGAAACTCTCCTTCTCCCTGCAGTCGCTGCTCGGTCTGGTGATAGGCGCCGCCCTCGGGTTCGTCGCCCGCGCCGGTGACATCACCTGGCTCACCACCACCCTCACCGAAGTCGGCAAGATCTTCGTCCAGCTCCTCAAGCTCGCGGTCGCGCCGCTGGTCTTCACAGCGGTCGTCGTCAGCGTGGCCAACCTGCGCAACGTCAGCGGCGCGGCCAGGCTCGCGGGCAAGACGCTGCTGTGGTTCCTGATCACCTCGCTGATCGCCGTGGTCTTCGGCCTCGGCCTCGGCCTGATTCTCAATCCCGGCCAGGGCGTCACCATCTCCACCGCGGGGGCGAAGGCCGTCGACCTGGAGGGCGCGGGAACCTGGCTGGATTTCCTGACCGGCATCATCCCGACCAACATCGTCACCGCCTTCACCGAGCTGAACGTCCTCCAGATCGTCTTCCTGGGAGTCGTCCTCGGGGCCGCAGCCCTGGCGGTCGGTGAGAAGGCCGAGCCGTTCCTCGGCTTCAGCCGGTCGGTCCTCGATCTGGTCCAGAAGGCTCTGTGGTGGGTCATCAGGCTGGCCCCGATCGGCACCGCCGGTCTGATCGGCAAGTCGGTGGCCAGCTACGGCTGGGACCTGCTCGCCCCGCTCGCGAAGCTCAGCGCGGGCGTCTACATCGGCTGCCTGCTGGTGCTCCTGGTGAGCTACCCGCTGCTGCTCGCCTTCGTCGGCAAGGTCAGCCCGCTCACCTTCTATCGCAACGCCTGGCCCGCGATCGAGCTGGCCTTCGTCTCCCGCTCCTCGGTCGGGACCATGCCGCTCACCCAGCGGGTCACCACCGAGCGCCTGGGCGTGGACCGCGACTACGCCGCCTTCGCGGTGCCTTTCGGGGCAACCACCAAGATGGACGGCTGCGCCGCCATCTATCCCGCGCTCGCGGCGATCTTCGTGGCCCAGGTGTTCGGCGTTCATCTCGGCGTGGGCCACTACCTGCTGATCGCGTTCGTCTCCGTGGTCGGCTCGGCCGCGACCGCCGGCTTGACCGGCGCGATCGTCATGCTCACCCTGACCCTGAGCACGCTGGGCCTGCCCCTGGAGGGCGTCGGGCTGCTCCTGGCGATCGACCCCATCCTCGACATGATTCGTACCGCTACCAACGTCGCGGGGCAGATGGTGGTGCCTGTCCTGGTTGCCCGTTCCGAGGGCCGTCTCGACGAGGCATTGTTCAACGCTCCACCGCAGCCTCTGGACGAAGCCCCCGCCGCGGTTCGTCCCGCGTCGGGTCCCGAACCCGCTCTCACCTGAGCCTCCGTCCCGTCTGCCCGTGGCGATGACCTCGCCCACGACTCCGAGCCGTGGGCGGGGTTGGAACGCGTCCTTGTCCATGGAACGCCGAGAAGCCTCCCGCGATTATCCGATTGACAGGTCGTCGGCGTGGGGGAGATCGATGGAAGTGCTGCTCGGCAACAGACCCGTCTTCGCCAGCACCGACCTCGACGAGGTCCGTGACGAGGTAGCGAGGGTCTTCTGCCCGCATCGGCTGGACCTGACCGGGGCGGCGTCCCTGCTGTCGGCCCGGTTCAACTCCGTCCGGCTCGGCTCGGTCCGGATCAGCTATCTCGACTACGGGGCCGACGTCCGCATCGAACCCGGCGACCTCGGCACCTTCTTCCTGGTGCTGATCCCGCTGGCCGGGCGCAGCCTGATCCGCAGCGGGAGCCAGGAAATCGTCTCGACCCCGACGACGGCCGCCCTCCCCTCTCCGACGCAGCATCTCGACATGCGGTGGGCGGCGGGCACCCCCAAGCTGATCGTCAAGTTCGAGCGCACGGCGGTCGAGCGCTCGCTGGAGCAGATGCTCGGCGAGCCGCTGGACCGGCCGGTCGTCTTCGACCTGGGCGTGGACCTGACCGCGGGATGGACGCGCGCCTGGCGGGGGATGGCCGACCTGATCGTCCGCGAGGCCGAGCACGACGACGGGCTGACCGCGCAGCCGCTGGCCGTCGCCCACCTGGAGAACGCGCTGCTCACCTCCCTGCTCACGATGCAGCCCTCCAACTACCGGGAGCGGCTGGCGGCGCCTCGGCCGCCCGTGCTTCCCAAGGTGGTGCGCCGGGCACTGGAGTTCATCGAGCAGCACGCCCACCTCCCGATCACCACCGAGGACGTCGCGCGGGCCGTGGCGGTCAGCGGCCGCTCGCTCCAGGAAGGCTTCCGCGTCCACGTGGGACGCACGCCGATGGCGCAGCTCAGGGAGGTACGGCTGACCAAGGTGCACGAGGAACTCGCCGCCGGGGATCCCGCCCGCTACACCGTCACGAGCGTCGCCGCCCGCTGGGGCTTCCTCCACCAGGGCCGGTTCGCCGCGCTCTATCGCCAGAAGTACGGCCGGCACCCGTCGGAGACCCTGAGACGCGGCTGAGGCGGATCCCGCGCCAGATGGACGGAATCCGCGCTGAGCGGATGGTTCACCGGGCCGCTTCAGCCGTAGTTTCTGCTGAAACTCTCAACTTTCAGCGAAAGGGAACACCCTCATGCGCAGAGTCCTCGTCGTCGGTGCCGGTCAGGCGGGTCTGCACCTGGCCATCGGCCTGCTGCAGAACGGCTATGACGTCACCGTGGTCTCCAACCGCACCCCGGAATCGATTCGCGACGGCCGGGTGATGTCGGGCCAGTGCATGTTCGGCACCGCCCGGGCACACGAGCGCGCGCTCGGCCTGGACTGGTGGGCGGACGTCTGCCCGCCCATCGAGGGCATCGAGTTATCCGTCTCGAGCCCCGCGGGTGGCAAGGCTCTCGGCTGGGCGGCCCGGCTGAGGACTCCCGCCCTCTCGGTCGACCAGCGGGTGAAGATGCCGGCCTGGCTGGACGAGGTCGAACGGCTCGGCGGCAAGCTCGTCATCCACGACGCCACTCCGGAGGATCTGGAGACCTACGCGGCCCAGCACGACCTGATCCTGGTCGCCGCGGGGAAGGGGGAGATCGCCTCGCTGTTCGAGCGGGACGCGGCGCGCTCGGCATACAGCACCCCGCAGCGGGCGCTGGCGCTCACCTACGTCAACGGTCTCACCCCCCGGCCCGAGCACTCCGCGGTCTGCTTCAACCTGCTGCCCGGCGTCGGCGAGTACTTCGTCTTCCCCGCTCTGACGCACAGCGGCCCGTGCGAGATCATGGTGTTCGAGGGTGTGCCGGGCGGGCCGATGGACTGCTGGGGCGACGTGCGCGGCCCCGCCGAGCACCTGGCGCGCAGCCGCCGGATCCTGGAGAGCTTCTTCCCCTGGGAGGCGGAGCGCTGCTCCGGGATCGAGCTCACCGACGCCAACGGGGTGCTGACCGGGCGCTTCAGCCCCACCGTGCGCCGCCCGGTCGCCGTCCTGCCGTCGGGCGCACCGGTGCTCGGGGTCGCCGACGTGGTGGTGCTCAACGACCCGATCACCGGGCAGGGCAGCAACAACGCCGCCAAGTGCGCCGCCACCTACCTCCAGGCCATCCTGGAGCGCGGCGAGCAGCCGTTCGACGCGGCCTGGATGCGGCAGACCTTCGATCGCTTCTGGGCGCAGGCCCAGCACGTCACCCGCTGGACCAACGCGCTGCTGGCCCCGGCCGAACCGCACCACCTGGCGATCCTGGGCGCCGCCGGCCAGGTGCCGGAGATCGCCTCCCGCTTCGTCAACGGTTTCGACGACCCCGCCGACTACGCCGAGTGGTTCATGGACGCCGACAAGGCCCAGGCCTACCTCGACCGGGTCGCGTCATGAGATCGCTGCGCGAGGCGTTGGGGCAGTTCGCCACCGGGGTCGCGGTGGTGACCACCGCGACCGCGAGCGGGGAGCGGGCAGGGGTGACGGTGAACTCCTTCAGCTCGGTCTCGCTCAATCCGCCGCTGGTGCTGTGGTGCCTGTCGGACCGCGCTCCCAGCGCGCCCGTCTTCCTGCGCGCGGGGCGTTTCGCGGTCAACATCCTGGCCGCAGGCCAGGACGAGCTGTCGCGGCGGTTCGCGACGCCGGCGCCGGACAAGTTCGCCGGCGTGGACGTGCTCGCCACTCCCACCGGGCTGCCCATGCTCGCCGGAACCCTGGCCACCTTCTCCTGCCGTACGGTGACCGTCCACGCCGGCGGCGACCACCACATCTTCGTCGGCGAGGTGGAGCACCACCAGCGGTCAGGAGGGGAGCCGCTGCTCTTCCACTCCGGCCGCTACCGCGAGTTCGCCTCCTCCATCGCTCGGTGAGCCACCGGTCGTCGTAGTCGCGCCAAGCGTAGATCGAATCAAGCTGTGTCCGAGGGTGGGTGTAGCGTTCGCGGCGCTGACGAGCTCACCGACCTGGCCGGCAGCCCGTCGTGCGCGCCTCTCGATGAGCCTCCGGTTCGATGAGCCTCAGTTCCGGATCGCCCGCCCTGCGCTCCCTGGAACGCGTCCCCGGGACGAGCGAGCGGCGGAGCACCGATGTGCTCCGCCGCTCGCCCTGCCGGGTGACCTGGATCTATAGAGAACCGTGCAGACTCATATGGGCCTGTGCGGGGCGGCCTTGCATGGGTGCCGGGACCGTCAGAAGCGCTGCCAGGTGTTCTTGGTGCGCTGCTGGGACACCCCGGGCTTGGAGTAGTCGCACACCCCCCGAGGGAAAATCTTCCGCAGCCGTTCCCACTGCTCGTCCGTCCACTGCACCCCGTAACCGTCACGCTTCGGCTCGGTCAGCCGGCACGTGATGATGTCGGCGGTGACGTCTTCCCCCGCCACCTCCCGGGGGAAGGACGCGGTCGGGTACAGCCGCTCGCACTCGCTCGCCGGATCGCGCTCGAGCGTCTCGGCCACGAACCGCGGCTTCTCGTCGCGGGTGTTGCAGCCCTCGACCAGGGTGTTCGGCCGCGCGGTGGTGATCCGCTGAATCGGCTTGCCCCCGGGGCGGAGGCCGGCGAGGTTCGTCAGCCAGTGGTCCATCTGGGTCACCGCGTGCCGCACCAGCGAGCTCTCGGTGCTGAACAGCCCGTATCGGGCGTCCTCCAGCAGGCTGACGTGGTTGGCCGCCGTCCCGTTGGCCTCCTTCAGCCGTTCCCGCATGGAGAAGGTGTGGTAGCGGACGTGGATGTCGCCCCAGGACACGTCGTCCCAGTACGAGCGGTAGTCGATGATCGGCGTCCGGGCCAGCCCGCGACCGCCGCTGATAACCCGCCCGGTGCGGTAGGCGATCTTGGTGGCCGCCGGGTCGGCCTTGGTCCGCTGCGGCACGACGTTCGCGTCGGCGTCGAGGCCGCCGATGTGCTCGTTGAGGTCGAGGAACTGCTCCGGCGTGATGCCGCCGTCCTTCAGGGCGCCGAGCCCGTACTGGATGCCGACGTTGTCCAGCGGCCTGCGGGCGAAGCCGGTGGCCGGATCGGTGCCGTAGATGTTGATCATGTGGTCGTAGACGCCGCAGCGAACGCCGGTCGGGTTGGAGGCCGGGTTGTAGCGCTGCTGCTCGGGGACGACGTCGCAGTCCAGCCGCGGGTCGATCCGGTTGGCGCCCCGCGACATGGCGGACACCATGGCCGCGGTCGCGAAGCCGGAGGCCCGGCGCTTCTGCTCGTCCGTCCACGGAACCGTCGTACCGGAGGTGAAGTAGGTGTCGAGCAGCCGCGCGTCGGTGAGGAAGTTGACCGTGCTGATGCCGACCTCGGGGAAGGAGCAGCCGACGACGATGCCGTCGAAGATGCCCGGATAGTTGTCCGCGATCTGGTGGGCCTGGTACGACCCGCCCGAGCAGCCGTAGCCGATCGTGTGCTCGACCGGCCCGTGCCTCTCGACGAACAGTTCCTTCGTCATCATCGCCGTCTCGGCCGCCGTGACGTCGTTGCAGTTGTTGCCGAAGACGTTCAGCGAGGACGACATCAGCGCGAACCCGCGGCCGAGCATGAACGCGTCGGTGACGGTGCCGGTGCCGCTGCCCGACCGGTACCACCCGCCCGCGCAGCCGCCGCCGAGGGTGAACACGGCCCGGCCGTTCCAGCCGGCGGGACGCACCGTGGGGGATGGCACGGGCTCGGCCAGCGGGTCGTGCAGCATGCTCATCTGGACCACCGCACGGTTCACGGTGGCCGTCTCCATCCGGACGATGAACTTGACCGAGACGCCGAGCGAGTTCGTCGTTGTGGCCAGGTCGGAGGGGTAGGCGGTGGCGCCGGCCGGCCAGCGCTTGAACGCGTCGGCGGTGGTCCGGTAGAAGTAGTCGACCCGGGGGGCGATCGTGCAGTCCGCGTCGAGCGGCTCGCCGAGCCTGCCGCCGATCACCGGGATCGCGAACGCCGTGGTCTCGCAGGCGAACGGCCGCTCGTGCGGGCCGGAGAACACCGGGCCCTGCGCCGGGTAGTTGACCAGCGTTGTCGAGGCGTGCGGCCCGTCGGGCGTCCGCGTCGTGACCTCGACCGTGTTCTCGCCCTCACGCAGTCCGGTCACCAGCCCGAGGAGCTCGCCGGTGCCCGGCCCGGGTCGGAAGGCCGGCGTGACGTCGGTCTGGCCGTTCAACGTCACCTGGAGGCTCTCGCGCGAGACGGCGCGGGGCAGCTCGATCCGGAGCAGCGAGTCGCCTCCGGTCACCATGTCGGGCCTGCCGGAGATCGCGGAGATCCGGAGCTCGTCCGGCCTCGACTCGTCCGGCTTGGCGGTCACGGTGACCGTGACGGTCGCGGTTGAGCGCTCGGACTCGTCGCCGATCCCGTAGGTGAACGTGTCGACGCCGACGTACCCGCGGTCGGGCTTGTAGCGGAACGACCCGTCCGCGGACGTCGTCAGGGTGCCGTGGGCCGGCTCGGACCACGCCGCCACCGCGGGTGTGACGTCGTCGGGGAAGCTGTCGTTGCCGAGCACGCCGGGCGCGTCGGCCACCAGCTCGGTCCCCTCTGTGACGGTGCGGAAGTCGTCGGTGGCGATGGGACGCGGCGTGGGCGGTCCCTCGCCGGGTGCCCGGACGACCATCTCGTACAGGCGGGCCACGTTCGTGCTGTGCCGCGACTTCTTTGTGATCACCAACCGGAGCGTGTCGGTCACGAGGTCGGTGCCGAACGTGACCACCGGCTTGGTGTTGTCGACCGCGGTCCCGACGGTCACCCAGCCGTCGTCGGTCCGGGCCTCGACGGTGAAGTCCACCAGGACCGTGTCGGCGAACGGGTTGGGCCAGCCGGAACCGCTGTAGATCCCGACCGTGCCGACCCGGGTCCTGACCGGGAACTTGATCGTCAGCGTGGGAGTGGCGTCCGTCGCCGACGACATCCAGCGGGAGGACTCCGCGCACAGGCCGTCGATGGCGTTCTTCGCGCCGTAACTGGAGCTGAAGGTCGAGGACGCCGTGACGGTCGCCCCCATCGCCCGATGGCCGGTGCATTCGATGTCCGATGCCTGGGCGGAGTTCTGGATGGTGGTCTCGGCCGACAGCGGTGGGGCGGTCAGATTGCCCGCTGCCAGCAGGGCGGTGGTCAGCAGCGCGATGACCGAGGACCTCAGGTGCATCCTCGCGGACACGACGTCTCCTCGTCTCAGGGGGGTGGGGATGAGGGGCCCGCCGGCCGCGTGGGCCGGCGGGCCTGCGATCGCTCAGGGGCCGTCGGGGTAGACGAGGTGGACCCGGATGTTGGTCCAGTTCTGCGGGCAGTTCGCCGCCTGGCAGGTGCTGGGGTCGTGCACTCCGGTGAACTCCGGGGTCACCTGCCAGGTCTTGCCGTAGTCGTAGGAGACCTCGAAGTACGTGGACTCGCCGAGGTTGGCCGGGTCGAACGTGGTCCGGGCGTACATGCCGAACACCGGCGCGATCGCCTCCCAGCCGGGGGAGAACGAGGTCTTGCCGTCGATGATGTACCGCTTGTCGAACAGCCGCTTCGGGTCGGCGCCGACCGGGCCGACGATGAGCCACTGGGGCCGGCCCATGAACGAGTTCTGGCCGAGGTCGTTGCTGAGGAACTTCACGTGGTTCGCCGGGACGATCTGGAAGCCGCCGCGGACGTTCTCGTTCCAGCTGAAGCCGACGTACGGCGAGGTCGAGAAGGTCATCGCGCCGGGGTGGTTGGTGTCCATCTGGCCGATGTGGGCGAACTCCGTGCCGCCGAAGCGCCCGGTGCCCTGGACCCGCTGGACGACGTCGGCGACCCGGCGCTTCGCACCCTGGGCGTAGCCGACGTAGATCCCGCCGTTCTCCTCGTGGGTCTTCCCCGCGACCGTGTCGCCCGCGGCCCAGTTCTCGAACTCGAGGTAGGTCGGCGAGGCGTTGCGCACCAGGGGCCGGTAGGCGGTGAAGCGCAGCTTACGCGGGGGCGCCGCGTCCGGGTTGGCGCGGAAATGCTCGGCGATGGGGCGCCAGGCCTGCTTCGCCTCGTCGAAGTACGACAGCGGCGCGCCGGTGGGCAGCGAGCTCTTCCCCCCGAAGATGCCCGAGCCGCCCGGGATGTCGGTGTAGATGGTGTCGGCCAGCCAGTTGCCCCAGTCCGCGCCGATGTACCGGTCGGGCCGGATGTTGAGCAGGCTGGTGGTCCAGTCGCGCTCGCCGGTGGCCGGGTCGAAGTTCTCGTAGCGCAGCGGGTCGTAGCTCTCCTCCGGCCAGACCTTGGAGCGCAGCACGTAGACCGACGTGGCGAGCAGGTGTCCCGCGGTGCCGTCGATGGCGCGCGAGTACTTCGACGCCCAGAAACCGTCGTTGGCCTTGACGGTGGCGGTCGCCGGCCGCTGCACGTGCCCGAGCACGGTACGCGTGCCGTCCAGCGCGACGTGCTCGATGGCGCCGCCGGTGGAGTTGTCGATCTCGACGTGGAACTGCGCGACGAAGCGCGGGTTGTTCTCCGGCGTGGCGTGCGGGGGGATCGGCGTTCCCACCATGTTGCTGATGCCCACGGGGGGGCCGCCGAGGTTGTCCCCGACGGGCGACGCGCCGGCCGCGGTGGCGGGGGCGAGCAGTGCCACCGTCGCGAGGCTCACCCACCACAGCCGGGCGCTACCGCGTCGGAGGTTTGTCGTGACGTGGGGGATGGCGTGCGTTTTGTCCGAGCGAGCTGCTCGGCGAGCGGGAACCATGGGTTGGTCCCTCCTCTTCTGGTTTTGCGCATTATCGCGGCTGCAAGTGCGGTCAGTGTTGCGACCCGATTCAGCCTCTGTCAAGGTCTGGTATTGACTGATAATGCGTATCACCATCATGATGATGCGCATTATCGACCCGGGGGCAGCCCCTGAGGAGGTACGGATGATCACAAAATGGCGTGGTGCATCGCGCCTGGCGGCGGGTCTCATCGCGGTGATGGTTCTGAGCGGATGCGGCGGCGGCACCGCCGCCGGCAGCGGTGGCTCCGGCGACGGCGCGAGCACTCTGCGGGTCTGGTTCCCCGGCAATCTCGCCGAGGAGGTCTCCTGGGTGAACGAGAAACTGGTCCCCGCGTTCGAGGCGGAGCACAAGGTCGACGTCCAGGTCGAGTTCGTCGACTGGGCCAACCTGGCCACGCGGCTGTCGACCGCCTTCGCCGGCGGCACCGCGCCCGACGTCTTCGGGCACGGCAACGCCGCGGCGGCCGGATACGCCGCCAACGGCCGCGTGATCGCGCTGGACGACTACCTCGCCAAGATGCCCGCTTCGGACGTGGCGGATTTGACGTTCCTCGACCAGGGCAAGGTGGGCGGCAAGCAGATCATCATGCCGCTGCGCGGATTCGGCCACCTGCTCGCCTACCGCACCGACCTGTTCCAGGAGGCGGGCCTCGACCCGGCCTCCCCGCCCTCGACGTGGCAGGAGTTGCGTTCAGCGGCGGACCGGCTTGTCGTCCGCGACGGCGACACCATCACCCGCTCCGGTGTGATCTTCCCCGCAGACGACGCGACCAGCATGTCGCAGGCGTTCGGCAGCTTCCTGTTCCAGGCCGGCGGGACCTTCGTCGACGAGAGCGGCACGAAGATCACCTGGAACTCCGAGGCGGGCAAGCGCGCGCTCGGGTTCCTCGCCGACTTCTACAACGGCCCGAAGGCGGTGTCCACCGGCCTGGGCGAGGCGACGAGCGGGGCGGGGGCACAGCACCCGCTGGTCACCGGACGTGCGGCCATGGCCGTGATCGACGAGGCGACGTTCAAGAGCATCTACGAGCAGGCTCCCGACGTCGCCGCGAAGATCAAGCTGGCCCCGCCGCTGAAGGACACCACCGCGGCGTCGTTCGGCGGAGCCGGCAACGGGCTGTTCGTCAGCGCCGACTCCCGCCACAAGGATCAGGCGTGGGAGTTCATCGAGTTCATGCTCACGCCGGCGAACGCCAAGGCGTACGTCCAGGCCGTCGGAGGCATCCCGGCGCGCACCTCCCTGGCCGCCGATTCCGAGCTCTCCGCCCAGCCGTACATCAAGCCCTACATGGACGCCGCCGACCAGTTCCGCGGGAACCCCAACATCGAGACGTGGACGCAGCAGCGCGAGGTGCTGGCCAAGGAGATCGAGGCCGTGCTGCGCGGCAAGACGTCCGCCGGTGAGGCGCTCGACCGCGCGGCGTCGGAGGCCGCGAGCCTGGCGAAGCACAACTGATCGGCCGATGCGAACGGAACTCGAACGGATGAAGCTCCATCATGGTGACTGAGACCCGGCCGCCGGGAACCTCCCCCGGGCCCGATCTCGTGGCGGTAGGCCGGCCGAGGCGGAGCCCGCTCCGCTCGGCCCAGCGCAGGGCGGGCTGGATCCTGGTCCTGCCCGCCGCCCTCGCGCTGTCGCTGGTCACGATCGTCCCGATCGGATACGGCTTCTACCTGAGCCTGACCTCGTACAACCCCGTCGAACGCGGCGGGCCCAGGTTCCACGGCCTGGACGGCTACCTCGCCGTGCTCCAGTCCGGCGAGTTCTGGCACGCCATCTGGATCACCGTCCAGTACTCCTTCGGCACGCTGATCCTGGCCGTGCCGGCGGCCCTCGCCCTGGCGCTCCTGGTGAACGGCCGGTTTCCGGGTGTGGCTCTGTTCCGTGCGGTGCTCTACCTGCCGCGTGTGGTGCCCCTGGTGGCGGTGAGCATGATCTGGCTGTGGCTGTACTCCCACGACGGGCTGTTCAACTACGTGCTGGATCTGGTCGGGCTGCCACCGGTGGACTTCCTCACCGACGAGGACACCGCCCTGGTGTCGCTGATCGGGATGCGAGCCTGGAAGGCGCTCGGAGGCAGTATGATCATCTTCCTGGCGGGGCTCCAGGCAGTGCCGGTCTCGTTGCTGGAGGCAGCGTCCGTGGACGGCTGCGGGCGCTGGCGGACGCTGCGGCACGTGATCCTGCCGCTGCTCGTGCCGATCACGACGTATGTGGTCGTGGTCGACCTCATCTACCTCGCCCAGTCCTTCTCCGAGATCTACGTCCTGACCTCCGGAGGTCCGCTGTCCTCCACGACCGTCCTGAACATGCTGATCTACAACGAGGCCTTCGAGCACTACCGGCTCGGCAACGCGAGCGCCATGGCGTTCCTGCTGTTCTGCCTGATCTTCGGCCTCGCCTACCTCAGCATCCGCACGATGGCGAGAGGAGGCCGGCGGTGAACGTGCAAACGGCCCGGACGGCACAACCCGGCTGGCGCAGGACGCTCCTCGCCGGGGTGGTCACCCTGCTGGTGGCGATGCCGTTCGTCTGGATGGTATCCCTGGCCTTCAAACCGAAGACAGAGGCGTTCAGCTACCCGCCGAAGCTGCTGCCTGACCAGCCGACGCTGAGCAACTTCGCGTACGTCTGGAACTCCACGAACATCCCCGGGGCGATGGCCAACAGCCTGATCGTGTCGACGCTCACGGTCGTGGGGAACTGCGTCGCGGCGACGGCGGCGGGCTATGCCCTGGCGCGGATCGACTTCCGCGGGTCGCGCCTGCTGTTCACCACGGTGCTGGGCAGCGCCATGGTGCCGTCCATCGTGCAGCTGATCCCGCTGTTCCTCATCGTCAAGGGCTTCCCGCTGGCCGGCGGCAACGACCTGTTCGGCCAGGGCGGCACCGGGCTGCTGGACTCGCACATCGGGCTCGTGCTGCCGATGCTGGTGCAGCCGCTGAACATCTACCTCGCCCGGCAGTACTTCCTCGACATGCCGGGCGAGCTGGCGGAGGCCGGCCGGCTGGACGGCGCCGGAGAACTGCGCATCTTCTGGCAGATCTACATGCCGCTGGCCCGGCCGATCGTCGCCACCATCGCCATCCTCTCCTTCACCGGCGCCTGGGAGGACTTCCTGTGGCCGCTGGTGGCGGTGTCGTCGCCGCAGATGCAGACGCTGCCGCTGGCGCTCAGCTCGTTCGCGGGCAGCGGCGTGACCCAGTACGGCCCCCTGATGGCCGGGACGTTCATCGCGATCGTGCCCGTCCTGGTGATCTTCGTCGCAGGTCAGCGGCACTTCGTGCAGGGGCTGGGAGCGGGAGGGGTGAAGGGATGAGTCACAACAGACCGGTCGTGACGCTGCTCCCGCTCGACGACCGGCCGGTGAACACCGGTCACGTCGCCGGGCTGGCCGCCACCGCGGGAACCTGGCTGCGGCTCCCACCGGCCGGGCTCCTGCCGGCACGTGGCGTACCCGCGGACATGGACGGCACGGCCCGGTGGCTGGAGGATGCGGCCGGCGACAGCGACGCCGTCGTGGTCAGCGTCAACCAGCTCGTCCACGGCGGGTTCGTCGCCTCGCGGCGCACCACCGAGCGGCTGGCCCGGACGCTGGCCCGCCTGGACGTGCTGCGCCGGATCCGGGCGGGCCGGCCAGATCTCTCCGTTCATGCCTTCGTGACCCTGATGCGGACCAAGAAGTCCGACGGCGCCGGGGCCGAGCCGGAGTACTGGGACCGGTACGGGCGGCGGTTCTTCGCCCTGTCCGAGGAGCTCTACCGGGCCGAACACGGAGGCACGGACGCGGCGGCGCACGCCAGGGCGAAGATCCCCGAGCCGTTCGTCGCGGACTTCTTCACCCGGCGCATGCGCCTGCACGCCATGCAACTGGCCTGCGTCGAGCTGGTGGCGGAGGGGGTCGTCGACACGCTGTCCATCCTGGTGGAGGACAGCACGGTCGAGAGCGTGTCCACGAGCGAGCGGGAGTGGCTGGAGGCCTGGATCGGCCGTCTCGGCCTGGGCGACCGGATCAGCTGCCTCCCGGGCGCCGACGAGGCCGGCGCCGTGCTGACCGCGCGGGCCGCGCTGGAGCACGCCGGCCTGCGCCCGAGGGTGGCCGTCGCCTGCCTCGACCCGGACGCCCTCGGACGGATCGCGGCGTACGAGGACGTGCCCGTCCGCGACACGATCACCGACCAGGTCGCCGCCATCGGCGCGGTCCTGGTCGAGGACGCCGCCCAGGCCGACCTGGTGCTCGCGGTGCACCCCCCGGGCCTGCCGCCGCGCGACTGGTGCTCCGGGCCGGACCAGCCGGAGCGGCCGGGCGATGACGCGGTGCGCCTCGCCGGACGGGTGCGCGACCTGCTGGACGCAGGGCACCCGGTCGCCGTGGCGGACGTCGCCGACGCGAACGGCGCCGATCCCGCGCTGGTCATGGCGTTGCGCGACGCCGGCTTGCTCCGGCGCCTCGCCGGGTACGCGGCGTGGAACACCGCGGGCAACACGATCGGCAGCGCGCTGGCCCAGGGGTGCAGCCGTCTGCTGGCCACCGGCGACCGGCAACTGGCCGAGCACGCCCGCACCCTCACCCATCGTCTGCTCGACGACTGGGGGTACCAGACCTCCGTGCGGTGCCGGGTTCTCGCCGCCGGGACGGCCGTCCGGCCGGACCTGGTAGAGCGGGAACTGGGCGATCTGCTCGCGGATCTCGGCCCGCCGGCCGACAAGTTCCGCCTTGTGCCCGGCAGCGTGTGCTTCCCGTGGGATCGTCCGTTCGAGATTTCCTTTGAGTTGGAGCACCTCCTGGAAGGGAATGATCACCGGTGAAGGATGCACCAGCACCCCGCCGCAGGCCCCGCCAGTCCGACATCGCCAAGCTGGCCGGCGTCTCGCAGACCACGGTCTCCATAGTGATCAACGGCAGGGAGTCGGACACCATACGGATCCCCCCGGAGACCAGGCAGCACGTCTTGGAGGTGGCCCGATCCCTGGGCTACGTCGTCGATCCGGTGGCACGCAGCCTGGCCGGCGGGATGAACCGCCTGATCGGTGTCTACACGTTCGAGTCGCTGTTCCCGATGGACCATCACGACTTCTACTACCCGTTCCTGGTGGGCATCGAGGCCGCGGCCGAGGAGCTCGGCTACGACATGCTGATGTTCACCAGTGCCACCGGCTCGGACGGCGGCAGGTCGATCTACCGCGACGGCGTCAACCGGCTGGGGCTCGCCGACGGGTGCGTGCTGCTCGGCAAGGAGACCAACCGGGACGACATCGTCCGGCTGCGGGACGAGGGGTTCAACTTCGCGCTGATCGGCCGTCGTGACGTGCCCGGCCCCATCACCTACGTCACCGCGGACTACGCGACCGCGACCGGGGAGGTCGTCAACCACCTGGTGGGCCTCGGGCACAAGCGCATCGCCTACCTGACGGCGGCCGATCCGAGCGAACCGTCCGCCGACCGTGACGCCGGGTTCCAGGCCGCCCGGAGCAGGCACGGGCTCGACACCGGCGGGCTCGTCCTGTCGGTACGCAAGGAGGAGGGACCGTCGGCCGAGGAGGTACGGCGGCTGCTGAAGGCCGGAGCCACCGCGTTCATCGCCCACGAGTCGGTGGTCGCGCTCCGGCTGCTCGACCTCCTCGGCGGGATGGGCGTCGACGTGCCCGGCGCGTGCTCGGTGGCCGCGCTCAGCGACCCGCCGGACGACGTACCCGGTCCTGAGCTCACCTGCTTCCGGATACCGCGGCGCGAGATGGGGATGCGCGCGGTCGAGCTGCTGGTCCAGCAGCTCGAGTCGGAGGAAGAGGTCGAGCCGCAGGCCGTCGTCCTGCCATGCGCCTTCGTCGCTGGACAGACCAGCGGCCCGAATCGAAAGGAATCGTGAGTGACCGAGTTCCGCGCAGACGTACTGGTGGTCGGCGGGGGGTTGGGCGGCGTCGCGGCCGCTCTGGCCGCGGCCAGAAACGGCGCGCAGGTGGTGCTCACCGAGGAGTCGGCCTGGCTGGGCGGGCAGCTCACGACGCAGCTCGTCCCGCCCGACGAACATCCCTGGATCGAGGCCTTCGGAAGCACCGCGAGCTATCGGCGGCTACGCGACGGCATCCGTGAGTACTACCGGCGCGAGTACCCGCTGCGGTCCGAGTCAAGGTCGCTGCCGCACCTGAACCCCGGCGCGGGCCGGGTCGGCCCGCTGTGCCACGAGCCGCGGGTGGCCCTGGCGGTGATCGACGCCATGCTCGCTCCGTGGCAGGCGGGTGGGCGGATCACCGTGCTGCGCCGGCACGTCCCGGCGACCGCCCAGATCGAGGGCGACCACGTGACGGCGATGGGCTTCCACGACCTGGAGACGGGCGGCGACGTCACCGTCACGGCCAGGTTCGTCCTGGACGCCACGGAGACCGGCGACGTGCTGCCGATCACCGGCACCGAGTTCGCTGCCGGCGCCGAGTCGCGGGCCGACACGGGCGAGCCGCACGCCGCGGCGATCGCGCGGCCGGACAACATGCAGGCGGTTTCGGTGTGCTTCGCCCTCTCGCACCATGCAGGGGAGAACCACACGATCGACAAGCCGGACGACTACGCCGCATGGCGGGCGCTGGCTCCCGAGTGGTGGCATGGCCCCCAGTTCGGCTGGGTCGCCCCGCACCCGCACACGCTGGAACCCCGGCGCTATCGCTTCACCCCCAACCCGGATGACGACCCGACGGGCATCATCGCCGACCAGAGCAAGGATCCGGGGTCGGACGAGCTCTGGACGTTCCGGCGGATCCTGGCCCGAAACCACTTCCGGCCGGGCGCGTTCGACAGTGACATCACCATCGTGAACTGGCCGATGATCGACTACCTGGGCGGGCCGGTCATCGGCGGCACCGCCGAGCAGAACGCGGCCCACACCGCCGCGGCGCGGGCGCAGAGCCTGAGCTTCCTCTACTGGCTGCAGACCGAGGCGCCCCGGCCCGACGGCGGCACCGGCTGGCCCGGCCTGCGGCTGCGTCCCGACGTCACCGGCACCGCCGACGGCCTGGCGATGCGTCCGTACATCAGGGAGTCGCGGCGGATCCGCGGGCAGTACCGGATCGTGGAGCAGGACCTTGCGGTGGCCGTACGCCCCGAGGGGGCTGTCTCCTATCACGACAGCGTCGGGATCGGCTCGTACCGGATCGACCTGCACCCATCGACCGGCGGGGACAACTACATCGACGTACCGGCCTGGCCGTTCCAGATCCCGATGCGAGCGCTGGTTCCCGAGCGCGTGCGGAACGTGATCGCCGCAGGCAAGAACATCAGCACCACGCACATCACCAACGGGTGCTACCGGGTCCACCCGGTCGAGTGGAGCGTGGGCGAGGCGGCCGGTCACCTGGCGTCGTTCTGCGTGGCCCGGGACACCGAGCCGCACCAGGTCACCGCGACGCCGGGCTTGCTGGCCGAGGTCCAGGAATCGATGGCCGCCCAAGGCATGGAGCTGGGCTGGCCGAATGTCACCTACTACTGATGCGGGGTTCTCAAATGCGTTTGCCCGAATCGCGGCTGGCCGTCCTGGTCAGTCTGCCGCGCAATGAGACCGCTCTCGCGCAGGCGGCGTTGCGTGCGGGAGCCGACGGCCTGAAGGTGCACACCAACGTGCGGCACCGGGCCTCGGGGACGGCTTTCGGCCCGCTGGACGCCGAGCGTGAGCGGCTGCGCGGCATCCTCGCGCTCGGCATCCCGACGGGCCTCGTCGTCGGCGCGGCCGGATCAGTGTCGATCGCGGAGATGGTCGCGGCGCGGGAGATGGGGTTCGACTACTTCGACGTCTACGCCGCCGACGCGCCCGCACGCTACGTCGAGGCGTGCGGGCCGGTGACGCCCATGGTGGCGCTGGGGCCGGGCGACGGCCCATCCCAGGCGCGGGCCCTGGCGCGGCGAGGGAGCCGGGCGCTCGAACTGTCCACGCTCGAACCCGAGAGGTACGGCACGCCGCTGACGCTGGCGACCCTGGCGAGGCTGGAGGCGGTGGCATCGGCGGTCGACATCCCCGTCATCGTGCCGACCCAGCACGCGCTGCTGCCGGACGACCTCGCGCTCCTCCGGGAGGCGGGCGCGGCCGCGGTGTTGCTGGGAGCCGTGGTGACGGGCGCCGACACGGCGGAGTTCGGTGCGCGAATCGCGCCGTACGTCGCCGCCGCCCTCTAGTACTACAGCCTGATTTCGTGATGTTGGAGCCAGCTTTTCAGTAGTGGCTGGCTCGGGCTGCGGGCTTGGTGGTGTCGTCGGTGTCGGGACCAGGCGAGGGCGTGGCTGAGGGGAAGGGTGATCGTGGCGGTCAGGCGTGCCAGCAGACGGCGGATTTCTGCTGGTGTGAGGGGGACCAGGCCGCTTGGGCTTTTTGGGGCGGGCGCGGCGGTGACGGCGAGATAGGCGTGGGCGAGCATCGCCAAGGTGATGTGGCGGTGCCAGGCGTCGAACCGCCGGACCTGATAGTGGTCCAGTCCGGTCTCGTTCTTGGCGGACTGGAAACACTCCTCGATCGCCCAGCGGGAACCGGCGACGGCGATGAGGTCCTCCAAGGTGGTGCCGACCGGTGCGTAACACAGGTAGTAGGCCAGCTCAAGCTCGCCCTTGGCATTGGGAGTGAGGCTGCGCCGGACGAGCAGCCACCGCTGGTAGCCGGGCTCGGCCTCGAAGGTCACCGTGGCCAGCGCCCAGTCATACAGACGCTCGCCCTTGGCGCCGTCGCCGCAGGAGCGGCGCTTCCACGCCTCGGGCGGAGCTTGTGCGGTCGCGGTGTCGGCCCGGATTTCCCCGCCCCATCCCGTGCCGATCCATTGGCTCTTGGGCACCGCCACCACATAGCTCAGGCGGTGCTCTTCCAGGAAGCGCCGGAACTTGTTGTCCATGCCATAGGCCTCATCATCGCTCACCCAGGACGCCGGCACCCCCCGCCTGCACGGCCCGGGCCAGCATCGCCTGGGCCAGCACCGGTTTGGTGGCGAACGCCACCTCCTCCCCGATGCCGGCCCGGACGCACCGCTCCCGGTCTTCAGTCCAGGACTTCGGCAGATACAGCTCGGCGTCGATCAGCGTCCGGCCCAGCGGCGAGGCGTAGGCGAGGAACACACCCAGCTGGCAGTTCTCAATGCGACCCGCCGTGCCGGAGTACTGGCGCTGCACCCCGGCCGACTTGTCGCCCTTCTTCAGGAAGCCGGTGTCATCCACGATCAATACGCCATCGCGGTGACCGAGGTTGTCCATCACGTAATCGCGCAGGTCGACCCGCACCTGGCGGGGTCCCAGCGGGCACTGTTCAACAAGCGCTGCATGCGATCAGGAGCCGCATCCCCGGCCGCCTCCGCCAGCTGCCAACCGTTCTTACGCTCGATCGGAGCCAGCAGCCCCAGCAGATAGGCCCGCGCCTGCATGCGCGGTTCCACCCGCCCGAACCGTCCCGCCACTCCTGAAGGTCGCCCGCGGTCAGCTCATCGGACATGATCCAGAACTATAGATCACAAAACCTGGCTGTAGTTCTAGAGCCTGTCTGTTGAGTGATCACGTGGAGCCAGCTACCGGTGAGAGGCCGACCCGCCGATCCCCCGAGCGCGAAGGGCCCGTCGCCGGTGGGCCTATCTTGGGCGGACGCCCACAATCGTCTCTCCAGTGCCGGCCCGAGTCGGATCGGCCACGATCGTGTACGTGCCGGTCGCCGGCAGCGAACGCAGGTCGTAGGAGGTGTCGTAGGTCACCACTTGATTGGCGATATAGCCGCCGTCGGGCCTGAGAACGCTGACCTTGAGCGCACGTTCCGGGAAGGAGGTCACGCCGGAGATGGGCACGCGCACGTTCTCGCCCGCCGTGGCGGAGAAGGTGTAAACGCTGTTCTGACCGGGGCGGTCGATCCGCACGGACACGGACGGCTCGCCGGAAGTGAGGTGGCCGCCGGACACGCGTTCGGAGAGGGTGACCGTCACGGCGCCCGTCCCGGAGCGATCCGGCGCAACGATCAGCCGGTACGCCCCCGTCTGCGGTAGCCGGTCAATGTCGATGTCTCCCGGTGTGCCCGGCGCCAGGTAGGAATCGAACATCGGGACCTGGACGCCGTTGGGCCCGTATAGCGTGACCCGCGCGGCCTGGTTCAGGGAGTTGGGCGCGAATCCCAGGCTGATCGGGGTGTCCGCGACGCCGGTGAAGGTGAACTCGGCGTTCTGGCCCGGCCGGTCGACGCTGACCGGGATGCCCGGGTCTGTGGGGGTGAGGGTGCCGCCTTGGAGTGCGGTGGAGAGCGTGGCGCGCAACGTACCGGTAACCGGATTGACGGGATCGACGATGACCCGGTAAGTGCCGGTGGAGGTCAGCCTGGCGATGTTGAGTTCCGTGGTGTTCTGGTCGATGGTGCCGGTCACGCCGTCGGCCGGGCCCTGGACGGTGACCTTGCTGCCGGAGGGCAGGGTGGAGTCGCTGAAGCCGATGGTGACGGGGTTGCCGGCCGTGCCCTTGAAGGTGAAGGCGGCATCCTGGCCCGGGCGGTCGATGGTGAGGACGGCGCCGTCACCGGTGGTCGTGATCGTGCCGACGTCGTTCACCTGGGACAGGGTGAGGGTCAGCGAGCCGGTGCCCGCCCGTTGCGGGTCCACGATGACGCGGTATGTGGATGCGGTCGGAGACCTCGTGTCAAGCTCGGCGCTCTGTCCGGCGGCGATGTCCACGGGGGCCGTGATGCCGAGGTCGACTCCCGCGAAGAGCATGATCCGCACCGGAACGGTGAACGAGTTGCCGGTCACGCCGAGGGAGAAGTGCCCGGAGACGGGGAAGGTGAAGTCGGCGATCTGCCGGTGCGCGCGATGGTGATCGTCTCGCCCGGGCCGGTGGATGCGAGGGTTCCGGTGATCGGCACGGACAGGGTCGCGGTGGCCGAGCCGATGGCTCCCTGCTCTGGGTCGAAGACGACCCGGTATGCGCCCGTCTGGGGAAGCTTGAGGATGTCGGTGCCGTCGGTGCTTGCCCCACCGACCGGGTGGTTGGCGATGAGCGTGTTGTCGGGAGTGAAGATCTGCGTGTACGTCATCTCCGGGAAGGTGTTGTCGCCGAGGGCAAGCGAGATGGCGGCCCCTGCGGTGCCCGTGAATGTGGCGGTGGCGGTCTGGCCGGGCCGGGTGACGGTGAAGGGGAGTTCGGAGGTCGTTGTGAGTACGCCGAGGTCCAGCGGTGTTGACGCCACGTTCACGCCGCGTCCGCGGCATGGCCCTCGCGCCAAGGCAGAGGGACGGGGCGCGAGCCGCACCCACGTGCCGCGCCCCGGCGGTCCTGAAGGCACGGGGGCGCCTACCTGCGAATGCGGAACCTAGTAGCGCTCGTCGAACGAATCGAAGATCGTGACGACATCGAACTGGTCGGGATTGTCGGCGGGTCGTCCGTCCACATCCGCACCAGGACGAACAATCCCTGGCATACGGCGCGAGGGGTGCTTACTTGGCTTGGACCGCCCCGTGCACCTGACATAGGCGCGGTCCGCCGATTGCTGGTGGTCAAGACCAAGCCTATGCGCCCGGCTGTCTCCGCGGCGATAGGGATTTACCCCGCTCGGGCGGATCATGCGCAGTGACGCCGGGCGGTTGTGGGCGACGCGCGAGCGGCCGGTCCCTCGGCGGTGGAGGAGGCGGGCGCGCACCGTACGGTCGACGCCGACGACCTGGTGGAGCTGTGCCAGGTGATCGCAGATATCTGAGAAATTTGAAATCCGGAGACACGGCTCCGTTTCGGGGGATGCCGACTCTGCCATAGTTTCCCCCGTTCGTCCGCACGTTTGCGCTGTTTCCTGTAATCCAAAGTAACGCGTAGCCTGTCATCTGGGGTAGAGCACTGCCGTACCCTGGAAAGAGCAAGAGCCGGTGGGACCGCACGCCCGACACGGGCGGTGTGATCAGAATTCCGTCGAGGTCGACCCTGCTCGGCCCCGCGCCTTGGCGTCTGCAGGGTTTGTCGCGGATCGGGCTCCCGGGCGGCCAGGACATCCAGCCTTTTGAACCTCGGATGTTCCGTCACCTTAGGCGTGTGCTACCATTCATGCAGTTGCAGTTGTGGTACCCATAAAACTTGTGTGCGCCTGGCGGGATGTGACCTTCAGGCGCATTTTGTTTTTCCGGCCATCTCCGGAGGGGCCTCATCCGGCGACGCGGAATCTGTGCAGTGCGGATTCCGGTTCGGCCCCTGCTTAAGGAGATTCAACATGGCTGTCGGAACCGTGAAGTGGTTCAACGCGGAAAAGGGCTTCGGCTTCATCGAGCAGGAGGGTGGCGGCCCCGACGTCTTCGCCCACTACTCGAACATCGCCGCCCGGGGGTTCCGCGAGCTGCACGAGGGCCAGAAGGTGTCGTTCGACATCACCCAGGGCCAGAAGGGTCCCCAGGCCGAGAACATCGTTCTCGTCTGACCCAGGTCCGCATCGTGATTCGGGGTCCGCGCTCGACAAGCGCGGGCCCCGGCTCATGTCCGGACAGGCGCTCCCTCATGCCGCACCTCGTCGATCCTGCAAGCGCCGCTGCCCGGCCTGGGCAGGTGAGCTTCTGACGAGGGCGGATGAAGATCCAGGTCCTGCCCGCGCGGGAGGGCGCCGGCGCGTGGACGCCCGCCGAGGTGGCCGCCGACGGAGCTGGACTCGCGCGACGCGCTTCCCCTACGGGACATCTGTCTCAGAGTTTGTGCAGCTTCTTGTATGGGGTCGTGATTCGTTCCTGCTGTGATCCGAAGTCGACGATCACACCAACCCCATCCTCTACAGCCAAGACCACGCCGAGACCGTACCGATCATGGGTTACCTGGTCGTTCACACTGAACTGCTCGACAGGCGGGGCGGGAGGCGGAGGCTTGAAGGGACTGGTGGGCAGGTGACGGCGGGACGCGCCGCTGGCTGGCTTCATTCCCTCCAGTATGCGCTGCTCGCCGAGCCGCTCACAACCAACCTGTGGCCTTGAGACGCTGTCTTCGTCCCGTGCAACGGTCTGCTTCGGTGACCTGTGGTGGCGCGAGGAAGCTCACCGCAGGTGCCGGCGAAGCGATCCAAACTCCCCACCGGCCCGCGGGGAAGCCCCTGAAAACATTTGCCCCTCGCGGACGGCTGCGGTCGGCATGCGCTCGCTGCTCACGCTCGCCCGAGCGGCGGGCGGACCAGGAGATCGGCCGTCACTCAGGGCTGCCGGTCGTGCTGGTAGTCGGCGACGTTCGTCCAGGAGTTCGGCCTTGATCGTGGCGAAGAACGACTCGGCCAGCGCGTTGTCCCAGCACTGACCCCGGCGGCCGGCCGACAACCGGACTCCGAGCCGCTCCGCCAGGCGGGTGTAGGCGGTGCTGGTGTATTGGCAGCCGCGGTCCGAGTGCAAAATCACCGGCGTGGTGGGGCGGCGGTTGCGCCACGCCTGCTGTAAAGCGTCCGCGACGAGCTCGGTGCGCAGGTGGTCGGCGGTGGCCCAGCCGACCACCCGGCGTGAGGCGATGCCGATGACCGTGGCCAGATACAACCAGCCCGCATAAGTGGCGATATACGTGATGTCGCCACACCAGCGAGTGTCGACCCCGTCAGGTTCCGGCTGGAAGTCGCGACTGATCAGGTCCGGCCGCTTGGCGGCGTCCGGATCCGGGGATCGTGGTGGTCTGCCGGCGGCGCCGATACCGGCCCTCTAATCCCAGCGTGCGCATCAGCCGGGCGACGCGACGGCGTCCGCATCGTTCGCCTTCGTGCTGAAGGGCCGCGTGGATGCGTGGCGCGCCGTAGGTTCCACGCGATTCACGGTGGACGCCGCCGATGCGTTCTCAACTGTTTGTCGCGGACAGCGCGGGGGCCGGGTGTGGGGTTGCGGCGAGCGTAGAAGGCGGCGCGGGAGACTTCCAGCAGTTCACACGCCCGTTTGACGTTGTGACCGCTCTGCTTCTCCGCCTCGGTGAACGGGTCCACGCTCACCGGGTCTCCTTCGCGAAGAAGGCCGTCTTAGATTCAGACGATCAACGCAACGCTGCTGGCCCGTCGCTGAACACCGCCTGCTCGCCCCGGTTGTCGACGACCGTGGCCGCGTCGGTGTCCGCGAGTCCGCCCGCGAAAACCCAGTAGCCCTCGGCGATGAGTCGTTCGTTGAACGCGCTGATGGCAGGCTGCCTGTCCGTGCTGCCGGGATTGCTCTTGTCATCGATCACGGAAACCAGGTACCGCATCTGAAGATCATCTCCTGTGGTGTCAAGACGTGGTTCGGTGGTCAGGGACTTCAAGCCGTTGGCGCATACTGCGGGCGCCCGGCCGGGCGGTAGACCTGGATCGTCACGCCCTTGGAGTCGACGCGCGACTCGACCAGGTCGAGCGCAAGATCCGGGCCCGCATCGGGAAACAGCCGCGCCCCCTGGCCGACGACCACCGGGACGGTGATCAGAGTCATCTCGTCGACCAGATTGTTCTCCAGCAGCCACCGGGTCAGGGTGCCACTGCCGTGCACCTGCAGCTCACCCCCCGGCGTGGCCTTCAGCTCACTGATGGCCGCCGTGAGGTCGCCGCCGTGGAGAACGGTCGTGTCCTCCCAACGCGGCGCGGTGAGCGTGGTCGAGGCAACGTACTTGGGGGCCTCGTTCAAGGCCACGCCGATGGGATGTGCGCGCATCTGGTCGATTGATCCCCAGGAACCGGCGAACAGCTCGTAGGTGTGCCGGCCGAACAGGAACGCCTCTGCGCGCTGGTAGGTCTGCGTGATGAACGTCCTGGTCTCGTCGTCGCCCTTCCCGCGGGCCCATCCACCGCGCTCGAATCCGTTCCTGCGGTCATCCGACGCGGCGCCGTTTCCCTGCATCACTCCATCTATGGTGATCTGAGTCATGGTCGTCAGCTTCATGATCGCGTTCCTTCACCTTGGCGCCGCCCCTTGTGGACGGCCTCACCCCTGCTACGAACACCACCACCCCGATCCGACACCCCCTCCGGACTTCTTCGAAGAAATTTCCGGGACGCCGGTCGTCCGCGATCACGACAGTTTCGCGGCGACTGCGCTCCGCCTCCTCCTCGTCCGGACCGAAGGCGTCGCCGAAGGGTTCCGCCCGGCCAAGGGGGTGCTGTTCTTCGAGGACCCGGCGATTACCTCCAAGATCCTGGCGCTGGAGCGGCCGGCGTTCGCGCATCCCGGCGACGTCCTGACAGTGTCGGAGCTGTTCCGGCTGCGCCGCGACCTAGTTGTATGTACTCCCCAGGGATGTTGGTGACGCGGCTGATGGGTGGCTGGCCTTTCAGGGCGGTGTGTCCGCGGTGATGGTTGTACATGTGTAGCCAGGGATCAAGCGCGGCGCGGCGTTCGGCCTGTGAGGTGTACGGGCGGGCGTAGGCCCATTCGTCGGCCAGGGTGCGGTGGAAGCGTTCGACCTTGCCGTTGGTCTGCGGCCGGTAGGGGCGGGTGCGCTTATGGGTGATGCCCAGCTCGATGCAGGTCGCAGCTCACGGCGCCGAGCGGTAGCAGGCGCCGTTGTCGGTGAGCACGCGCTGGATGGTCATGTTGTGGGCGGCGAACCAGGCGGTGGCGCGGGCCAGGAAGCCGGCCGCGGTGTCTTTGCGCTCGTCGCCCAGGATCTCGATGTAGGCCAGGGCGGGAGTGGTCGTCCAGGGCGGTGTGCAGGTAGCTGTAGCCGATCACGGGTTTGCTGTTGCGCCGCCGGGTCGTGGTGGCCTGCTTGTTCTTGTCGCCCTGGGCGCGGCCGACGACGCGGTGGCCGCCGCCGTCGGGGATGTTGCCCAGCTTCTTGACGTCGATGTGCACCAGCTCGCCTGGGCGCTCACGCTCGTAGCGGCGGATCGGCCGTCCGCTGGCCCGGTCCAGATGGGCCAGCGGGGGCACCCTGTACCGGCGTAGTACGGCGTAGGCGGTGGAGGGGGCGATGCCCAGACGGGCGGCGATCCGGGTTGGCCCCCACCGGCGGGTCACCCGCAGCTTCACGATCCGCCGCTCGGTGTGCTGGTCGGTGCGGTGGGGCTGTGGTGGGGTCGGCTGGGCCGGTCGGCCATCCCGGCTGCGCCGTGGGTGCGGTAGCGGTGCGCCCAGCGGGCGGCGGTGGTGTGGGAGACCTGGAAGCGCTCGGCTGCGCGGCGGATGCTCCAGCCGTCCTCGACGATGCAGCGGGCCAGGCGAAGTCGGCCGATCTCGGTCAGTGGGACGTTACGGTGGGGCATTGAGGGCTTTCTGGTCGGCGCTGCGGTTTGGTCGCTACACACCGAGCCATGAAAGCCCTCACCCACGGGAGACGGGCTCCGCGATTCGTCCACAGGGAAGAGATCAGACAGAGCGCACCAGCGTCGCCACATAGGACGGACCTTCGGACGGCAGCACCTCCTCGACACGCCAGCCCGCGGTTTCCGCGAGCTCTCCCAGCTCAGCGGGTGAGCAGTACAGGTAGTCGAACCACGGCGTCGTCATTGTCTTGTGGCGCACGCGCATGCGCGCCTGCCCGGGCATGCGCCCGCGCCGCCGGTTGAGCTCGGCGTAAGCGGCGTGGGTGGGGTCGAGCCGACCGAGCACGTCCGGGTCCAGGCTGTCGGCGATGATCCGGGCGCCCTGCGCGGACATCGCCGCGAGCGCGCCGAGGAGCTCCGGGGCGTGCTCGCGGCCCTGGAGCAGGCCGACGTTCCCGCCGAGCAACAGGAAGGTGTCGTACCGGGCGCCGCCGCCGTCCGCGGCCGTGTGGTCGGCGACCGTGGCGAGCAGCACCGAGCGCAACCCGCGCCGTCGGCACAGCCGTACGGCGCCGGGCGAGGTGTCCAGGCCGGTGACCTCGGCCCCCCGCTCCTGCAGCGGCAGCGCGTGGCGCCCGGCTCCGCACCCCACGTCGAGCACCCGCCCGCGTGCCTTGTCCACCCCGGCCGCGACGTGCGCAGGCCAGCGGGCGGGCGGCTCGAACCAGTACGTCCCCGGCATGACCAGGAAGTCACCGTCGTCCCGTTCGACGATGTCGTAGGTCCAGCGCGCGTCAGGGTCGATGGTCATCTCGTAGAAGGCGGCCTGCAGCATCTCCCCGAACGCGTCGCCGACCCGCAGCGCGGCCTCGGCCAGCAGCGTGTCCCGCGTCATGCGGCTCACCGGTCCTTCAGCGCGACTATGCAGGTGTCGTGCTCGCCGAGCGGGAAGGAGGAGACCGATTGGAATCCCGCGTCGTGCAGCCAGCCCCGGCATTCGGCCAGGGTGTACTCCGAGCCGCCGGGCGAGAGCAACTGCATGTTCAGGCTGATGATCTCGTTCCACGGGTCGTCGTGGCCCTGCCCGGTGAGCTGGTCGTAGATGAGCAGCGCGCCGCCCGGCTGGACGGCGGAGTACGCCTTCTTGATGAGCCGTGCCCGCTCGCCGGGCGCCCAGTCGTGCAGCACATGCCCGATGATCAGCACGTCGCCCTGGGGGAGGGCGTCCTTGAAGAAGTCGCCGCCGACGAAGCGGGCCCGGTCCTTCAGGCCGAGCGCCTCCATGTGCGCGCCGAAGGCCGACTCGATGCCCTGCAGGTCGAAGACGTACCCGCTCAGGTGCCCGTGGGCACCGAGGATCTGGGAGAGCAGGTTGCCGCGGGCCCCTCCGATGTCCCCGGGGAGTTGGCGTAGCGGCCGTCGTGGACCTCGATCAGCCCGAGCGCGGCCAGCGCGGCCAGGAAATCCGGCACGGCGCGTGGGTGCATGCCCAGCCGAGCGCACAGCTCGGGCGCGGTCGCGGCCCCCTTGCCGAGTTCGGTGAACAATCCCAGCTCGATCGCGCTGAGGACGGCCTTCGCGCGGCAGAAGGCCGTGCCCAGGCGGTTGATGTCTGCCAGCGTCGCGATCTCGCGGCTCGGCGCTGCGGTTTTCGTCACGTCGGGCGTCCTTCGCTGTGGGGGTCGACGGGAGTCCTCTCCGGACGCTGACAGCAGCTCCTCGAGATCCGCTCGAGTACGGCTTCCCCACGTCGCCGGCACCCGGGTCCAGCGGGGTTCGAGTGGGGTCCGAGCGGGCGGCGGCAGGCTCCGGGCATGACGATCGAGATCCCGCGACCGCGGTCCGCCGCCCCGGCGGAGACGACGGCGCTGCGTGACTACGGGCGCCTGGGGTGGTTCAGGACGTTGTTCCTGACCGACATCTGGGAGCGTTTCAGCTTCTTCGGGATGGCCGAGCGGTTCGGCGATGGGCGGGTGTTCCTGGCGGGCGACGCCGCCCACGTCCATCCGCCCGCGGGCGGGTTGGGCGCCAACACCGGCATCCACGACGCCCACAACCTGGCCTGGTAACTCGCGGCCGTCCTCAACGGCTGGGCAGGGCCGGGGCTGCTGGACACCTACGACGCCGAGCGGCGGCCCCTCGGCACCGCCATGGCCGAGCAGGCCATGATCCGCTTCCGCGCCCGGCACGGCCAGGCCGCCCCCGGGGACCGGCTGGTGGACGACATCATCGTCACGCTGGGGTATCGCTACGCCTCCACCGCCGTGCCCGGAGGCGTCGAGACCGACCCGCTGCCGGCGCGCCTGGAGCTGAACGGCGAGCCGGGCACCCGCGCCCCGCACGTGTGGCTACGCCGGGGCGAGCGGCCCGCTTCCACGCTCGACCTGTTCACCGGCGGGTTCGTCCTGCTGACCGCGCCCGGCGGGGAGTCCTGGGCGGACGCGGCGGAGTGGCACACCGGGCAGTGGCCGCAGGTGCCCCTGCGCGCCGTGCCGGTGAGCGCGGAGGTCGCCGCGGCCTACGGCCTAGGGGACGGGGGCGCGGCACTGGTCAGGCCGGACGCCTTCGTGGCCTGGCGCTCGGCGGGTCGCACCGGGGATCCCCGCAGCGTACTCGTGGACATCATCGGGAGGACGCTGTCACGGGTGGGCTACGCTCGGCCGGGGCTCTCGTCCCATCCCGCTCACCTCTGACAGGAGTGCGCGCACATGTCCGATACGCCGTTACAGGTGGTCATCGTCGGTGGTGGGCTCGGAGGCCTGTGCACGGCCCACGGCCTGCGTGCAGCCGGCATCGGCGTCACCGTCTACGAGCGTGATCCGTCACTGGAGCACCGGCCGCAGGGCTACCGGATCCACCTCGACTCCCGGGGCGCGGGCGCGCTGCGCGAGTGCCTGCCCGTCCGGCTGTACGAGCTGTTCACCGCCACCTCCGGGCAGCCGAGCAGGCGGGTCACCATAGTGGACGAGCGGCTCCGGGAGTTGCACGCCGTCGAGTTCGACGGCGTGTCGGCGGACGGGGACCCGGCGTCGTTCAGCGCCTCGGTCGACCGCATGACGCTGCGCCGGATCCTGCTGGCCGGCCTGGAGGACGTGGTGCGCTTCGGTGCGGAGTTCACCCGCTACGAGCCCGAGGGCGAGCGGGTGCGCGCCTGGTTCGCCGACGGCACGAGTGCCGGGTGCGATCTGCTCGTGGGCGCCGACGGCGTCGGCTCACGGGTGCGCCGCGAGCTGCTCCCGCACGCGCGGATCAAGGACCTCGGCACCCGATGCGTCTATGGGAAGACACCGCTGACCGAGGACGTCGCCGAGCTGCTGCCACCTCGGCTCTCCGAGGGGTTCATGTCCGTGCGGGCGGGCCGGCTGGGCCTGGCGCTCGGGCTGATGCGCCCGCGAGAGGACCCGGCGCGGGCGGCGGCCCGGTTGTGGCCGGATCTGGACCCACGCTGGCGGGGCGACTACGTGATGTGGTCCCTGGCCGTGCCCGCCGCCCTGCTGCCCGGCTCCGACGCCGAGTTGTCGTCCTGCGGCGCCGAACACCTGCACCGGTTGGTGGCCGAGCGCGTCGCAGGCTGGCACCCGGCTCTGGTGCGGCTGATCGAGGCCGCCGACGTGGACCAGACCTCCTACGTCCCGATCAGGAGCTCGGTGCCCGTCCCGTCGTGGGAGCCGTCCGCCGTCACGGTGCTCGGCGACGCCATCCACGCGATGAGCCCCGCCCAGGGCTCCGGGGCGAACTGCGCGCTGCTGGACGCGGCGCTGCTCTGCCGGACGCTCTCCGCAGCCGTGGCCTCGGGCGGGTCGCTGACGGCCGCGATCGGGGAGTACGAGCGGCGGATGACCGAGTACGGCTTCGCCGCGGTGCGCGCTTCCGAGCAGGCGGCGTCGTCCTTCGGCGGAGGCCCGCTCGGCCGCGTTCTCCAATGGATCGGTCGGCTGTCGCCCTAGCCGTATTCAAGTGGAATTCCATGCGGCATTCGCACCATGGGGTCATGTTTGACACGCCGGTCACGGCCGATGCCACCGGAATTCCGAAATCGATGACGATCGCATTCTCCGGAACTCCTTTCCGGGAATGGTTCGAAGAACGGTGCGGGGCGCACGACTTCCGGGTCTCGCGCATTCCGCTCGCGGAGCTGCGGCACTGGGGCTTCGAGACGGGGACGGGCAACATCGTCCACGACAGCGGGCGGTTCTTCCGGATCGAGGGGCTGCGCGTGCGCTCGGACTACGGCGCCTTCCCCACCTGGGACCAGCCGATCATCAACCAGCCCGAGATCGGCCTGCTCGGCATCATCGTCCGGAGAGTCGACGGGGTGCTGCACTGCCTGATGCAGGCGAAGATGGAGCCCGGCAACGTCAACACGCTGCAGCTCTCGCCGACCGTGCAGGCCACGCGCAGCAACTACACCCGCGTCCACCGGGGCACCGGCATCCGCTACCTGGAGTATTTCGCCCCGGCGCGGACGCGTCCTGGTGGACGTCCTGCAGTCCGAGCACGGCGCCTGGTTCCTGCGCAAGCGCAACCGCAACATGGTCGTCGAGGTGGACGAGGACGTCCCCGTCGGCGACGACTTCTGCTGGCTGTCCCTGGACGACACCCGCGCGCTGCTGGCCGCCGACAACATCGTCAACATGGACGCCCGTTCCGTGCTGTCGTGCCTGCCGGGCCGGCCGGCGCCGACGGGGACGGTTTCCAGGCGGCGCTGGCGCGCTCCTACGGGCGCGGGGCGGCGCTGCACGAGCTCGGCGACGTCCTGAGCTGGTTCACCGAGACCAAGGCGCTGCACGACGTCACCACCAGGACCGTGCCGCTGCGCGAGGTGGCCGGGTGGTGCGTCTCGGCCGCCGAGATCGCCCACCGGGACGGCAGATACTTCAGCGTCGTCGGGGTGGAGGTCGAGGCCACCAGCAGGGAGGTGAGCCACTGGACCCAGCCGCTGATCGCCCCGCACGGCCTCGGCGTGGTCGCGTTCCTGCTCAAGCGGATCCGCGGCGTGCTGCACCTGCTGGTGCACGCCCGGGTGGAGGCCGGCTACCTGGACGTGGTGGAGCTCGGCCCGACCGTGCAGTGCGTGCCGGGCAACTATCCCGATGCGGCGACCCGCCCGCTCTTCCTGGACTACGTGGAGGCCGCCGGCGCGGCGCAGGTGCGCTACTCGGCGATCCTCTCGGAGGAGGGGGGCCGGTTCTACCAGGCGCAGAGCCGCTATTCCCTGATCGAGACCGGTGAGGAGTTCCCGCTGGAGGTGCCGCCCGGCTACCGGTGGATGACCGCGGACCAGCTGGAGGGGCTGCTCAAGCACAACAACTACCTCAACGTGCAGGCGCGCACTCTCCTCGTGGCGCTCGCCGCGCTCGGATCCCGGCGATAGGAGAGACCGATGGAGATCGTCGGACACGGGTTCCTCGCCCGCAACCTCCGCCCGGTGGCCGAGCGGCATCCGGACGTCGTCGCCGTCGCCAGTGGGGTCTCCTCCACCGCCACCGTCTCGGACGCGGAGTTCCTGCGGGAGGCCACGCAGCTGTACGAGATCGTCCAGCGGTGCCGAAGCGCGCAGCGCAAGGTGGTGTTCTTCTCCACCGCCGCGGCGGCGATGTACGGCGCGCCCGGCGTGGACGGGCGCGAGGACGGCCCCGTGTACCCGTACTCGCCCTACGGGCGGCACAAGCTCGCGCTGGAGGCGGTGCTCGCCGCCTCGGGCGTGGACTACCTGGTGTTGCGGCTGTCGCACGTCGTCGGCGCCGACCAGCCTCCGCATCAGTTGCTGCCCGCGCTGGTCAGGCAGATCATGTCCGGCGCCGTCCGCCTCTACCGCGGCGCCCGCCGGGACCTGGTCGACGTCGAGGACGTCGTCGCCGTCCTGGACGGCCTGCTGGCCGCCGGGGTGTCCCGGGAGGTCGTCAACGTGGCCTCCGGCATGGCCACCCCCGTGGAGCTCGTCGCCGAGCACATCGAACGGCGGCTCGGCCGCGTCGCCCGCAAGGAGCTTGTCGAGATCGGCGGCAACCACTCGGCCGCCCCCATTTCGATCGAGAAGATCAGCCGCCTGGCGCCGGGGGCCCCGAGCGCCCGGGACTTCCGCGCCGTCCTGGACAAGTACATTCCCGCCACGGTCGGCGCGGCCACCTGAGCCGTGCGTCCACCACAACCAAGGGATCGAACATGGTGCGAAAAGTTGTCGTCGTCGGCGGTGGCACCGCAGGGTGGATGACCGCCACCTATCTTCAGGCCACTCTGCGGGACAAGATCTCCATCACCGTCGTGGAGTCCGATCGCGTGCCCACCGTGGGGGTGGGGGAGGCCACCTTCAGCACGGTCCGCGGCTTCTTCAGGAGCATCGGCCTGGAGGAACAGGAGTGGAATGCCCGCCTGCAACGCGACCTACAAGCTCGCCATCCGCTTCGAGAACTGGCGCGAGCCCGGCCACCACTTCTACCACCCCTTCGAGCGGCTGCGCGTCGCCGACGGCTTCACCCTTGCCGAGTGGTGGCAGCGGCTCGGCAGCACCGGGCGCTTCGACCGGGAGCGCTTCCTGACCCCCCGCCCTCTGCGAAGCCAAGCGCTCGCCCCGCTTCCTGGACGGAACCCTGTTCGAGGACGCCGAACGCGACGCGGGCGAGGGCCGCGCGACGCTGAGCGAGCAGGTCACCCAGTTCCCCTACGCCTACCACTTCGACGCCGCCCTGCTGGCCGATCACCTCATGCGGGTCGGCATCGGGCGCGGCGTCACGCGCGTCGTTGACGACGTCCTCGAGACCCGCCTCGACGAGCGAGGCTGGATCAGCCACCTCGTCACCCGTGAGCACGGGGACGTCCACGGCGACCTGTTCGTCGACTGCACCGGCTTCCGGGGCCTGCTGATCAACCAGGCGCTCGGCGAGCCATTCGTCTCCTACGCCCGTGACCTGCCCAACGACCGCGCCGTGGCGCTGCGCGTCCCCACCGACATCGAACGCGAGGGCATCAGGCCGTACACGACCGCCACCGCGATGGTCGCCGGCTGGATCTGGACCATCCCGCTGTACGGCAGGCTGGGGATGGGTTACGTCTACGCGAGCGACCACGCCTCGCCAGAGGAGGCGGAGCGGACGCTGCGGGCGTTCGCCGGCCCGGCGGCGGCCGACCTGGAGGCCAACCACATCCGGATGCGCATCGGCAGGAACCGGAACTCCTGGGTCGGCAACTGCGTCGCCATCGGCCTGTCCAGCGGTTTCGTCGAGCCGCTGGAGTCGACCGGGATCTTCTTCATCCAGCACGGCGTCGAGCAGCTGGTCAAGCACTTCCCCGCCGAGGGGCACAGCGAGGAGCTGCGGCGCGACTACAACCGTCTCGTCGCGCGGTGCATGGACGGAGTGCGGGAGTTCCTGTTCCTGCACTACTACTGGGCGGCGCGGGCCGACACGCCGTACTGGAAGGCCGCCAAGACCCGAGACCTGCCGGACGGCTTGGCCGAGCGGCTGGAGGCCTGGCGGCACCGGCTTCCCGACAGCGAGAGCACCTGGCCGTACTACCACGGCTTCGAGCCGTACTCCTGGGCGTCGATGATGCTCGGCCTCGGCGGTGTCGTCCCCCGTCCGCGGCCCGTCCTGGACCTGCTGGAGCCCGCGGCCGCCCAGCGGGAGTTCGCCGAGCTGCGGCGGCGGGCGGAGCGGCTGGTCGCAAAACTTCCCAGCCAGTACGAGTACTTCGCGGCCCGGCACTGAGGATGGGGGGCGACATGTCAGCCGACCAGATCGTCGAGCATCTGTGCGTCGCCCTCGTGGCCATCTGGGTGGCGGCGGCGGTTCTCGCCCGGGTCGCCGCCCGCCTGGGTCAGCCGCCGGTGCTCGGCGAGATCGTCGCCGGGATCCTGCTCGGGCCGGTGGCCCTCGGCCGGTTCGCGCCCGGCCTGCACGCGTGGCTCCTGCCCGCGGACGTCATGCCCTACCTGTCGGTGCTCGCCTCGATCGGTCTGGCGCTCTACCTCGGCGCTCTGGCCTACGGCATGGATCCGAGCCCGCTCGTGGGCCGGGCCGGGCTGGTGGCCAAGGTCGCGGTGGGCGCGTTCGGGCTGCCGCTGCTCCTGGGGTTCGGAACGGGCGCCGCGCTGCTGGCCTGGGGCCCGGTCACCGAGGCGGCGAGCGGGCACCCGGCCGCGTTCGTCGTGTTCATCGGAGTCGCCCTCGCCACCACCGCGATCCCCGTGCTGGTCCGCGTCCTGGCCGACCTGCGCCTCACGGAGACCGTCCCCGCCATGATCGGCATCGCCGGGGCGACGGCCACCGACGTGCCGGCCTGGGTGCTGCTCGGCGTGGCCTGCGCACTCGCCCAGCCCGGTGCGTCCTCGTGGGCGGCGGCTGTGGTCGGCACCCTGCCCCTGCTGATCGGCCTGCTGCTGGTGCGCAGGGTGGTGCGCGGACGCGTCGGCCGGTTCCTGCGCGACTTCGACACCGGGCCGGCCGCCGCGCTGGTGCTGGTCGGCGCGGCCGGCAGCCTGGCGGTCGGCCTGCACGTGGTGTTCGGCGCGCTGTGCGCGGGGGCGATCCTGCCAAGACGCGATGACGGAAGCTGCGACCCGCGCATCCTCGCTCCCATGCGCACGGTCGGCAACGCGCTCATCCCGATCTTCTTCGTCGTGTCGGGGGCCTCGGTCGATTTTTCCGGGCTGCCGCCCAGCGCGTTGCTCTGGCTCGCGCCGATCCTGGTGGCGGCCGTCGCAGGGAAGATCGGCGGCGGCTACCTGGGGTCCCGCCTGGCCGGTCTGCACGGCAACGACGCGCTCATCGTCGGAGTCCTGCTGAACACGCGCGGCCTGACGGAGATCGTGGTGCTCACCGTCGGCCTGCGGGCCGGGCTGCTCGGCACGCAGATGTACTCCGTGTTCGTCCTGATGGCGCTGGTCACCACCGCCATGACCGGTCCGCTGCTCGGGCGGCTCAACCGCGCGGCGCCACGCGAGCCCGCGCCGGCCGAGCCGCCCGCGGCCGTGTCGGAGGTCCAGGCGCTGAAGGACATGATGAGCATGTTCCCGACCGGCGTCTCCGTCGTCACCACCCTCGACGGCAAGGGCGTCCCGCACGGCCTGACCTGCTCGTCGCTGTGCAGCCTCTCGCTGGACCCGCCGTTGCTGCTCGTCTGCGTGCACAACCGCAGCGGCACCCTGGCGGCGATCCGCGCCGGCGGCGCCTTCGCGGTCAACCTGCTCCACGACGAGGGATCGCGAGGACGTTCCCGGCCTGCACGAGGCGGCGGTGTGTGGGCTGGTCCGCGCGGCGCGGTCCGAGAGCCCGGACCGTTTCCTGATCGTCGACCTCGACGGCGCGCGGACGCCCGCCGGTCTCCTGACGGCGGCCGCCGCGACCGGCGAACCGGAGCTGGCCGTACGCGATGGCCAGCTGCTCGTGCCCCGCCTGGTCAGGACCTCGCCGGCGTCCGGGACGGAGCCGGGCGGAGCGGACCCGGTCGGGCGGCGGGCGTTCGGGCCGGAGGGAACGGTGATGATCACGGGTGGGAGCGGAGCCCTGGCCCGGGTGATCGCGCGGCATCTGGTCCGCATGCACGGGGTGCGGCACCTCCTCCTCGTCAGCCGTTCCGGGCGGGACGGCCGCGGCGCCGGGGAACTGGAGGCCGAGCTGGCCGGCCTGGGCGCCCGGGTGGCCCACGCGGCATGCGACGTGGCCGACCGGCGGCGGCTCGCCGCACTGCTGGCGGACCTCCCCGCCGGCCGTCCGCTCACCGCCCTCGTCCACGCGGCGGGGGTCCTCGCCGACGGCACACTGGGGTCGCTCGACCAGGAGCGGCTGGACGCCGTCCTGCGGCCGAAGGTGGACGGCGCCTGGAACCTGCACCTGCTCACCCGGCACCTCGATCTGTCGGCGTTCGTGCTGTTCTCCTCCGTGGCGGGGATCACCGGCAATCCCGGCCAGGCGAACTACGCCGCGGCCAACACCTTCCTGGACGCGCTGGCGCACCACCGCAGGGCGCGCGGGCTGGCCGCCACCTCGCTGGCCTGGGGCCTGTGGGAGCTGGACACGGGAATGACCGGGCACCTCGGCAGGGCCGACCGGGCGAGGCTGGCTCGCGGGGGGCTCGCGCCGTTGCCCACCGATGTGGGCCTCGCGCTCTTCGACGCCGCGCTCGGGCTCGGCTCGCCGCTGGTCGTGCCCGCCCGGCTGGACCCGGCGGCGCTGCGCGGGCCGGCGGCCGGCCGGGGGTCCCCGCTGTTCGACGCCCTGGTCCGTCCGCTGCCGCCCACGCCGCGCGCGGCGTCCTCGTCGTCCCCGCGCACCGGCCTGCCCGATGTACGTGACGAGCAGGCGCTGAGGGAACTGGTCCGCGGCGCCGTGGCGGCAGTGCTCGGGTATTCCACGGGCCACCGGCTCGACCTTGGCCGGGCGTTCCGCGAGCTGGGCGTGGATTCGCTGACCGGGCTGGAACTGCGCAACCGGCTGAGTGACGAGACGGGGGTGCGCCTGGCGGCCACGGCGGTGTTCGACCACCCCACTCCCGAGGCGCTGGCGCGGCACCTGTCCCTGCGGCTCTGGGGCGAGCCGGCCACGGACGCGCCGGCCGACCGGGAGCTGGCCGCCGCCTCCGACAGCGAGCTGTTCGCCATCATCGACGGAATTCTCGGACGGCCTGGCGAGTCGTGACGCAGGCGGCGGGCAAAACGGCAGGTCATCGCCGTACTGGAGCCGTCAGCACATGGCACATTGCCGTGGCCTGTCAGTGAGGGATACGCGGCAATCCACGCGCGGGCTGGCGGTCGAAGCCCACCAACACCGACGTCATCACCTGTGTGGACCCGTGCACGGGGACGATGACGCGGCCAGGCGCGTACCGTGACTCCAGCTCGCGATCGGGGCTATGACCTGCGTAAACGGTCTACAAGCGACGGAGGAGCAACACCACGGCGCACCCTTCAGCAGCTGATCTTGCTGACACCTCATGGCACATCCACTGACCACTCACGGCAAAAGCCAGGACAACTTGGTGGCAATTCGCAAGCTGGCGACGCGGAGGGTCGACACGGACCAGGCTGCGGCGACACCTCTTCGATAGCTTGCGAGAATTATCCATCTCCCAAGTTATCCGAGCGGTGACGTGACGCAACGGATGAATATTTTCTATTTTCTATTTCCAGAAATTCAGAAATTCGGTACGCTGGGCCGCCGTGACGACCTCCGTGACCATCACCGCGTGCAAGCACTGCGGCGCTCCCATCGAGCAGCCGGTACGGCGGGGCAGGCCGCGGGAGTACTGCCCGGACGGCGACTGCCAGGCGGCGGCCAAGCGGGAGCGGGAGCTCCGCCGCGCCACACCGGGTCTGGAGGGCGCGCTGGCACGCGTGGAGGACCTGTACGAACGCATGGAGAAGGGCCTCGCGGCGGCGATCGAGCCGCTGGCGCAGGTGCTCGCCCAGGAGCTGAGCCCGGCGGGAGTCGAGGCGAAGCTGAGCGCGATCCAGGCCGAGGCGCACACGAGCGTCGCCATCGCCCGCGCCGAGCGCGAGCAGGCGCTCGAGCAGGTACGGCTGGCCCGCGAGGCCGCCGAGGAGGCCCGCCGGGAGGCGGAGGAGGCCCGCCACCGGACGGAGGAGGCCTACGCCGAGCGGGACACGGCCTTCGCCGACGCGGAAACCGCCCGCGAGCAGGCCCTGGCCGCGCTCCGGGAGGCGGCGAGCACCGAACGCCGGGCCCGGCAGGAGGCCGACCAGGCCGTCCGCCGGGCCGAGATCGCCGAGGCCGCCCGCGAGCAGGCCGTACGCGAACTGGCCGACCGAGTGGATCGGGCCGCGGCCGAGGTCCGCCTGGCGCGGGAGGAGGCGGAGCTTGCCGTTCGGGAACGCGACGAGGCGCAGGCCGACGCGCGGGCGGCGCGGGCGGAGGCGGAGCTGGCCCGCCGAGCGCATCGTGAGGCCGAGCAGTCCAGCGCCGCCGCGCTGGCCCGCGCCCAGGCGGCCGAGGCCGAACGCGACCGCGCGGTCGCCCGTGCGGAGGCCGAGCGGGACCGCGCGGTGGCGCAGGCCCACGACGAGCGTGACCGGGCGCTGGCCCGGGCCGAGGCGGCGGAGGCGGCCCGCGAGCAGGCCGTCGCGGACGCCGCCCGGCTGCGGGCCGAAACGGCGCAGGCCGAGGCGCGCGCCGGCGCCGCGGACGCGGAGGCCGCCCGGGCGGAGCAGGACGCCCGGGCCGCCGCCGCGGAGCGGGAGCGGATCCAGGCGGAGCTGTCCCTGGAACGGGCCCGGCTGGCCGACCTGCGCGCACAGCTCGACGTGGCCCGGGCCGAGGCGGCCCAGTTGCGCGAACGCGCGGTCGCCGCCGAGCTGCGGCTGCGCCAGGGGACCGCCGGGCCCCCGCCGGCGTCGTGACGACGCCCGGTCATCTCCTCCGGTGGCCTGGAACGGCGATCACCGGGAGCCGATCCGTGGGGCGGGCGTGAGCAGCGGGCAGGCCGGCGACGGAGGCACGGCCGGAGTAGGCCAGAAGCATGCCGGTGTTGGCGCCGTTCTCGGCGGCGTGGGTGAGGGCGGAGTGCCGCAGGTCGTGCAGGGTCCACCCGGGCGCGGCCGCTCTCGCGGGCCAGGTCCACGGCCCGCGAGAGTTCGGGCCGCCTGGTGACGCGGCTGGAGATCTTCTCGGAGAAGATCCGGGTCGCCCCGGCACCCTTGAGGGAGTCGAGCTGGATGTCCAGCGGCTGTCGCGGCGTCGAGGCGCGGGCGTAGCCGATCTTGGCGTGCCCGGTCGTCTGGGTGCCGCTGGCGGGGCGGGGCAGTTCCATCCAAGCCGAGCCCGGTTTGCGCAGCGCCGGGATCGGCACGTTGAGCACCTTGGCCAGGGCAGGCACGAGCCGGAAGCGGGCGGTGTGGCACTGGGCGGCGACCTTGCCCTTGCCGGTGCGGCAGGGGGAGCCGGCCGGGACGGCGGGCAGGAGGACATCGGGCAGTCGTGCACGCGGACGAAGTCGTCGTCGTGCACTCCGAGGTCGTTTCATGGGTGCGTTTCACCGCCCAGGTTTTGCACCGACCTATGAAACAGCGGAAGTCCAGCACGTTCCCGGCCGGAGTGGCTGTTTCACAGGCGAGGGCCTGTGAAACAGCGATGATGTCGGCTTGCTGTTGCTGGGCGACTCGGGGCGCTCATGCCAGGGCTCACTCGCCTGCGGAGCGGCTGACCGCTCAGGACATGGGGCCGGACTGCGCCGCAGGACCATAGATGATCTGTTCCAGACAATCGCGGAACAGATCGTCGACGGTGCGGCCAGACTGGAAGTACTCGGTCACACCGGCCATCACGGTGGGGTACGCCGCGGCGTAGGCGGCCATGTCGAAGCCGTCCAGGGCGTCCGCGTCGGGACGGCCGGCCTGTTCCTCCAGGACGTAGCCGACGGTGAAGCGCAACACCGTCAGCACGATCAGGCGAGCCTGCCGCAAGGGAATGCCCCGCCCGACCAGTGTGCTCATTGCCAGTTCGGAGATGGCGGCCATCTTGAGGGACAGCTGGGAGGCCGCGATGATCCGGGCTCCGTCCGGGTGGGCCAGCAACGCGCGCCGCAGCCGCCCGGCCAGGCCGATCAGCCAGTCCTGCCAGCACTCCTCCGGCGCGGGCGACGCCGGCTCGGGGAACTGCTGCTCAAGAATCGCCTCGGCGATCGCGGTGACCAACGCCGCCTTGTTCGGGATGTGCCAGTAAAGGGTCGGCGACTGTACGCCGAGCCGGGCGGCCAGTTTGCGCGTGGTCACGCCGTCGAGACCCTCGGCGTCTAGTAGCGCGACGGCCTCGGTGACGATCCGCTGCTTGTCCAGAGCCAATTTACGGCACCTCCCTTCCGGACTCTATCAGTGATAGAGTTCTCTATCGGTGATAGAGGCTTATGTGCCAGAGGAGGCAACGATGAGACACCGGCACTCGCGCCGCGACCTGCTCCACTGGGCGACCCATCGCATTCCGGGGGTTCCCGCGCACACCGAGAGGACGGCCGGACACCAGGGCCAGGCCCACCACGGCCATGGGTGGCGGCACTCGCTCACGCACTACCGTTCGCACCACCACGGGTTCAACCACTCGCCGGCCCGTCCACCTCGCGTCCTGGTGGCGTGGCAGACGCGGATCGCCCGCTTGTTCGGCCAGGAGCTGGGATGAAGGCAGCAGTGCTCCACGAGGCCGGCGGCATCCCACGCTATGAGGACTTCCCCGATCCGGTGGCCGGCGCCGGCGAGGTGATCATCGAGGTCAAGGCGGTCGCCGTCGAGAACGTCGACAAGGCGATCGCGGCCGGTACGCACTACGCCAGCGAGAGGTACATCGGCCGGTTTCCGGTGATCCCCGCCTTCGACGGCATCGGCGCCCTCCCGGACGGCAGGCTCGTCGGGTTCGGCAATATCCGCCTGCCCTACGGCGCGCTCGCCGAGAAGGCCGTGGTGCCCCAGGGGTCCTACGTGCCGATCCCTGACGGCATCGACCCGGCCGTGGTGACCGTGATGGCCTCGGCCATCACCGCAATGTCGATGAAAGCGGCCGCGGGGTTCGTTCCGGGGGAGACGGTGCTGGTGCAGGGCGCCACCGGGGTGGCCGGGCGGCTCGCGGTCAAGGTGGCCCGGCTGCTGGGCGCCGGGCGGATCGTCGCCACGGGCCGCGACGACAACCAGTTGCGCGAGGTGCAGGCCATCGGGGCCGACACGGTGATCAACACAGCGGTCTCCGACGAGGCGCTGGCGCAGGCGTACCTCGACGCCAGGGGGGACGGCTACGACGTTGTAGTGGACTACCTGTGGGGCAGGCCCAGCGAGATCCTGCTGCGCGCGCTGGTGCCGCGGTCGTTCGCGTTTGGCAAGCCGACCCGGGTGGTCCAGATCGGCGAGTCGGCCGGCGCTGAGCTCGCCCTCGCCGGGTCGAGCCTGCGCACCTCCGGCGTGGAGATCTACGGTGCGGCCAAGGGGCTCGACCCGCAAACCATGGACGAGGTGTACCAGCAGATCGTGACGTGGACGCGGTCCGGCGAGCTCACCTTCGACGTGGAGAAGGTCCCGCTGAGCGACATCGAGACCGCCTGGCAGCGAACCGACCTCAAAGGCAGGCGACTCGTCGTGATGCCATGACCGGCCCGCGCCCACGACACACCAGCGGCGAGGGGTAATCCTGCTTTCCTGAATCAGCGTGCACAGCGCCGGCAGCAGCGACAGTCGCCGGAGCGCACCTCGCAGCGCAGCCCCGCGGCCTCCGGCCCGCTCGTATGCCGCAGCGCGGCGCCCAGCGGCCCGGCGTCCAGGGGGTTGAGCCGGTCCATCCCTCGCCCGACGCTGATGACCTGTCCGCCCAGATGCGCGACCAGCGGGTTTAGTCGGGTTTGGTGCCGCCGAGAATCAACGCCGTGGAGCCGAACGCGACCGCGCCGACGACCATGCGCTTGACGAGGGTGGATTTTCCGGTGCCGGGCTGGCCGAGCACGAACACGCCGGGGTTGGTTTACCAGGCGGCGCGCAGCCAGGTGAGCAGGTCCAGGCAGACGACCTCACCGGACAGCTGATGCCGCCCGATCGGCGCGCCGATCGACGGGGCTCCCGCGCCGACGACGAACGGGTACAGCCCGCACACCTGCGTGGTCGTCGCCTGATACTCCACCCCCGACGCGACATGCACCGCCGCCGTACGGCCTGCGCCATCCCCGCGCAGGCGCCACCAAGCGCCTCCTCCCCGGGCTATGCATTTGGCATGGCTCTCGCCTCTTCGAGGCCACCAGGACTGGTCGCCGACAGTAGGAGTTCGCTGCGAGGACGAAGCTGCACCGCGGTCACGACATGCCTCCCCATGGGTCGATGGCCGCAGTACGTCACACGAGGGTTGCTCACGCCGTGACGTGGCTCGGTCCTACCGCGACGGCTCTCGCGGGCGAGCGCCGACCTCACCCTCGCCCACTTCTTCGGGGCCGACCCGGACGTGGACCAGGACCTGACCCGCCAGCCGGCTTCCGGCTTCTACGGCGTCAGGCTCACCGCTGCCGTCGCGTTGGCCTTCAGGCTGGACGACCACCTGCCGGAGGCCGCGCTGCAACCTCTCGCCGAGGCGCGCGACCGTGCTTCCGAGATCTCCGCGGACGTCCTCGCGCTGTCCTGGGACCGGTCCGTGCTCGGCTTCGCCTCGCTGGCGTTGGGCTGGATCGGGCTCGCCCCGTGCCCGGCATTACTGGTCCTGGTTGTTCTCCGCCTGACGCTGCTGCTCGCGGTAGGCGCGGCGCTGTTCCTCGGCCCGCTCCCGGCAGCGGCGGAGGAACTCCTCGTCGTCGTCCGGATTGGAGGGGACGAACCGGCCCGGCCGGTCGTACTCGGGGAAGCGCCCGGTGTTGCCCTTGTACGGCAGCCCCCCGGCCCGCGTCACGGTCTGCGGCCGGCCCGCGACCAGCCAAAGGATCGACCCGACCTCGGGGAGGAACAGGACGATCAGGATCCACAACCCCTTGGGCAGGTTGCGGCAGTCCTCCTCCGCCGTGACGATCACATCGAACAGGCAGAAGATCCATAAGGCGAGCAGAACCAGACCGAACCCGCCGTAGATGAGGGGCATCGCCAATCCTCCCAGTTTCAGACGCGCAGAGCGTAGTGGATCCGATCTTCGTCTGACGGGATTTTCCCGGTAGGCGATCTTTCCCCATCGGCGGCCGCCGACTCCGGCGGCTCCCAGCCCGAGGGGGAATCCCGGGATGCCGTGGCGGTAGTCCGCCTCGCTCGCCCAGTGCACGATGTCGTACACCCGGGTCCCGTCGGTGCTCACATGGAAACGAGCCGAGCGATAGCCGGGATAGAAGCGCACCCAGCGCTCCTGGATCTCCGCGAACGCCTCCGGGTGTGAGTAGTTGGCGTACAGGAAATCCAGGTGAGATTGATCTTGGTCAACCAGCACACCGTCCGGGGGCTTCGCTGAGGTTCACGGGAAGATCGTCGAGCGGGTGCCGGCGCTCGCTACGGTCCGGTCGTGCCGGTGGAGTTTCTGACCGATGAGCAGGCCGAGGCGTACGGGACGTTCACCGAGGTGCCCACGCGCCCGGAGCTGGAGCGGTTCTTCTTCCTCGACGATGACGATCGTGATCTGATCGCGCTGCGTCGTACGGACGCGCACCGGCTCGGAATGGCGGTGCAGATCTGCACGGTCCGCTATGTCGGCCGGTTCTTGGGCGAGGACCCGCTCGCGGTGCCGCGGGAGGCCGTGGAGTACCTGGCCGGGCAGCTCGGCATCGTGGACGCCTCGTGCGTGAAGCGGTACGCCGAGCGGCGCTCGACGGTGTACGAGCACGCTGACGAGATCCAGAAGCGTTTCCAGTACCGCGACTTCACCGACCGGAAGTGGGGGCGGGAGTTCCGTAGCTTCCTGTACGGGCGGGCGTGGACGCACGCCGAGGGGCCGGTGGCGCTGTTCAACCACGCGGTGACGTGGCTACGCAAGAACCGGGTGCTGCTGCCCGGTGTCTCGGTGCTGGCCCGGCAGGTGTCGGAGGCCCGGACGGCGGCCGAGCGGCGCCTGTACGAGGCGGGTGGCCAGGGTGCTGTCCGCGCTGGCCCGGTACGGGCAGCTGAGCAAGGCGCAGACGATCGAGCGGGCGCCGGAGCCGCGGCGGACTGCGCTGCTGACGGCGGTGGTGCGTCAGCTGGAGGCGCAGGCAATCGACGACGCCCTGATCTGTTCGCGGTGCTGATGGCGAACCGGCTACAGCCCGGCCCGCCGGGCGTCGGACCGGGAGCGGCTGGCGATGCTGCCGCAGTCGGAGAAGGCGGCCCGGATCCTGGCGAAGGCATCGAAGATCCTCATCGAGGAGCTGGACCTGGTCGCCGAGCACGAGGCGGACCTGGACGCGGCCGCGCTGTGGGCCGCGGTGGAGGAGGCCGTGCCGCGTACGGCGGTGGCCGGGGCGGTCGCTACCGTCGAGGTCCTGGTGCCGGAGGACGACGCGTCGGCCGAGGCGGTGATGCGCGAGAAGCTGGCCCTGCGCTACAACACCGTGCGCCCGCTCCTGTCACTGCTCGGCGAGTCGGACGCGCTGGGCGCCCGGCCGGGCGCGCATCCTCAAGGCCGTGCGTCGCCTGCCCGCGCTCTCCCGGCGCCGGGTCAAGGACCTGCCGCTGCTGCCCCGCGAGGTCGACGCCGAGCTGGTGCCGGCGATGTGGAAGCGCGCGGTGTTCTCCAACGCCAAGCTGCCGCAGGGCGCGGTCGACCGCGACGCGTACGTGGTGTGCATCCTGGAGCAGTTGCATCGGGCCTTGAACCGGCGCGACGTGTTCGCCTCCCTGTCGAATCGGTGGGCGGACCGCGCGCGAGGCTACTGGACGGTCCGCAGTGGGAGGCGATGCGCGCGGACGTGCTCGCGGGCGTGTCCCTGACCGAGGACGCCTATGAGCACCTGTCCCAGCTCACCCGGGGTCTGGACGCGGCATTCAGATGGCCGACCGCTTGGAGGAGGCTGGCGACGACGCGAAGGTGGAGATCGTCGTCCCCGAGGGCGGCGGACGCGCCTGTCTGTGGGTGGACAAGCTCGGCGCCGTGGGTGAACCGGAGTCGCTGACCTGGCTCAAGGCAACTACGGAGGCGATACTTCCCCGGATCGACCTGCCCGATCTTGCTGTTCGAGGGCCGCTCCCGGACCGGGTTCCTCGACGCCTTCGGCCACGTCTCCGAGCAGCGCACCCGCATGGAGGGCCTGCTCGTTGGGATCGGCGCGATGGTCGTACACGGCACCCCGCGCGACAGCCTCTACACGCTGGACACCCTGCTGAACCTCGACGGCGGGGTGAAGCCGGAGCTGGTCGCGACAGACAACGCCTCGTACTCCGAGACGCGGCCGTCACCCAGCTGCGCGCGGAGGGCCACGACATCAAGGACGAGGATGTCGCCCGGCTCTCCCCGCTCAAGGACCGGCACATCAACGTCCTGGGCCGCTACCTGTTCAACATCAGATCCAGCGGCCCCGGGCATGGCCTGCGCCCGCTGCGCGACCCGACACCGCCGAGGAGGCCGGCGGCGGGTAAGCCTGAGGCCGCCCTGCGAGTCAGCGCATGGTCAGGCCGCAGCCTCTTTTCTTGAGCGAGCGATCCAGATAGGCTACGGTGGGGTCATGGCAAGGACCCGGGAGTTCGACACTGAGGCGGCGGTGAGCCGCGCCATGGAACTGTTCTGGACGCGCGGCTACGAGGCGACCTCGGTGCGCGATCTGACCCAGCACCTGGGGATCGGGCAGGGGTCCCTGTACGCCGCGTTCGGTGACAAGGATGGCTTGTACCGGGCCGCGCTGGAGCACTACCGCACCACCCTCGCGGCGGCCGCCCTGCGCAGTCTGGAGGAGGGGGCGGACGCCCGCGCGGCGATCCGTACGCTGCTGACGGAGCGGATCCGCATCGCCGTCAGGAGCGGCGGCCAGGGCTGCCTGGCCGTCAACGCCGCCTGCGAGCGACTGCCTCAGGACGCGGCGACCCGGCGCGCCGTGCGCGACATGCAGGACGCGAGCCGGGAGGCGTTGACCGAGGTGCTGCGGGCCGCGATGGAGCGAGGCGACATCGCGGCGCGGCACGACCCGCACACGGTCGCCGCGTTCCTGGTCACCTTCCTCAACGGGCTGCTGGTCTCCTCGAAGATCACACCGGACGCGTCCGCCCTCGAACCCCTCGTGGACGTCGCGCTGACCGCTCTCGGCTGAGGGGCCCCGCGGCCTCGGCCGGACGTTTCTCATGCCCCGAATCTGTAACGGCCGATCAAGAAAATGAGCACCCGTCCCGGCCGCGACGACAGCGCTCCCAACAGCGCTGCCGGTGCGAGCCGCCTGCTGACCTCATCGACCCACCGCACCCAAGACAGGAAGCACCACGTCATGATGTACGACCACACCACAACGCCCCTGCGCACCGGCCGTGCCGCCGTCAACGGAACGAGTCTGCACTACCGGACGGCCGGGTCCGGCCCCGCCGTGGTGCTGCTGCACGGCGTGCCCAAGACCGGCTACCACTGGCGTCACCTCGTCCCGAAGCTGACGCCCCACCACACCGTCGTCGTGCCCGACCTGCGCGGTCTCGGCGACTCCGCCCGCCCCGCGGACGGCTACGACTCCGCAACGATGAGCGACGACATCGCCGAGCTGATGGCCCACCTCGGACACCAGACCTACGCGGTGATCGGCGAGGACTGGGGCGCGGTGATCGGCTACCAGCTCGCCGCCCGCCACCGCTCCCACGCCACCTCCCTCGTCTTCGCCGAGGCCCTGTTCCCCGGCTTCGGCTTCGAGGACCACACGGCCCTCACCCCTGAGAACGTCTCCAGTGGCATGCACCTGTGGCACCTCGGCTTCTACTTCCAGCCCGACGTCCCCGAGATGCTGATCGCCGGACACGAACGCGAACTGATCACCTACATGATCAAGAACGAGCGCAGCCACCCCGACACCGCCACCCCCGACGCGATCGAGGAGTACGTGCGCTGCTACTCCATGCCCGGCGGCATCCGCGCGATGCTCGCCGTCTACCGGGCGATGCTCACCGACGCCGAACAGAACCGGCAGGCCGCACGGCAGAAGCTGGACATCCCGGTCCTGGCGCTCGGCGGCTCCGCCTTCATCGGCCAACGCAACGAGTCCCAGGCACGGCTCGTGGCCCACCACGTCACCGGACACGTCTTCGACGCGGGCCACGACCTCGCGGAGGAAGTACCCGACGAGATGGCCGACGTCGTCCTGCCGTTCCTGGCCGCACACCGGTAGCCGACGTCCGTCCGCCGGGGCCGGAAGGCTCCGGCGGACGGCCCTTCAGGTGCCCGTACACCGTCGAGCGCGGCACCCCGAACAAGTCCGCGATCTGCTGGACGGTCTTGTCCCGCGTGTCGTACAGCTCCTGGGCGAGGGCGGCCTGGTCAGCGGTGAGCTTCGGCCGGCGTCCGCCGACCCGACCGCGGGCACGGGCACGGGCACGGGCGGAGGCCAGGCCATCCATCGTGTCGGCGTCAATGCCCTGTTCGATCACATGCAGCCCGACTCCTCGTTCGCGCAGATCCGCCCCGAGGGTGACCAAGTGCAGGACCGAGCGTGACAACCGGCCCAGCCGGGTGACCTTCAGCGTGTCACCCTCGCGCAGCAGCTTGAGGACCAGGTCGAGGCTGGGCCGGGGAGGCCTTGGGCGCCACTGGCCTTGTCCAGATGGATGTCATCGCGATCGACGCCCGCGCGCAGCAACGCGTCGATCTGGTGGGTCGGGACCCAAGCCTCCTCCTCTTCCAGAAGGACCTAAGCTCGGAGACGCGGGATAGCCGTGATGACGTGCGGAAATCGGCCCTAGACCACGTCGAACTCGTTCCCCTCGGGATCCACCATCGCCACCGCATAGTGATCAACCCCGGACTGCGACAGCACCCGCACAACGGACGCCCCCGCCTGGACAAGCCGCTCCACCTCGGCATCCACCCGCGCCTTCCGGGTCTCCAGCGGTACGTCCTCCCGATTGCCGCCCACCTTCACATCCAGGTGGAACCGGTTCTTGACCGCCTTGCCCTCAGGCACCTGCTGAAACCAGATCCTCGGCCCGTACCCCTCGGGATCGATGATGCTGTCGCTGCCGTCCCCCTCGCCCAGCTCGTCCTCGGGCACTCCGACACTGCGCCAGTAATCCCGCCACGTGTCGAATCCACCAGGCGGCGGCTCCACCGTGTACCGCAGCGCGCCCGCCCAGAACCGGGCCATCCGCTCGGGTGCCGCACAGTCGATGACCAGCTGATAAGAAACCATGGCAGCCATCCTGCCGGACCCATCCGACAATTCTTGGCTCACGGTCCCGACGGGTCACGGTCCGGACGGGAGGGGGCTCCCGGCTCTCTAAGGTATCCGGGGTCAGCTCGGGTTCATGAACTGCCGTCAGGGGTCGCCCAGGCCGGCTCGGCGGGCCTGGATGATGGCTGCGGCGCGGTCGGGGGCCTGGAGTTTGGCCAGGATGTTGGAGATGTGGTTGGCGACGGTCTTGGGGCTCAGGACCAGGTGGCGGGCGATCCTGCCGTTGGACCAGCCGTTGGCGACGAGGGCCAGGATCTCCCGTTCCCGCTCGGTGAGCTGGGGGAAGGGGACGCTGGGAGGCAGCGGGTCGGTGAAGGCGCGCAGGACGCGGTGCGCGACATCCTGGCCGAAGACGGCGTCGCCGCGGGCCATGGCCTCGATGGTACGGACGACGTCGGCCTGCTGGGCGCCCTTGAGCAGGTAACCGCGGGCGCCGGCGCGCAGGGCGGCGAAGACGAACTCGTCCTCGCCGTACATGGTCAGCATGATGACCGCGGTCGACGGGCGGCCGGCCGTGATGCGACGGGTGGCCTCGACGCCGCCGATCCCCGGCATCTCGATGTCCATGAGGACGACGTCGGGCTCCAGCTCGGCGGCGAGCGTGACGGCCTGTTCCCCGCACGTCGCCTCCCCTACGACCTCGATGTCGTCCACCGAGTCGAGCAGGACGGTCAGCCCGTCCAGGACGATGCGGTGGTCGTCCACGATGAGGACACGGACTGTCACAGGGCACCCGCCAGGTTGAGAGGGAGTTCGACGCGGACCCGCCCGCCCGAGGGAGTCGGGCCGGCCGTACATGTGCCGCCGAGCACGGTGGCGCGCTCGCGCATCGAGGTCAGGCCGACGCCGGGAGCCCAGCTGTCGCGGTGGCGGCCGTCGTCACGGATCTCCAGGGTGAGTCGCCCGTCGCAGCCGATCTCGACCGAGCAGGTGGCGGCTCCGGCATGCCGGGTCACGTTGGTCACGGCCTCGGTGACGATGCGGTAGGCGGCGATCTCCACGGCGGCGGGGAGGTCCGGCAGTTCCTCCGGTGCTCGCAGGCTGACGGGTACCGCGGTGTGCCGCAGGTACTCGCGCAGTGCGTCGAACAGGCCGAGCTCGTCCAGTACGGGTGGGCGCAGCGCGTACACCAGGCGGCGCAGGTCCTCCAGCGCGGCGGTCAGGTCCTTGCGGACCGCCGCGAGAACCGTCGTGGCCTTGCCGGTGTCGCGCGCCAGCAGGTTCGCCACCGCGTCCACCTTGGTGGCGGCGGCGGTGAGCACCGGGCCGAGGCCGTCGTGCAGGTCGTGCCGCAGGCGGCGACGCTCCTCCTCGGCCGCGTGGACGATCCGCTCGCGCGATCGCATCACCTCCTCGGTCAGCAGGACGTTTCTCGCGGCGACCGCGACCTGGCGGGCGATGTCGGCCATGAGCCGGGTTTCCCGCAGATCGAGCGCGTTCTGCCCCGATCGCAGGCCGATGACGAGCGCACCGATGTTGTCGCCCTGGTAGACGAGGGGGAAGCGGACGACGGGCCCGTCCGCCGGAGGACCGAACCGCCGCGATCCGTGCAGTTCGACCGCGGCCAGCGGGAGTTTGAGCGCGCCGGCGATGGCCTCCAGCAGATCGGGCAGCACCTGTTCGACCCTGCCCGCGGTCTCCAGGCGGGCGCCGATGCGGGCGACCAGCGCGTACGGCTCGTCGCGCTCGCCGTACAGGAAGCGGTTGATCAGCCGCTGGAACCGCTCGCGCGCCGGAGCGAGGCTGAAGGCCGCGCCGACCGCGGCCGCGATCGTCCACGGGCCGCCGACGCGCTGTCCGGCCAGGGCCAGTACGGCGGTGCCCGCCCCGTACACGGCCGCGACGAACGCGGTGAGCAGTGTGTAGACGAGCGTCCGGTTGAGCACGACGTCCAGGCCGTAGACCTGGTTGCGCAGGACGACGGCCACCACGACGATCAGGACCACGATCGTGCCGGCCGAGCTGATCAGCTCTCCGGCGGGCAGCGCGACGATCAGCGGGGTGGCCAGGATGCTGCAGAGGTTGACGACGGCAAGCCAGCGCAGCACCTGCCGTTCCTGCCCGCGAGCGCGCAACCAGCGCACGACGATCACGATCGAGGCGAGCATCATGGCCGCGGCGAAGAACCCGACCGGCTGCATCGCGGGCAGCACGCCGACGTCCAGCGGGTTGACGATTCCGTCCGGCAGCGACGGGTCGAACGGCGCGAAGATCCCGTACAGCCAGCCGCACGCGCCCAGGGCGATACTCACGCCGGCCAGCCCGCCGATCCAGCCCCGAGGGTACCGGCCGTCGGGGAACAGCGCGTAGGTGAGGGTGAAGACGAGCACCTCCAGCGGCCCCAGCACGACGCTGACCAGCGCCGTCCACGAGGCGCCCGGCAATCCGTGCACGGACGCGTACAGCGACCACTCTTGGGCGGCCAGGCCGGCGCCGTAACCGAAGGCGGCGGCAAGGGCCAGCCAGCCGATCATCACCTGGGGACGGCGCGAGGCCAGTAGCCATCCGGCGAACCCGTAGGCCACGGCCAGGACGACCTGCCCCCACGACGTCAGGCCATCGCCGTAGCCGGGCAGCAGCACGGCGGCTGCCGCTGTCGTCACCGCCACCGACGCCGCCGCCAGATGAGGCCATTTCACGCCTGAATTGTGCACCAGCCACCTTCCCGTGTGACCCCGGGAAATTCTCCCGAACAGCTCGTGAAACGGACCCCGTCACGAGAGGAACGGCCCGGGCGCACGATCGCAGCCATCCACTCGATCCCTTGGAGGGCAAGGTGCGTTCACTGATCCTCGCCGGCGTCGCGGGGGTGCTGGCCCTCGGCCTGGTCGGCACCGCATCGGCCGAATCGTCCACGACGTTGCGCTACTTCGAGAAGCAGACCCAGTTCACCTACACCCCCGCCGGGGGCAGGCCGACCCACACCCCGCCGAACGGCCCGGTCAAGCCCGGGGACCGCATCGAACTGGCCGGCGACCTGTACGCGGGCGACCACAAGCACCACAGCGGGAAGCCGGTCGGTTCCGACCACACGATCTGCGTCTTCGACGCGCAGGCCAAGCCGCACTGCGACGCCCAGGCCGCGATCGGCGGCTCGATGCTGTTCATCACCAGCCAGGGCGGTGACGGCGACTTCACCTCGAAGATCACCGGAGGGACCGGCCGGTTCCTCGGCGCCCGCGGCACGGTGCTGACGCACCCGATCAAGGACAACGCCGACATCACCGTCCGGCTGCGCTAGCCGGACCGCGCACGTTCCTGGGGGACTGCCCCCACGCCGACGGGAAACCTCCCGGCCGGCGTGCCGGACGCCCTCATGCCCCGTCCCCGCCACCGGCGGACATTGGAGGGGCCCGAGCACCACTAGATCAGGTCAAGGAGCGAACATGTCTCACGCAGCGATCCGCCGTATCGGCACCGTCGCGGCGGCTGCAGCCGCCGGTCTCGTCCTGGCCGGTGCCACCGCCGCCCACGCCGACCCCGTCTACTACCGGCTCGTCGCCAAGCACAGCGGCAAGTGCCTGGACATCCAGGGCGGCAGCACCCGGCACGCGACTCCCGCACACCAGTGGCAGTGCCTGGACGGCATCCGCAGCCAGCAGTGGGAGCTGCGCAGGCTCGACGACGGCGCCTACGCCCTCATCAACCGCAACAGCCGCAGGTGCCTGGACGTGTCCGGCGCCAGCACCCGCGACGCCGCCGGGGTCGTGCAGGCGAACTGCCGCTTCACCGACAACCAGCGCTGGTGGTTGAAGAGGAACGCCGACGGCACCCGGTCGGTCATCGCCAAGCACAGCGGCAAGTGCCTGGACGTCGCCTGGGTCGGGCAGGACGACGGCACCGCGGTGGTTCAGTCCGGCTGCTGGGGTGGCAAGAACCAGAAGTGGACCTTCAGCAGGATCGCTTAGAACCGGAGAAGCGATGACGCCCCGTCCCCCGTCCTGCCGCCTGTACGTGCTCCTGGCGGCAGCCGCGCCGACGGCCCTGATCATGCGTCGCGGGCCGTCGGCCTGGTGGCACCTGCTGACCTGGGATCTGCAGGCCGGTGAGGTGAGCTCCGGCGCGTGGCTGCGGGGGACGCTCTACCCCGGCCGTAGTGCCATCTCGCCCGACGGGAAGCTGCTCGGGTATTTCGCGCTCGGTCATGGCCGGCACCCGTGGGACACCTACTTCGCGGTGTCGAAGACGCCGTGGCTCACCGCGCTCGCCGCCTGGCACACCCACGGCACCTGGACCGGCGGGTGCGAGTTCGCCGCGGACAACAGCCTGACGATCTCCGCCTCCATGGACAGCCGTCCCTTCCATGGCCGCTATCCGTACGGTGCCACGGTGGGAAGCCGGACCCACCGTCAGAACGCATGGCGCCCCTTGGCGGGAGAAGCCGAGCCGATTCCGCCGAGCCTGCGCTCAGCGGTACTCCTGCGACGCGTTCAGCCGGACGGCGAGCATGCTCTGGTCGCCGCGCGCACCGGAGGCGCCCGGCCCCACTACCTGCGCGAGGAAGCCGGCGGCGGATACACGCCGCTGCCCGAGGCGGCCTGGGCCGACTGGGACCGCCGGGGGCGGTTACTCATGGCCACTCACCAGGGCGTCGTGAAGATCGTCGAGCGGCGGTCCGGCGCCTGGGCCGAGACCTGGTCCCGCGATCTGAGCGGCCTGACCCCCGACCCGGCGCCGTCCCCTTCCTGGGCCCGGGCATGGTGACGTCGCCTACAGCGGGAGCGTGGCCGTGACCTGCCAGCCGTACGGTGTGGGCCCCGCGCTGGCGCGGCCGCCGACAGCTGCACAACTCACGCGCACCGCGCAGCCGGGCTCCCGGAAGGCACGCTAGAAGCGATTCTTGCGGGAGTGGTTGCCCAGGCGCCGCAGGAGAGTGACGGCGGAGATCCGGTTCTCCCGGATGGAGATCGCGGCGCGCAGCAGGTCGCTTCAGTGGGTCTCGATCAGCTGCCAGCCGATCAGGGGCGTCGCTCGGCGGCGAGGGGCAGACGCAGGACGAGGCGGGCACCGCCGTGGTGCTCGGCGGCGTACAGCCGGCCGCCGTGCTCCTGGGCGATCTCCCGGGCGATGGACAGGCCGAGCCCGGACCCGCCGGGATCCCGTACGCGGGCCTCCTCCCGCCGGTAGCGGCGCTCGAAGACGCGTTCGCGGTCCTCCGGCGGGATGCCCGGGCCGTCGTCGAGGATCTCCAGGACGGCGTCCGGCGGGTCGGCGGTGACGACGATCTCGATCTTGGTGTGGGTGTGCCGCTCGGCGTTGGTCATCAGGTTGCCCAGCAGGCGGGCCAGGCGGATCGCCGACGCGCGCACGCAGACGTGCGGGTCGAGACGGGTGAGGACGGCGGCGCACGGGCTGCGGCGCTCCAGTTCCTCGCCGACGAACTCGGAAAGGTCGATCAGGCGGCCGTCCTCGTGCGTCTCTCTGTCCAGCCGGGCGAGGTCGAGCAGGTCGGCCACGATGTCGTTGAGCCGTTCTGCGTCGCGCAGCAGCTTGCGCAGGATCCTCTGCAGGTCGATGCCGGGTTCGGACAGCGCGACCTCCAGTTCGGTCAGCAGGCCGGTGATCGGGTTGCGCAGGTCGTGGGAGGCGTCGCAGACCAGCCGCCGCTGCCGTTCGATGGCCTCGCGCAGCGCGGAGGTCGTCTCACGCTGCTCCCGGTGCGCCTTCCTGAGCTGGTCGTTGAGGGCCTGCAGTTGCAGGGCCAGGGAGTCGTGCTCGCCGCCCATGCCGGAGCACCGCAGCGCGCGGACGAAGTCGGTGACCTCCTCGCTGCTGAGGACGATCCACCGGAGCTCGCCATGCGGGCCGAACACGGGCGTGTTGACCGTGCTCCAGTACCGCTCCTCGAACACGCCGGGCCGGTCCGCCGCCTCGACGTCGTACCTCTGCAGCGGCATGAAGTCCCGGCGGCGGGTGGCCAGCACCTGCTCCAGGGAGTCGCGCAGCATCCGCGCCCCCTGATGCTCGGCGTCCTGCGGCGCCGCGGGGTTGGGCGGGAAGACCTCGAACAGGTCGCGGCCCAGCATGTCCTGCGCGCTGCGCCCGGCCACCTCGAGGCAGGCGTCGTTGGCGGCGAGCACCACGAAATCGGGGGTGAGCACCATCGACGGGGCCTGGCCGGCCTCGAACACCGCCTCGTAGTCGATCTGTGAGCTCATGACCACGGTGCCCTTCTCACACCCGTCTTCCAGCCCCCGCAGTCGGCATGACTCCCGGCCGGCCGTCCCACGGCCGTGCTTCTCCCTTTCCCGCGAGGCCGCAGGTCAACGGCGCGCAGCGCCGAAGGGACGACGGAAATGGAGATGAACGCGCCCGCGGCCATCACGACGATCGTCCATCGAGGCGGCACCGCCTCATGCGGCCGGCCGCCGGGCCGCCCGTGCGACGGCGGCGGCCGCCGCGGCGCAGACCACGGCCGGCGCGACCAGCGCGTACGCCGCGCCGTGATGTCCCTGATCGGGAACGCCGACGGTCACGAACGCGCCCGTCACGGCGACGCCGATCGTGGCGCCGCACTGCCGGGCCGCGTTGAGCAGCCCACCGGCCGCGCCGGCGGCGCCCTTGGGAGCCGCGGTCACGACCAGGGTGGCCAGGGCAGGCAGCGTGAACGACACACCGAAGCCGGTCGCCACCAGCCCGGCCAGCAGGAACGGGTAGGAGGCGCCCGCCCAGACGGCCGCGCCGAACGCGACGCCGCCCGCCGCGAGCAGGCCGAGCCCCGCCAGTACCGGCGGCCGTGGCCCGGACCTGGCGACGATCCTGCCGGTCAGCAGCGGATTGACGGCGAAGGGCAGCGTCATGGGCAGGAGCGCCGTCCCGATCCGCCCCGGCGTCAGGCCCAGCGCCTGCTGGAAGAGCAGCGGCAGCACGAAAAGCACCCCGCTCATCGCGAAGTTGACCGCCGCGCCCGCCAGCAGCGCGGCGGGGATCCCGGGTGTCCGCAGCACGGCGGGCGCCAGGACCGGGGCGTGGCCGCGCCGCTCCCGTACGGCGAAGGCGCACACCGCCACGGCCGTCGCGCCCGCCGACCAGGCGGCGTGGACGAGGGAGCGGGCGCCGAGCGCGATCAGCGTGTCCGTCAGCAGCGCCACCGCTGCGCAGGCCAGGATCTGGCCGGCCCAGTCGATGCGCCGGTCGCCGCGCGGGCAGCGTACGGCGGCTCCGGCGGTGAGCGCGAGGGTGACGGCGGCGAGCGGCACGTTGATCAGGAAGATCGCCCGCCAGCCCGCCAGGTCGGTCAGCGCCCCTCCGGCCACCGGTCCGGCCACGAGCGCGCCGCCGCTGGTCGCCGCCCAGACGGCCACCGCCCTGGCCCGTTCGGCGGGCACCGGGAACAACCGGGCGATCATCGCCATCGACGCGGGGACGCAGCCCGCCGCGGCCAGGCCGAGCAGCGCCCGCAACCCGACGAGCGCCCACAGCGACGGCGCGAGCGCGCTCAGCAGGCTGCCCAGGCCGAAGGCGGCGACGGCCACCCGGAACACGCGGTGCGCGCCGTACCGGTCGGCCACCGACCCGGCCGTCAGCAGCGCCGCGCCGAACACGAGGGTGTAGCCGGTCACGGCCCACTGCAGCCCCGCGACACCCGCGCCGCCGAAGGACCGGGCGAGGTCGGGCTCGGCGACCGACAGCACGGTGGTGTCGAGCAGCACCATGAAATAGCCGAGGGCGATCCCGGCCAGGGCCCAGGTCCGGGCGGGCGCCGCCGGGGGAGCGGCGGAAACAGTCGATGTCACGGGGATCTCCAGGAAGGTGGACAACCTGGGGGCCACTGTGGCGGCGGCCGCCGTACGGCTCCACCGGCCCGGCCGCAGGGAGGGTTCGGAATAACCGAACGCTCCGGGCCCGTTCAGCGCGGCATGGAACTGCGGCAGTTGCGCACCTTCGAGGCGGTCGTGACACATCGGACGGTCACCGACGCCGCCGTCGCCCTCGATCTCGCGCCGTCGTCGGTGTCGGAGCAGATCAGGACGCTGGAACGGGACCTCGGAGTCGCGCTGTTCGAGCGGGGTCCCCGGGGCATGCGCCCCACCGAGGCGGGCGAGCGACTGCGCGGCTGGGCGCGCCGCCTGCTCGACCAGGCCGACCAGGCCCGGCGCGAGGTGTCGGGGGTCCGCCCGGTGCTGCGTCTGGGCGCCCTGGAGACGATCGCGGCCGTGCACGTGCCCGCGGTGCTGGCCCGGCTGGCCGAGCGCCGTCCCGACCTCGTGGTGGAGGTGCGGTCGGACGGCGCCCGCGACCGTCTCCTGGACGCGGTCGCCGCCGCGGACCTCGACGCGGCGCTGCTGCTCGACATTGGGCAGGATCTCGGAGGGCTCGGTTTCGGCGCGCCGGCCGCGCCGCTGGCCTTCCTCGACCTCGATCCCGTGCCGCTCGCGCTGGTCGCCGCGCCGGACCATCCGCTGGCCGCCGCGCCGCGGCTGCGCGAGGAGGACCTGTACGGCCAGCGACTGCTGGTCAACGTGCCCGCCTGCTCCTTCTGGCTGGCGGGGGAGCGCCTTCTGGGCGACCGGGTGGAGCGGGTGCGGGCGGGCGGCGTGCCCGTCATGCGGGCGTGGGCCGAGCGCGGCCTCGGGATCACGCTGCTGCCGTGGTTCGCGGTGGCCGATCAGGTCGCCGCCGGCGCCCTCGCCAGGCTCGCGTTCGACGTCCCCGGCCTGAGCCTGCGCCTGGTGTGGCGGGCCGACCGCGAGGCCCTCCCCGGCATGCGCGAGGTCCTGTACGCGAGCGCCGCCTCCGGGGCGGCCGGCCGCCGTCACCGGACGGACTGATCGTTCACGGGTGCGCTGACCCTGATCAAGCCGCAGCGGTTTCCTTCAGCTCCACGGCGGGACGGCGGGGCGCGCGGGGAACCGCCGGGCCGTAGCCCAGCCGGATGATCATTTGGATGTGCCCGCACCGATGGCGGGGATCGCTGCGGCGCCGCATGTCGCGGAGGTCGAGCGGCTGGTTCAGGAACGACGCCGAGATCCCGTGGACGGTCGCGGTCAGCAGCACGCGTTGCAACGCCTGGCCCGCGCGCAGCCAGTCGGCGGGGCCGTCGCCCGCGGTGGTGAGCACCGCCAGTTGAGGACGGGGCTCGAAGTGGACCGGCCCGCGTCCCCCGTGCGTTCCGAAGTCCCGGACCGGTGCCGGATCATCGGCGCAGCCGGGCCCCTGCACATAGGACGGAAGGCCCTCGCAGCGGCTCGCGCGCATCGTCCACGCCCGCAGCTCGGCCTGGTAGCCGCCGTCCCCGGCCAGCTCGTCGGAGGCGATGGCGACGTGCTCCAGCAGGTCCGCCGAAGCGCGCCGGCCGAGCATGACCAGGCCGGCCCCCTCACAGGCGGCTGCGCGGCGCAGCTCGCTGAGCACGTGCTCGGGAACCCGCCGCCCGCTGAACGGCTCCCGGTTGGTCCGGCGCAGGCCGATGCACTCGTAAAGTTCGCGCGTCCGCACGGATGCCGGCCCGTACGGCGACACGCGTACGGCGGCCAGGAGCAGGGGTTCCTCCGCAGTATCGGGCAGCAGCCGGACCAATGGCCGGTGGCCGGCCGTCCGTACGGCGAGCCGGAGGTTGAACAGGGCGGCGCCGCAGCTGACGTGCAGCGAGCGCCCCCGGGGATCGCTGACCCGGAGCCGCCGGTCGGGGTCGGCCAGCAACTCGGCGCACTCTCCCCGGACCGCGTCGAGCCTCCAGGGCTGCGTGTTGAGCACCGAGGGCGCCTGCCCGGCGGCGGCGAGCAGCCGGTGGAGCGCGAGTTCTGTGGCGAAGGGAGACATCACGGCGCACCTTCTTCCAGCTCGACCGCGCTCGTCCCGGCGGCCGGCGGGATCGGCCCACCGGTGAGGCGCGTCGCCGCCGCGACGCGCTCGCGCGCCTCCACCGGAGCCGATGGGTCATGAGATCGCATGAGGTCTACTTGAGGATCGGGAACCTGCGGACCAGGGGGGTCGCGGCCCACCACGTGCCGAGCCCGAGCGTCCGGCCGGCGCCGGCCAGGGCGAGGCCCGTCAGGACGACGGCGTAGACGATGTGCTCGTCCATGAAGGGGTTGGTCTGCAGCGGCAGCTCGGCGGCCCACATCATCAGCAGGAGCAGCCCGCCCGCGCCGGCGGCGACGCGCATGCCCACTCCCAGGATCAGTGCGGCGCCGACGCCGAGCAGTCCGGCCATGAACAGCCAGTCCACCCACGCCTGCCCGGCCAGAGCGGTGAACAGGCCGCCGAAGGTCCTGTCCGCGGTGCCCTTGAGGAAGCCGGTGGTCGGGCTTCCGCCGTTGATCCACGCTCTGGCCGCGGGGGTGGCGAAGCCCCAGCCGAACATCTTGTCCAGGAAGGCCCACAGGAACACCCAGCCGACGGCGATCCGGGCGACGGCCCACACGTACTGGACCGGGCGCTTGGCCGTGGCGGCGGGAATCACCTCGCCGTGCGCGCGGGGAGCGGGAATGGTGACCCCGGCGGGGGGAGCGGCCTCGTGGAGGCGGTGGTTTGCCTGGTTACGTCCTTCGGTGATGGCCATGACCGGCCCCTTCCGACGTCTTCGCGTCTTGTTTCTTTCGACACCTCAAGAAAACCGCGATCACCGGCCGTGCCGCAGGAGCCGTACGGCACGCCGCAGCCGTCCCGAAGTCCCGCGATCGCGGGACTTTCGGTCCGAGTCCGTCACATGTCGACCCGCTGCACATGGGCGGACCGCGCCGGGTCGGGCGGCACCAGGGCACAGGCACGGCGAACAGGCACGGCGAACAGGGCGCCGCCGAGCGCGCCGCCCACCCGCTGCAGGTGATCACGCGGGTGGTGGCGTCCAGGTCGCCGGCGCGCTGGATGTCGGTGGCGGGACGTACGCTTCTCGCGTGAGCAGCAGACCCGCCTCGGCACAGCATCTGCGCGACCTCGCGCTGCTGCGCCGCGTCCGTGACCGGATCGATCGAGAGTACGCGCAGCCGTTGAACGTCGAGGCGCTCGCCCGCGGCGTGAACATGTCCGCCGGGCACCTCAGCCGCCAGTTCCGGCTCGCCTACGGGGAGTCGCCGTACGGCTATCTGATGACGCGGCGGATCGAGCGCGCGATGGCGCTGCTGCGTCGTGGCGACCTGAGCGTCACCGAGGTCTGCTTCGCGGTCGGCTGCTCGTCGCTGGGCACCTTCAGCACCCGCTTCACCGAGCTGGTCGGTGTGCCGCCCAGCACCTACCGGCACCAAGCCGCGAGCGCGACGGCGGGGATGCCGTCGTGCGTGGCCAAGCAGGTGACCAGGCCGGTCAGGATTCGAGAAGCGGGCGTCCCCGAGCCGCAGCTAGCCTGACGTGCATGGACATCACCGTTTACGCGGCCTTTCTCCCGCATGACGACCCCGACGCCGCCCTGGCCTTCTACCGCGACATCGTCGGCTTCGAGGTCCGCAGCGACGTCGGGTACGGCGGGATGCGCTGGATCACGGTGGGTCCCGCCGGCCGGCCCGGCACGTCCATCGTCCTGCATCCCCCGGCCGCCGACCCCGGTGTCACCGACGAGGAGCGACGCATGATCGCCGAGATGATGGCCAAGGGCACCTACGGCATGATCACCCTGGCCACCGATGACCTCGACGGCGTCTTCGAGCGGCTGGAGGCCGGCGGCGCCGAGGTCGTGCAGGAGCCGACCGAGCAGCCGTACGGGGTGCGCGACTGCGCCTTCCGCGATCCCGCGGGCAACCTGCTCCGCATCAACGAGCTTCGCTGACCCGGCCGCGCCGCACCGCTGGTTGCGCATCCGCCCGTGACGGGCGGAGAAAACCAGACCTACGGCTCGAAGCTGGTTAGATCGAGCCCGGCGACGCCGACGGAGACCGCGAAGGCGGCCCCCGGCCTGAAGATATGGAGAGCACGATAAGCATGGCCACGAGGACGGACACGCAGTCCCCTGCGCTGCACGTTGCCGACAGTCACGATCTTATCCGCGTGTACGGCGCGCGCGAGAACAACCTCAAGGACGTCAGCATCGAGATCCCGAAGCGCCGGCTCACGGTGTTCACCGGTGTCTCCGGCTCGGGCAAGAGCTCGCTGGTGTTCAGCACGATCGCCGCCGAGTCGCAGCGGCTGATCAACGAGACCTACTCCGCGTTCGTGCAGGGTTTCATGCCGACGCTGTCGCGTCCCGAGGTCGACGTGCTCGACGGGCTGACGACCGCGATCGTCGTCGACCAGGAGCGGATGGGCCCCAACCCCCGGTCCACGGTCGGCACCGTCACCGACGCCAACGCGATGCTGCGCATCCTGTTCAGCCGGCTCGGCCGGCCGCACATCGGCTCGCCTCAGGCGTTCTCCTTCAACGTCGCCTCGATCAGCGGAGCGGGCGCGGTCAAATTCGAGCGCGGCGGCAAGACCGTGAAGGAGCGGCGCGAGTTCAAGGTCACCGGCGGCATGTGCCCGCGCTGCGAGGGCCTGGGCCGGACCTCCGACATCGACCTGTCCCAGCTGTACGACGACTCCAAGTCGCTCAACGAGGGCGCGCTCACGATCCCCGGCTACAGCGTCGACGGCTGGTACGGCCGCATCTTCAGCGGCTCCGGTTTCTTCGACCCGGACAAGCCGATCCGCGACTTCACCAAGGCCGAGCTCCACGACCTGCTCTACAAGGAGCCGACCAAGATCAAGGTCGACAACATCAACCTCACCTACGAGGGGCTGATTCCGCGCATCCAGAAGTCGATGCTGTCCAAGGACAAGGAGGCGTTGCAGCCGCACGTCCGGGCGTTCGTGGAGCGGGCCGTGGCGTTCACCACCTGCCCCGAGTGCGGCGGCACCCGGCTCAGCGAGGCCGCCCGGTCGTCCAAGATCAAGGGGATCAGCATCGCCGACGCCTGCGCGATGCAGATCAGCGACCTGGCCGACTGGGTCCGCGGCCTCGACGAGCCGTCGGTCGCGCCGCTGCTCACCACGTTGCAGCAACTCCTCGACTCTTTCGTGGAGATCGGGCTGGGCTACCTGTCGCTCGACCGGGCGTCCGGCACGCTGTCGGGCGGCGAGGCGCAGCGCGTCAAGATGATCCGCCACCTCGGCTCCTCGCTCACCGATGTCACCTACGTCTTCGACGAGCCCACGACGGGCCTGCACCCTCATGACATCCAGCGGATGAACGACCTGCTGCTGCGGCTGCGGGACAAGGGGAACACGGTGCTAGTCGTGGAGCACAAGCCGGAGATGATCGCGATCGCCGACCACGTCGTCGACCTGGGCCCCGGCGCCGGCACGGCGGGCGGCACGGTCTGCTTCGAGGGCACCGTCGAGGGGCTGCGGGCCGGCGGCACCATCACCGGCCGCCATTTCGACGACCGGGCCGCCCTCAAGGAGACGGTGCGCAAGCCCACCGGCACGCTGGAGATCCGCGGCGCGAGGGCGAACAACCTGCGCGACGTCGACGTCGACATCCCGCTCGGGGTGCTCGTCGTCGTCACCGGTGTCGCCGGGTCGGGCAAGAGCTCCCTCATCCACGGGTCCGTCCCCGCCGGCGCGGGCGTGGTGTCGGTCGACCAGGGCGGGATCCGCGGCTCGCGGCGGAGCAACCCGGCGACGTACACCGGACTGCTCGACCCGATCCGCAAGGCGTTCGCGAAGGCGAACGGCGTGAAGCCGGCGCTGTTCAGCGCCAACTCCGAGGGCGCCTGCCCCACCTGCAACGGCGCCGGCGTCATCTACACCGACCTGGCGATGATGGCAGGGGTCTCCACCACCTGCGAGGAGTGCGAGGGGAAGCGGTTCCAGGCAGCGGTGCTGGAGCACAAGCTCGGCGGGCGTGACATCAGCGAGGTGCTCGCGATGCCGGTGGCCGAGGCCCAGGAGTTCTTCGGCTCCGGCGAGGCGCGCACGCCGGCCGCGCGCGCCATCCTCGACCGGCTCGCCGACGTCGGGCTCGGCTACCTCACCCTCGGCCAGCCGCTCACCACGCTGTCCGGCGGCGAGCGGCAGCGGCTCAAGCTGGCCACCCACATGGCCGACAAGGGCGGCGTCTACGTCCTCGACGAGCCGACCGCCGGCCTGCACCTCGCCGACGTCGAGCAACTGCTCGGGCTGCTGGACCGGCTGGTCGACTCCGGCAAGTCGGTCATCGTGATCGAGCACCACCAGGCGGTCATGGCGCATGCCGACTGGATCATCGATCTGGGTCCCGGCGCCGGTCACGACGGCGGCCGGATCGTCTTCGAGGGCACACCCGCCGACCTCGTCGCGGCCCGCTCCACCCTCACAGGGGAGCACCTCGCGGCCTACGTCGGCGCCTGACCCAGGCCGCCGCGGACACAGCCGCCGCGGGCACCGTGCGGCAGCCGGCCTCCCGGAGGAGAGCCGGCTGTCGCACACCGGCACCCGTGCCACCGACGGCCCCCTCGACCGCTTTTCCCGCTCTGCCCTGGGACCGACCGGGCCCGTCAGGTGTCGCCGGCCGGCGGGGGCTCGGCGAAGGCGCCCGCGGACGCGGCGAGGGCGGCGGTTCTGGCCGCCTGGCCGGGCAGGCCCGGGTCGGGTGGCGTGCGGAGAAGCACCAGCTGGTGGTAAACAGGCGCGGTGGCGGCGATGAGCAGTCGCCGAGCGTCGGTGCGCGGTGGGAGTTCGGCGCGCCGGACGGCCCGGCGGACGATGATCTCGCAGCGGGCGTACCGGTCCTCCCAGAGCCGTCGTTGGGCGAGGTCGGCCTTCTCGGAGCGGAACGAGGCGGCGATCAGGGCCGCCACGATCGGCGGCTGTGCGGTCAGCGCGTCGTGGATCTCGTGGTTCAGCGCCGCCAGGTCGCCCTCCAGGGAGCCGGTGTCCGGGGGTTGCCAGGCGTCGTCGCTCGCCGCGTCCAAGACGTCGGCGAGCAGGCCGCCGACGTCTCCCCAGCGCCGGTACACCGTCGCGCGGTGCACCCGCGCGCGGGCGGCGACGGCCTCCATGGTGAGCCCGTCATAACCGCGCTCTCCGAGCTCCGCGAGGACCGCGTCGAGCACCTGCATACGAGTACGGGCGGTACGTCCGCCGGGGCGGCGCCGCGGCGGTGGCACGGGCGGGGTGCTCTCCGGTTGTGGTGCTGGAGGAGTCATCGCTGGTGGTCCGGTTGCTCGATGGGACGGCGTCGTGGCAGTATCTTAATGCACCGATTGTCGCACTAGCTGAGTTCATCGATGCCCTTCCGAAGCGTTCGCCCGGCCGTGCGGCCCTTGACGGCCGCCTCGCCCGCGGGCCGGTGGTGGACTACCTGGCCGAGCAGCTGGGGATCGGTGACGCGTCACAGGTCAAGAAGTACGCCGAGCGGCCCAAGACGACGTACGAGCACGCCTGGATGATCCGGGACGCCTACGGTTACCACACCTTCGATGACACCAGCAGTTGGAGCGTACGGCAGCTGACGCGCCAGTTCCGGACCTTCCTGCATGGCCGGGCCTGGACACACGCCGAGGGGCCGATCCGCGCCTGCCGACCGCGTTGTCGGATCTGCTGGTGGTGCCGGAGGGATCGCGCATCTCGGAGTTGGAGAAGCTGCGGCAGGCACCCAGGCGCACCTCGGGTACGGCGTGGATCAGAACTACGTGCGTGCCGAGACGCACGCCGCGGCCAACGCGATCCTGATCGAGCACCAGGGCAAGGTGCCGATCGTCGCGGCGTGGGGCGGCGGCTTGCTGGCGTCGGTGGACGGGCTGCGGTTCGTCGTCCCGGTCAAGACGATCAACGCCGGGCCCTCACCTAAGTACTACGGCTAAAAAAGGGGCCTGACCTGGCGCAACGCAGTCAATGATCAAGTAGCGGGGATCGGGCAGATGGTCGTGCCGGGCACGCCCCGCGATTCCCTGTACATCCTGGACTGCCTGATCAACCTGGACGCCGGACCGAAACCCGAGGTGGTCACGACGGACCAGGCCAGCGACAGCGACATGGTGTTCGGGATCTTCTCCATGCTCGGCTACCGGTTCGCGCCCCGCTTCGCCGACCTGGGCGACCAGCGGTTCTGGCGGGCCGAGTTGCCCGACGGCAGCACCGGTGACTACGGGGTGCTGGAGGCGATCGCCCGCAACGAACTGAACCCCAAGAAGGTGATCATCCAGTGGCCGGACTTGCTCCGCGTCGCCGGGTCGCTGGTGACCAACCAAGTGCGCGCCTACGACCTGCTGCGCATGTTCGCCCGCCAGGGTTCTCCGACGCCGCTGGGGCAGGCCTTCGCCGAGTACGGCCGCATCGACAAGACGATGCACCTGCTCAGCATGCTGGACCCGATGGATTCCAGCTACCGCCGGAGCCTGGGCAAACAGCTGTCGGTCCAGGAATCCCGGCATCGCCTGGCCCGCAAGATCTGCCACGGCAACTCCGGCCGGATCCGGCAGGCATATCGGGAAGGCCAGGAGGACCAACTGGCAGCTCTGGGACTTGTCGTCAATGCCGTCGTGTTGTGGAACTCACGGTATCTGTCGGCGATCGTGGACCAGCTACACGTCCAGGGTGTGCCGGTCAAGGACGAGGACGTGGCGCGGCTGTCCCCGCTGGGCCACACCCACCTCAACTGCCTGGGCCGCTACGCGATCGCCTCCTCGGCCCCGGACAAGGGTCTGCGGCCGCTCGGCACGGCGACGTTGCCCAAGGCCAACCCCGCCAGTGCCACTGTCGTGGACGAGGACGGCGTCTGAAGCGCGGGCCGTTCGAATCCCGGGACGGCAAGTGGGCCACTGGTGAAGTTGGCGGTCAGTGATCTATTTGTTGTCGATGCGTTCTACGGCTGAGCAACGGTGGCCAAGTTCACCACGCGGACGCCGCCGTCCTGCGTCCAGAAGATGAACACCGCTGGCTGTCGGCTATCAGCGCCTCTCTGGGGCTGTTCAGGCGGAGGGCATCAGGTCGCGGCGGCGCAGGAACGCCAGCCCCGCCGTGGTCAGGGTGATGGCTACTACGGTCAGCCCCAGCAGCGACGCAACCGGTGACGAGGCGCCGCTCAGCAACATCGCCGGCACGTGCACGAACGGCGAAAGGTCCAGAACGATCCCGGTGGCCAGTTTGAATTCCGCCAGCAGGTCCACGACCAGGAAGAGGCCGAGCGCGGTCCAGCTCACGGCCGCCGCCAGCCGTGGCAACAGGCCGAACATCAGCGTCGCGATCCCGGTCATGGTCCAGACCGCGGGCAGGTAGGCCAGCGTGGCCCCGGTGACGCGGGCCACGTCGCCGTCGAAGGTGAGCCCCGCCGCCGCGCCCAGCACGGTCAGCAGCAGCACCGGGCTCACGACGGCGAGTACCAGGTGGCTCAGCGCCCAGCGCAGCCGGCCGACGGGGGTGGACAACAGCAGTTCGGCCCGGCCCGCCGCCTCCTCCGTACGGGCGCGCAGCGCCGACACCAGTGCCGCTCCCGCGACGAGCTGGCTGAGCACGTACATCACGAACGTGAAGAACACGTCCGAGAGCCGGGCCTCGGCGCCGCCGAGAGTCGCGGCCAGCTCCCGCAACTGCGGCGTGTCCAACTGGGTGTTCAGCCCGCGTGCCGCCACGCCGAGCAGGGCGCCCAGCGCTCCGAATCCGATCGCGAAGCCCGCGAGCGTACTGCGGTGCAGGCGAGCGGCCAGGCTGAACGCGCCCGGCAGGGTTCCGCCGGCGGGTCCGGGGCGGGCGGGAATCAGGCCGCTGGCCACGTCACGCCGTGTGGACAGCGCGAACGCGACCGCCGTCAGGGCGGCGACGAACACCGCGATCAGCCCCAGCACCCACCACTGGTCCCCGGCGTAGGGTCTGGTCAGCCGGACCCAGCCGAACGGCGACACCCAAGCCAGCCAGCCGACGTGACCGGCGTCGGCCAGCGAGCGCAGCGCGAACAGCAGGCCGCCGGCCGCGATCGCGATGCCGCGTGCCGTCCCCGAGGAGGCGGTGAGCTGCCCGGTGACGGCGGCCACGGCCGCGAACGCCCAGCCGCCCGCGGCCGTGGACAGCCCGAACAGCAGCGAGGAACCCGCGGGCAGGCCGCCCGCGACCAGGGCGGGCACCGACAGCAGGCCCAAGAGCAGGTTGGCGGCCAGCACGGCCGCGAGCGCGGCGGCCAGCGGGGCATGACGGCCGATGACACCCGAGGCCAGCAGCTCGCGTCGGCCGGTCTCCTCCTCGACCCGGGTGTGCCTGATCACCAGCAGGATGCTGACGAGCCCGCCGATCAGCGCGAGGGAGGAGCCGAGCGTCCAGGCGGTCAGGCCGCCGACGCTCGCGTCGTAGATGGGGCCGCGCATCGCCAGCTGCGCCGGGTTGCCCGCCGAGGCGGCCGCGAAGGAGTCGCGGGCGGCCTGGTCGGCGTACAGGTCGGTGGTGGCGGAGGCGATGCTCGCCGGCAGCAGTGCGCTGATCACGATCCACACCGGCAGCAGCACGCGGTCCCTGCGCAGGATGAGCCGGATCAGTGTCCCTGTGCCGGTCATGGTGCCGGTCATCTGGTGGCTCCCTCGTAGTGGCGCAGGAACAGTTCCTCCAGCGTCGGCGGCTGCGTGGTCAAGGTGCGTACGCCCGCTCTGGCGAGCTCGGCGAGCACCGCGGTGAGCGCGTCACCGTCGACCTGGCAGCGCAGCCGCGCGCCGTCCACGGTCAGATCGTGTACGCCGGGCAGGGTGGCCAGCCCGGGAGCGGGCCGGATCAGCTCGGCGGTCACCGACGTGCGGGTGAGGTGGCGCAGGTCGGCCAGGCTGCCGGACTCGACGGTATGGCCGGCGCGGATGATGCTGACGCGGTCGCACAGCCTCTCCACCTCCGACAGGATGTGGCTGGACAGCAGCACGGTGCGGCCGTTGCGCTTCTCCCGCAGGACGCACTCGTTGAAGACCGCCTCCATGAGCGGGTCCAGACCCGAGGTCGGCTCGTCGAGGATCAGCAGTTCGGCGTCGGAGGCGAACGCGGCCACCAGCGCCACCTTCTGCCGGTTGCCCTTGGAGTAGGTACGGCACTTCTTGCGCGGGTCGAGCTCGAAGCGCTCCAGCAGCTCGGCGCGCTGCCTGGGGTCCAGGCCGCCGCGGGCCCTGCCCATCAGGTCGATGACCTCGCCGCCGGTCAGCGAGGGCCACAGGGTGACGTCGCCGGGCACATAGGCGAGCCTTCGGTGCAGTTCGGTGGCGTCGCGCCAGGGGTCGCCGCCGAGTAACGCGACCTGGCCGCCGTCGGCGCGCATCTGGCCGAGCAGGATACGGATGGTGGTGGTCTTGCCGGCACCGTTGGGCCCGAGAAAGCCGTGCACCTCGCCCGTCTTGACGGTGAGGTCGAGCCCGTCCAGGGCCTTGGCCCGGCCGAAGCTCTTGACCAGGCCGCCCACGTGCACTGCGGCGTTCATCGTTGTCCCTCGACCTTCTCGAGGCCCGTCCGCGCCTGGTCGAACAGCTCGCGGCCGAGGAATTCCGGTCTGATCAGGTCGAGCTGGGCCTTGCCGACGCGTACTGCGCCCTGCGGGGCGTACAGGTCCGTGCCCAGCGCGCGGGAGACGTGCTCGTGCAGCACCGTGATGCCGAGCTTCATCGCGGTCAGCACGGTCGCGCGGGCGCGATGGTCGGCCTCCGAGCGGTCGTCGTCGGCGAGATGCTCCTCCGTCATGCTGACGAGTTCGTCGAACATGGCGGCGGCTGCGGGGGAACCGTCCACAAGCGCGCGGCCGAGGTATTTCATCAGGGGCGGCGCGGTTCGATGGACGTTCTCGATGAATTCGGGCTTGTCCAGGTTGTGGTCGGTGACGCCTACGGTGACCTGCTCGCGCAGGTAGCTGAGGACGTACTCGTCGCAAGCCTGTCTCAGCGCTTCCTTGGTGCCGAAGTGGTGCTGCACCAGGCCGGGCGAGACTTTTGCGGCCTCGGCGATCCCACGGATGGTGGTGGCCTTGACCCCCTGCTCGGCGAACAGCGCCATCGCAGCGTCGCGGATGCGGGCGCGCGTCGTCAGGTCCTCTTCAGAAATTGGTCGCACGTCCAAGAGTCTATACAAACGTATCGGTCACCATACGAATGTTCAGCCCATCAACCACCACAGGTCGCGACCTCCGACCAAGGCTCCCCGCTCGGGTTCACGTCATCAGCCCCAAAGTAACTCTGCGTAATGTTTCTGGTTCAGTACGTAGTAGTCACGAGCTGAGCGGTACCGGGCCGTAGCCACGTCTGGGCCCAGCAGGGTGCTTGGTGAATCTTCGGTGCGATCGGGGGAGGAAAGGATCCCTGCCGATGCGCAGAGAGTGGCAGCTGGAGGACCTCATCGAGTGCTGGACGCTGGATGAGGCCGAGGTCGAACTGCTGGCGAACAAGAGCGGAGCCACCCGCCTCGGGTTCGCCTTGATCCTTAAGTACTTCGAGCTGGAGGGGCGTTTCCCTCGCCGCGAGGACGTCCCGGCCGAGGCGATGTTCGAGCGGGAGTTCACCGCCACTACGGTGCAGCGCTTGCCGGCCACGGCGGCCGCGCTGGAGGACTTGATCGCGGTTCCCGATCCTGTCCCGGACGGCGAGGAAGAGGGTCGCGACGACGGTGCGGCGATGCGCAGCTTCTTGCAGGAGCTGAAGGAGGACCCGGGGCCGTTGCAACTGGAGACGCTGCTGGCCGAGATCGTCAAGCTGGAGCGAGTCAAGGCGATCGGGCTGCCGGAGACGCTGTTCGAGGGGACCTCGGAGAAGGTCGTGGAGGCGTGGCGGGCGCGGGCGATGCGGACGTACCCCTCCGACTTCGCCGCCGCGCCGGATGCGATCAAGCTGACCCTGCTGGCGGCGTTGTGCTGGGTGCGCAAGACCGAGATGATCGACGGCCTGGTCGAGCTGCTGATCCAGCTCGTGCACAAGATCAGCGTGCGGGCCGAGCGGAAGGTCGAGAACGAGCTGAGCAGCGAGTTCCGGCGGGTGCAGGGCAAGCACGGCATCCTGGCCCGGCTCGCCCAGGCGGCGCTGGACCTGCCCGAGGAGCTCGTCCGCACGGCGATCTACCCGGTGGTGGGCACGGCCACGCTGGCCGACATCATCGCCGAGGCCAAGGCGAATGAGAAAGAGCTCCGTACCCGGGTGCGGGTCAAGCTGCGCGGCTCCTACTCGCGTCACTACCGGCGCGGGCTGCCCAAGCTGCTGTGCGCGCTGGACTTCCGCTGCAACAACACCACCTTTCAGCCGGTGATGGACGCGCTGGCGCTGCTGGAGCGCTACGCCGACTCCGAGGCCGTCTTCTACGACGCCACCGAGACGGTGCCGATCGACCACGTGGTGCCCGAGGACTGGCAGGAGGCGGTGGCCGACGAGCGCGGCCGCATCGAGCGCATCCCGTACGAGCTGTGCGCGCTGGTCGCGCTGCGCAAGCCATCCGGCGCCGCCAAATCTGGGTGGAGGGCGGCAAGACCTGGCGCAACCCCGAAGCTGTCCTGCCGGCCGACTTCGACGACAACCGGGACGTGCACTACGAGGCCCTGGCCAAGCCGCGCGATGCGGCGGCGTTCATCGCCGACCTGCAACGCCGCCACACCGCCGCCACACCGCCGCCCTGAACCGGCTGGAGACGGCGATGCGCAAAGGCACCACCGGGGGAGTGAAGATCACCCGGAAGAAGGGCGAGCCATGGATCAGCGTGCCGCCGCTGGACAAGCAGGAGGAGCCGGCCGGGCTGAAGGCGCTGAAGGCGGAGATCTCCCGCCGGTGGGGCGTGATCGACCTTTTGGACGTGCTCAAGGACGTCGCCCACGTCACCGGCTACACCGCCGCGTTCACCTCGGTGGCCTCGCACACCGTCATCGAGGAGGCGGTGCTGCAGCGGCGGTTGCTGCTCTGCCTGTACGGGCTGGGCACGAACGTCGGGATCAAGCGGGTGGCCGACCGGGTAGCCGCGGCCGCGCTGCCATACCATCAGGACGATCTTCATCTGTGAGTACCTCGCCGACGAGGCACTCAGGCGCGAGATCGGCGAGGGCCTGAACGTGGTGGAGAACTTCAACTCCGCCAGCAAGGACCTGTTCTACGGCAAGGCCGGGGATCTGACCGGTGATGATCGCGAGCACGCCGAGGTCTCGGCGCTGGCACTGCACCTGGTCGCCGCCGCCATCACCTACCTCAATACGCACCTGATCCAGATGGTGTTGCGCGATCCTGCTTGGAAGAAGCAGCTGAGCGCGGCCGATCGGCGGGGGCTGACCGCCCTGTTCTGGTCGCATCTGAACCTGTACGGCCGCTTCGAGCTCGACATGAACCGCCATCTGGAGTTGGACACCGCGGTCGCCGGTCCATCCCAGTGACCAGCGTGACGGGCGTACGCCACCGGCCGACCCTGCCCGCACACCGGCCGCGCCCGCCTCGGCTACGACCGCACCCGCGTCCTCCTGGACACCTACGCCGGCCTCGACTTGCACCAGCTGCGCCACAGCGCCGCCACCCACCTCGGCGACGCCGAAATCCCCTGCAGCTCATCAGGGGCAAAACCCAGCACAAGACCCCCCGCACCGCTGTGTGCTACGTCAAGCCCGGTGCCGAAGCCATTGCCAAGGTCACCGAGGTCCTCGCGCCCACGGAGAGGCCGGACACCAGTGTGAGAGGTATCCCGATTTGATTGTTAACTATGCAACAGTTAGCATGTTAACTATGAAGGAGAGCACGTTGGAGCTGATGCGGTGGGTTGTGTGGGGGCAGCGGCGCATCGCCGATGACTGGATACGGGAACGTGGCCTCACCCACGAGCAGAGCGCCGTGTTGGCGTACCTGTCAAAGAACCCGGATGCCATCCAGCGTGACGTCGCCCGGGCCACGCGCACCAGTGCGCCGGGCATCTCGCGGCTCCTGGCCGGGCTGGAGCGTCGCGGACTCGTGGAACGCCGGACGCAGGAGGGTGACACGCGCAGCCGCCGGGTGCATGTCACCCCAGCGGGCTCCGAGCTGATCCAGGGTTTTGAAGAGGCCATGGACCGCGTCGAGGAGTCGATCCTCGCGCCGCTGGGCGCCGAAGGGCGGGCGCTGCTCCACGACCTCTTGGAGCAGCTCGCATCCCGGATCGAGCCGCCCAGCTTCCCCTGACCCGGCCCTGTTACCCCGCTTGTTCCGCGCGGTGGCCGGGAGCCCTTGCGGGCAGGACCGCCGGTTCATCCAAGAGCAGTAAGGAACGCATGCATGACTCAGATCACGATCATCGGCGCCGGTCTCGCGGGACTGACGCTGGCCCGAACCCTGGCGGTTCAGGGAATCCCGTCCACGGTGTACGAGGCGGAGGCGTCTGCGCAGGCCCGCGGCCAAGGCGGCATGCTCGACATCCACGACTACAACGGACAGCACGGAATCCGTGCCGCCCGCCTGATGGACGGCTTCCGATCCCTCATCCTCGAAGGTCGCCAGGCATCCCGCGACGTGGCACCTGACGGCACCATCCTGGCGGACCAGCCCGACGACCCCGCCGCAGGCCGCCCCGAGGTGCAGCGTGGCGAGCTCCGACAGTTGCTGCTGGAATCCCTCCCTGCCGATACGGTCGTCTGGGGCCACAAGACTCAGAATGTCCGGACCCTCCAGGACGGTCGTCACGAAGTGACCTTCGCCAACGGATCGACGATCGTCACCGACATCCTCATCGGTGCCGACGGTGCCTGGTCGAAGGTCCGGCCGCTGCTGTCTGATGCCACGCCCACCTACGCCGGACGCTCGATGGTCGAGACGTACCTGTATGAGAGCGACACCCGGCACCCCGCCACCCTGGCGCTGGTCGGCGGCGGGTCGATGACCGCCTACGACGAAACCACCCGCATCGGTCTCGGCGTGCAGCGCGAGCGCGCGGACACCCTGCACTCCTACGCCATGTTCGACCAGCCGCTCGAGTGGTTCGATGGGATCGATTTCAACGACGGCCCTGCGGCCGCCCGTACGGTCGCGGCAATGTTCGAGGGGTGGGCGCCGGAGCTCGTCGCGCTGGTCGCGGACAGCGATATCCCGCCGGTTTTCCGCCCCTTGTACGGGCTGCCGATCGGGCACCGCTGGGAGCATGTACCCGGGGTCACGCTCATCGGAGACGCCGCCCACCTGGCACCGCCGGACGGCGAAGGAGCGAACTGGGCGCTGTTCGACGCCGGCCAGCTCGGCAACGCCATCGCCGAACAGCCCGAGGACATCGACGCGGCCATCCGCGCCTACGAAGCCGCGCTGTTCCCGCGGAACATCGACACCGCCACCGCAGCCGCGGCTTACTACCCCGACTTCAAACCGTACTGACACAGCTACCCCAGGCAAGTGGCGTCGCCGCGGAGCGCTGGTCGGGCCTGGCCGTAGGAGACGTCGTCAAGGTGCTGGCGGTGATCTGCTCGCGGCGGCCGCGCAAGGAGACGCCGCTGGACCGGCTGCGGGATCGGGCCTACGTGTGCGGCGCCCGCGCCTCCGAAGTCTGCGGCCTGTACGTGGAGGACCTCGACCTGCGCCTGGACGACGAACACGTCCGCATCCACGGCAAGGGCGGCAGCGTGCGCACCGTCTTGCTGGACGACCGCGGGTACGTCACCCTGCTCAAGCTCTACCTGGTTCGCGCCGGCTACACCGCCGGGCCGCTGTTCCGCGCCTCCATTAACGGCCGGGGCGGACCCCTGTCGTATGACGCCGCTCACCACCGCTGGCAGGGCTACTGCGCGCAGGCTGGCGTCGACATCGACATCCACCAGCTGCGCCACGCCCACGCCACCGAACTCATCAACGCCGGCGTCTCCATCGAGGCCGTCCGCCGCCGCCTCGGCCACGCCTCCACCGAAACCACCCAGCTGTACGCGTTGCTGGACGACAAGGTCGCCGACGCCGAGATCCGCGCCGCACGCCGTCGCCGGGACCGGGCAACGAGCTAAGGAAGCGTCGCAACCAGGAGCAGCCTCAGCTCACTGCAATCAAGATCCTTCTCAGCGCCAACGGCTGTTCGCCGGTTCCTCGACCCCGGGACCGGCCGCTCCAGCACGTCACCGAACACCTCCACACGATCATGTCCGGAAGCATCGAGGATCTGAAGGAACGCGGCGCCCGACGCCGGCATCCGCTACTTCTTGATCTGAAGGACAGACACGTATGGTCTTCACCCAAGCCGAACTCGACTACCTGGCCACCCAGCGCATCGGCCGGCTCGTCGGCGGGGGCGCGCTGGGCAGGTCGAAGAAGTTCCGGAACGTCCAGCGGGGCAGCACGGTCGCGTTCGTCGTGGACGACCTCGCGACGGTCGATCCGTGGGCGCCCCGGGGCATCGAGATCCGGGGCACGGCGGTGGCGCTGACCGACCAGGAGCCGCCCCTGCCCGGTCTGTCCCGGGAGATCATCAGGATCACCCCACCAAGATCATCTCGTGGGCGCTGGGCGGGCCGCGAGCGAGCCGTACGGTGTGAACTGCCGCTGACGGCGGCATGCCGATCACCGTCGACCACGAAGCGCGCCGGGATCACCGGCGCGCTTCGAAGTCGGCGTGGGACGGTCGCCGGTCAGGAGGAGGCGGAGACGTCCCCGGGATACATCGGGTAGCCGTACCCGGCCACCTGCCAGGTGGGCCGGGTGCGGGCCTCGACGGCGCCGCCGTCGCCGGTGTTGCCCTCGATGGTCCTGATGGTGCCGTCGCCGTTGTCCTTGACGACGAAACCGACGTGCTCGACGTCGTCGATGGCCTTGCTGCCGTTCCAGTTGAAGAACACCACCGCGCCCGGCTTGGGCGTGCGACCCCAGCGGCCGTGGTCGGCGAACCAGCGGGCGTGCTCGACGGTGTAGGCGTCGGAGCCCATGACCGGCCCGATGCCGAGCTGCTGTCCCACCCAGGAGACGAACATGTCGCACCAGGGGGCGTTGAGGTAGCCCTTCAGCGTGCCGCCGTCGCGGGCGAGGGTCTCGCGGGCGCGGGGGGTGGACATGTACCACTGCTGGAACTTGGTCCCGCCGCCGTAGGCGTTCTCGCTGATCCCGATCTGGCTCCTGGCCAGGTTCAGCACGTCGCCCGCGCTGACCTTGGGCAGCGTGGAGGCGATCTCGGCCATCGACTGCGCGGCCGCCGGGCCCTTGCCGGTGGCGGGGTTGTCCGCCGCGTGCGCGGCCGGCGATGCGATCAGCACGGCCGAGGCGAGGGCCCCGCCCGCGAGTGCAGCGCGAACACAGGTGTTGAGGACGTGCATGGTGGGGCGAACTCCCTTACTTCCATGCCGCCTACCGGGTTAGCTGACGGGTTCGGGCTGGAAGTCGCCCTACGGCACGTATGCCGATTCACCCCAGGAGAGGTGGGTCCCCGGCTCCGCGCGGACGCGGACTCGGCGGCCGGGCGGCAGGCCGGGATCGGCCGGCCGCGTCGGTCTGAGGAGGGCTTCTTGACCATTGAGATGAGCAAGTGCGCCCTGAGCTGCCTAAAACGTAATAGACCAGGTCAAACCGGTCAAGTTAGAACAACTCAGATTTTACTGGACAGTAGGCGGCAAACCCGGCAGAGGCGGGTATCGGCCGCCCAACCCGGTCTCACCTGGGCAGGCGCACGGTCACGGCCAGGCCGCCCTCCGGCCGGGCGAGCGCCTCGGCCGTGCCGCCGTGCGCCACGGCGATGGCCCGGACGATGGACAGGCCCAGCCCCGCCCCCCGGGCGGATCGGACGCGGTCGCCGCCCAGCCGGCGGAACGGCTCGAACAGGTCGTCCACCTCGTACGGCGGGACCGGGGGCCCGGTGTTCTCCACCGTCACGCTCACCCCGGCCTCCTCCTCCCGCAGCCGGACCCAGACCTCCCCGTCCCGCACGTTGTACTTGATCGCGTTCTCCAGCAGGTTGACCAGGCAGCGTTCGAGGAACAGCGGATCGCCGTGCGCGACCGCCGGGCACAGGTCCTCGTGGACGACCACCTTCCTGCGGCGCGGCTGCAGGTCGATCTGCTCCATCGCCGTACGGACGACCTGCCGCAGGTCGACCGGCTTGCGGGCGGTCAGCTCCTGCTCCGACTGCGCGAGCATGAGCAGGCCCTCGATCAGCCGCTCGTACCTGGCGTTGGTGCCGAGCAGCGCGCGGGCCAGCGCCTTGAGATCCTCCGACGCCGCGGGCTCCTCCAGCGACACCTCCAGCACCGTACGGTTGACCGCCAGCGGGGTGCGCAGCTCGTGGGAGGCGTTGGCGATGAACCGGCGCTGGGCGTCGAACACCCGGTGCAGCCGGTCGAGCATCGCGTCGAAGGTGTCGGCGAGCCGCTTGACCTCGTCCTGCGGGCCGCGCAGGGCGATCCGCTCGTGCAGCGTGCTCTCCGACAGCCGCTGCGCGGTCTCGGTCACCCGCTCCAGCGGGCGCAGCGCGCGGTCGGCCACCAGGTAGCCCAGCACCACCGCGACGGCCCCGACGAGGATCATGACGACCACCGACGAGCGGAGCACGTCGGTCAGCACGTCGGCCGCCCCCTGCTCGACGTTGGTGCGCACCCGCTGCGCGAGCATGTCGCTGTCGGGCAGCCTGCCCCCCAGGACGCCATCGGGGGCGCCGGCGTCGGTCACCTTCGACGCCACCGCCACCACGAACCGCTGGTTGAGCGCCCGCGCGGTCAGCAGGTGGGTGAACCACAGCAGCACCGACCCCGCCAGGAAGAACAGCCCGCCGTACAGCAGGGTGAGCCGCGTCCGCAGGCCGAGCCTGCCCCACAAGGACAGGACGCGGGTCACAGCCGATATCCTCGGCCCGGCACGTTCTCGATCACCGGGGGGTCGCCAAGTTTGCGGCGCAGCGAGGTGATCGTGACGCGCAGCACGCCCGTGCCCGCGTCCGCGTGCTCGTCCCACACGTTCGCCCGCAACCGGGCCGAGGTCACCAGCCCTCCGCCGGCCCGCATCAGCTCGTGCAGCACGTCGAACTCCTTGCGGCCCAGCGCCACCTGCCGCCCGTCCCGCGTCACCGTACGGCGGGCGGGGTCGAGCCGGATCCCGGCCCGCTCCAGCACGGGCGGCACCGCCCGGGGCGAGCGCCGGGCCAGCGCCCGGATCCGGGCCACCAGCTCGGCGAACGCGAACGGCTTGACCAGGTAGTCGTCGGCGCCCAGGGACAGGCCCCCGACCCGGTCCCGCACCCGCCCGGCCGCCGTCAGCATGAGGATGCGGCTCGCCCCGCTCGCGCCGGCCAGCTCCCGGCACACCTCGTCGCCGTGCACCTCGGGCAGGTCGCGGTCGAGCACGACCACGTCGTAGTCGACATAGGCGGCCAGCTCCAGCGCCTCCTGACCGTCGTAGGCCACGTCCACCGCGATCGCGTGCAGCCGCAGCCCACGGGCGACGGCCTCGGCCAGCTGTTCCTCGTCCTCGACCACGAGCACCCGCATCCCAACCTCCCGCTCGGTTCCGAGAGTGGCGTACGCGGTGTTAGCCGCGGATAAGCGATCTCCGCTTATCCGCGTTTAGCACCGCCTCCGCTGGAGTTGGGCCCCGTCCCGGGCGAACGCCCCGGGAGAAGAGGAGCGACTCATGCGCTTACGACCGCTGCGCGCCCTGGGCCCGGCACCGGTGCTCACACTGGGGCTCACATTGGGGCTCGCCCTGGCACTGACCGGCTGCGGCGCGGCGCCCGCGGACGACGGGATCGCCAGCGCGGGCGGCGCCACGTCGGGCACAGCGTCAGGCGCCGCGGCCAGGCCGTCCGCCACGAGCACGGTGGACCGCCAGGAGGCCCAGCTCAAGTTCGCCCAGTGCATGCGCGAGCACGGCGTCGACATGCCCGACCCCGATCCCGACGGCCGCGTCCGGATCATGAGCAAGAAGGGCGACGAGGCCTCGATGCAGAAGGCCATGCAGGCCTGCCAGCACTTCATGAAGGACGCGGTCGGCGACAAGCTCGGCGGCGACGATCCCCAGGCGCGCGACCGGATGCTCAAGTTCGCCCAGTGCATGCGCGAGCACGGCGTCGACATGCCCGACCCCGAACCCGGAAAGGGGCTCCAGGTCAAGATCAAACCGGGCCAGGAGAAGGCGATGGAAGAGGCGCAGAAGGCCTGCGAGGAGTACGCGCCGGGGAGGAAGCCGTGAGGAAGGGCCTGGTGATCGCGGGCGCCGGAGTCCTCGCCCTGGCCGCCGCCGGAACGGCCGTCGCCATGGCGGGCGGCGACGGCGCCGGCGCGGCCGAGCCGTCCCCGCCCCCGGTGCCCGCCACCGCGTCGATCACCCGGCAGGACCTGGTCGACACCAAGACCGTCGAGGGGTCGCTGACCTACTCCGGCGAGCGGCAGGTCAGCACCGACGCCTCCGGCACCGTGACCTGGGTGCCCGCCGAGGGCGCGGTCGTCCGGCGCGGCCGCGCGCTGCTCAGGGTGGACCGCAGGCCGGTGGTCCTCATGTACGGCTCGCTGCCGATGTACCGCCCGCTGCGGCAGGGCATCGACGACGGCCCGGACGTCGAGCAGCTCGAACGCAACCTCAAGGTCCTCGGCTACGGCGACGACCTGACTGTGGACGACCACTTCAGCTACGCCACCTACCTGGCCGTCAAGGAGTGGCAGGACGACGCCGGGCTGCCCGAGACCGGGCAGGTGGACGCCTCCCAGGTGGTCTTCCTGCCCGCCGCCGCCCGGGTGACCGACGCGAAGGTCGAGGTCGGCGACAGGATCACCCCCGGTCGTCCGGCCCTCACCATGTCGGGCGTACGGCGGCTGGTGCACGTGGACCTGTCCACCGACGACCAGTCACTGGCCAGGAAGGGCGCCAAGGTCACCGTGGAACTCCCCGGCGGCGAGCGGGTCACCGGGAAGATCACCTCGGTCGGCACGGTGGCCGAGGCCGTCCCGTCCGGGCAGGGCCAGGACGAGGGCAGCACCATCGACGTCGACATCACCCTGAGCAAGACCCCCAAGACCCGCCTCGACAAGGCCCCGGTCGAGGTGGAACTGGTCAGCGAGCGGCGCGAGAACGTGCTGGCCGTGCCCGTGGAGGCGCTGCTGGCCCTGCGGGAGGGCGGCTTCGGCGTCGAGGTGGTCGAGGGCGCGTCCACCCGCGTGGTCCCAGTAGAGCTGGGCGCCTTCGGCAGCGGCATGGTCGAGATCACCGGCGACGGGCTCACCGAGGGCATGAAGGTCGGGGTGCCCGCCACATGAGCATCCCGCGGCCCGAGCAGCCGTACGTGGTGGAGCTGCGCGAGGTGACCAAGGAGTACGGCGGCGGCGTGCGGGCCCTGCGCGGGGTGGACCTGCTGGTCGAACGCGGCGAACTGGTCGCCATCGCCGGGCCGTCCGGCTCCGGCAAGTCGACCCTGCTGCACCTGATCGGGACCCTGGACCGGCCCACCACGGGCACCGTACGGATCGCCGGGCACGACGTGGCCGGGCTTTCCGACCGCGAGCTGTCCGCGCTGCGCGCCCGCCACCTGGGATTCGTCTTCCAGCAGTTCCACCTCGCGCCCGGGGTGAGCGCGCTGGACAACGTCGCCGACGGCCTGCTGTACACCGGCACGCCGCTGCGGGCGCGGCGGGAACGCGCCGCCGCCGCGCTGGAGCGGGTGGGTCTCGGCCACCGGCTGGGCCACCGCCCCAACCAGCTGTCGGGCGGCGAGCAGCAACGGGTGGCGGTGGCCCGCGCCGTGGCGGGCGATCCGCCGCTGCTGCTGGCCGACGAGCCGACCGGCAACCTGGACTCGGCGGCGGGCGCCGAGGTGCTGGGCGTCCTGCGCGACCTGCACGCCGCCGGCACCACGATCGCGGTCATCACCCACGACCCCGAGATCGCCGAATGGTGCCCCCGGCAGGTGCGCGTACGCGACGGCCTCGTCGTCGCCGACGCCGGGGCCGGCGCCGGACGCCGCCCTCCCGGAGCGAACCCCAAGCTCAATTCTGACAAGGCGCCGAATGCCGAAACCGCGGCGGCGGCGAAGGGAGCACCACGATGAGCCCTCAGCGGCTGACCCCCGCCAGGCTCGGGCCGTCCGACGTCCTGCGGACCGGCGCGGCCGGGCTGCGCACCCGCCCCGCGCGGGTGGTGCTGTCCGCGCTCGGCATCGCCATCGGCATCGCCACGATGATCGCGGTGCTGGGCATCTCGTCCTCCTCCCGCGAGCAACTGCTGCGCCAGCTCGACCGGCTCGGCACCAACCTGCTCACCGTCGCGCCCGGGCAGACGATGTTCGGCGAGGAGGCCAAGCTGCCCGTGGAGGCGCTCGGCATGGTCCGGCGCATCGGACCGGTCCGCACGGCCTCGGCCACCGGCACGGTCGACACCACGATCCGGCGCACCGACCGCATCCCCAAGGCCGTGACCGGCGGCATCGCCGTCCAGGCCGCGACCGCCGACCTGCTCACCACCCTGGAGGGCCGGGTCGTCAAGGGCGCCTGGCTCAACGCCGCCACCGAGGCGCGGCCCGCCGTCGTGCTGGGCGCCAAGGCCGCCGAGCGGCTCGGCATCACCAGAACCGGCGTACGGGTCTGGATGGGCGAGCGGTGGTTCACCGTCGTCGGCGTCCTGGGCCCGATGCCGCTCGCCCCGGAGATCGAGCGCTCCGCGCTTGTCGGGTTCCCGGCCGCCGAGAAGTACCTGGGCTTCGACGGCCACCCGACGACCATTTACGAGCGGTCCGCCGAGGAGTCGGTGGAGGCCGTCCGTGCCGTGCTGCCGCGCACGGTCAACCCGGAGAACCCGGAGGAGGTCACGGTCAGCAGGCCCTCGGACGCGCTGGCGGCCCGGGCGGCGGCCGCGAGCGCGTTCACCAACCTGCTGCTCGGGCTCGGCGCGGTCGCGCTGCTGGTCGGCGGGGTCGGCGTGGCCAACACCATGGTGATCTCGGTGCTGGAGCGGCGCAAGGAGATCGGCCTGCGCCGCTCCCTGGGCGCCACCCGCGGGCAGGTGCGCCTGCAGTTCCTCGCGGAGTCGCTGCTGTTGTCGGCGCTCGGCGGGATCGCGGGCGCGGTGCTGGGCGGCCTGGCCACCGCCGGCTACGCGCTGTCGCGCGACTGGCCGCCGGTGGTCCCGGCCTGGGCGTTCGCGGGCGCGGTCGGCGCCACGCTCGTCATCGGCACCCTCGCCGGCCTCTACCCGGCGATGCGCGCGGCCCGCCTGTCGCCGACGGTCGCGCTCGCCACCACCTGACCGGTCACCTGTCGGTGACCTGGCCGGTCACCTGGCCGGTCACCGCCAGCCGGCCGGGTCGACGCCGCCCGGCACGGGGGCCGCCGGGTCGTACGGCTCACGCGTGAAGATGAACGTGTTGAGATCCAGGTGGGTCACCCCGCCGGGGGAGCGGACCACCCGCAGGGTCTCTCCGGCGTAGTAGCCGTCCAGCCCGACCCAGGTGCCGTCTGCCTGGGAGACGAACCGGGAGGCGCGGCCCTGCCCGGTAACCGGGGTCAGCGACAGGCCGCGCTGCGGCAGGACCCGCAGCACATACGGCGTCGGCCCCCAATACCACGGCCCGGTCAGGGCGAGCAGGTCCTCGTCCACCGGAGAGGGCGACCACTCGGCCGGCAGCGGCGGCTCGTGCTCGGCCAGGATGTCCAGCAGGGCGGTGTCGAGGTTGCGCACGCCCGAGGTGGTGTTGGCCATCCACAGCACGGCCACGCCGTCGGCGGGATCGGCCCACACGGTGGCGAGGAAGCCGGGCATCGACCCGGTGTGGCCGGCCAGCCGCCGCGGGCCGCCGGGCCCGATGTGCCGGGCCAGCTGGAGGCCGAGCCCGTAGCCGCGGGTCCATGCGTCGCCGTCCTCCACGACGGCCGGCTCGCGCATCTCCGCGACCGTGGCCGGGCGCAGCACCTCGCCGGCGTCGCCGCCGATGAAGGCCGCCCAGCGGGCCAGATCGGTGGCCGTGGACCACATCTGCCCGGCGGGGGCCATCGCGCCGTGGTCGTTTTCCGGCTCCGGCAGCAGCGCGTCGGCCCAGGGGTGCACGGCGTACCCGGTGGCGTGCGGCGCACGGGGGCGCGGGGTGGTGTCGCGCATGCCGAGCGGCTCCAGGACCTCCTCGCGTACGACCTCGTCCCACGCCGCCGACCGCTTGCGCGCGACCAGCTCGCCGAGCAGGGCGAACCCGAGGTTGGAGTAGTGGTAGCGGCGGCCGGGCCGGTGCCGGGAGGACTCGGGACCGAGCGCGGCGACCAGGTCGCCCACCGGCACGCCCGGGGTGCGCTCCCACCACTGGCCGGGCGACTCGGCGGTCAGCCCGCCGCTGTGGGACAGCAGCTGGGCCACCGTGACGTCGCCCAGCGGCGTGCCGGGCACGTGCTTGTCCAGGGGGTCCGTCAGGTCGAGCCGGCCCTCGTCGCGCAGCCGCATGACGACGGTCGCCACGAGGGTCTTGGTGATGGACCCGATCCGGTACTGGGTGTCCCGGGTGGGCGGCTCCCCGCCGACCCGCCCGCGCGCCCCGAACCAGGCGATCTCGCCGCCCCGCACGATCGCCGCCACCAGCGACGGCACCCGCGACTCCGCCTGCTCGGTCGCCAGCCTGCGCAGCAGTGCGCGGGCCGTCCCCTCCAGCACCATTCCGGTCGTCCCCTTTCCGTGATCCGCACCAGGCTAGCGCTCCGCCGCTCGCGCGGCCCCGGAGTCGTCCCAGGCCGCACTTCGTCGTGCGGCCGCCGCGCCGGGCAGCTGGAAGCGGATCGCTCCCGGATCGTCACAGGAGGAACGGCAGCGCCCGCTCGGCCACGGCCGGGGCGGTCTTCCGCTCCGAGGGGCCCATGTGGTTGGCGCCGTCCACGGCCTGGAGTACGGCGTTGGGAAGGGTGCCGGCCAGCGTGGCGAACTCCTCTTGGTGCAGGGGCTTGGAGCGTCGGCCCACCAGTAGCAGCACCGGGGCGGTGACGTCGGCGAACTCGGGGAGGCGGCCGTGCTGGGCGGCAAGCTGCTCGTGTTCGGCCAGGCAGGCTCCCAGCAGGGGCCGCATCCGCTGCCAGGCCGGCCCGCGGAAGGCGACGCGGAAGACCATGCGCAGGTACCAGTGCGGCAGTTTTGTCATGAAGTCCGGTGCGCCGCCCGACCCCTGGATGAAGTGGATGAACGCCCCGTAGTCGTCGCCTGCGGCCAGCCGTTCACGGAACGGGGCCATCCAGCCGGTCGGGACGGGGGAGCAGGGAACTCCGGGCTCGTAGACCGCGATGCGGTCGAACAGCGGGAACGAACGCGCGGTCTCCAGGACGACGAGCCCGCCGTAGCTGTGCCCGAAGGCCAGGCGCGCCCCGGTGTCCGCCTGGACGGCGCACAGGTCCTCCACTTCCTTGGCCAGGGAATAGTCGGGTCCCTGTGGGCCGCTGGCACCCCGTCCGCGCCGGTCGACGACGTGCACGGTGAAGGAGCGGGCAAGCAGGCGGGCCAGCGGCAGATAGTCGGCGGAGGTTTTCAGGTTGCCGCCGAGCACGATGAGATCGGGTCCCGTGCCCAGCGTCTGGTAGCCGATCGGCGTGCCGTCGGCCGACTGGACGGTGCGCGGGCGTAAGGGCAGGGTGTCGATGTTCCGGCTCACTTGCCCGCCTCCCGCTCCAGCCGGTCGAACGTCGTCAGCAGCCGCGCGGTGTGCTCGGCGTACTCGGCGTACGGCACGCCGCTTTCGGCCACGACCGCGGCCAGGCGGTCTTCGAATTCCTGCCGGATCGAGGCCACCAGCCGCTTTCCCTCGTCGGTGAGGCTCAGCCGTCGGCGGTTCCCGCCGGCGGGGTCGGGCTGGACGTCGAGAAGACCGTCGGCGGCGAGGACGGCCGTCATGCGGCTCACCGACGGCTCGGTCACGCCGAGGTATTCGGCGAGGGTCCGCTGCGTCGAGGCCCCCAGTTCTCCCACCAGGGTCAGCGCCAGGAAACGGCTGTAGGAGATGTCGTGCTCCGCTCGCAGGATCCGGTCGGCGGCCCGGTCCAGCCGGGCGATGAGCACATGCAGGTTGAGGCTGAGGTTCTGTTCCATAGCGGTAACTTAGCATGCTAACTTAGCTGAGGCAAGTTGTAGTCATAGCAGTACGCTCGGTGACGAATCGGCGCTGACCGGCATCAGGCCCGGCCCTCGCGATGCGGCAATCTCGGCGTGACTTCTCCCCGCATCGTCGCGACCGACCTTGACGGCACCCTCCTCAACTCCCTCGGCTCCGTGTCCGCACGCACCCGGCAGGCCCTTCGACTGGCCAATGCGGGCGGGAGCGCTCACGGCAGGAGCGTCCCGGTCGGCCTGACACGGCACGCCGGTGGCGGCTCCCGGGACGATGGGGACTCACCTGGATTCGATCCGGCCCAGCGGATCGCCGGCCTCGGCCAGGGCCGCGCGCGCCGCCGGCCAGCCGGAATCGTCAACGCCGAGCGCATAGCGGAGGTAAGCCCACGTGAGCCGCTGGATCAGGGCCACTCGTGCGGGGTTCTCGTCCGTCGTCTCCGTGACGTTGTATCCGGAGATCCCGCCGAGCGAGTGTTCCGCCCCGAACAGAGTGAGCAGGCTCTTGCCGCCCGGGCTCAGGAAGTACGCGTCGGTGAACCAGTCGGGCCCCCGGACGGACAGCAGGGACTGGTCTCGATCTCCCGCGACCACGAGGGCCGGTGGGGTCATGTCCGCGAAGCTCGGGTTCATGAACGGGAAGTGCTCGGCCGCGAACGGAGTCAGGTCCGCTCCGCCCGTGCCGGGGAGGGCGAGCAGCACCCCCGCCTTGATCCGCGAATCGGACATGTCCTCTCCTGGCTCGCCCTCGGGATCGAGGACTTTCGCGCCCAGCAGCATGCTCGCCGTCTGCGCGCCCCAGGAGTGTCCGGCCGCGGCGACGCGGCTTCGGTCAAGACGTCCGCCGAGGCCGGGAACGGAAGCTTCGACGACCTCCAGCCGGTCGAGGACGCGCTTCAGGTCCTCGACGCGGAAACGCCAGATCAGCGGTGTACGGGGGTCGTCGGGAGGAAGGTTCAGCCTCCTCGAGTCGAGATGGGTGGGCTGGATCACCACGAAGCCGTGAGCGGCCCAGAAGTCGGCCAGTGGCGCGTAGCCGTCCGACGACTCCCCGAAGCCGTGCGAGAAGACGATGACCGGCAGATCACGCCCGGCCGTCGGCGCGGACACGCGTACGCGCAGATCCTCGCCACGGCCCGGGGCCGACAGCACCACCGGCTTCACCGAGATGACCGGAGTGGCCGCACCGACGGCCACGTCCGTGGTCGCCACGCCTGCTTCGTTCACGGAAAAATCTTCCTTCCAGTTGTTTCGCGGTTGATGTGACTAGGCCGACGGGGTGATGAGCTCGTCGGTGACCCACCGTGCGACGCCGGCGGGGTAGGGCTCCGGCAGTCCGAGGACGATGTGCCGGAAACCGGCGTCGATCGCCTCGCCGATCGCGTTGCGGGTGAGGCCGGGCTGGTCGTAGGAGACGAGCAGGTGGATGGAGCGGGTGATGGAGGCGGGGTCGCGGCCGATCTCGGCGCAGTAGCGGTCCAGCAGCGCGCTGCGGCTGACGACGTCGCCGATGTCGCCGCCGGGGATGTTCCACAGGTCGGCGTGCTCGGCGACCACGCGCAGCGTCGGGGACGAGCGCCCGCCGATGAGGATCGGCGGATGGGGGCGCTGGACGGGTTTGGGGTTGCAGAACGCTCCGGTGAGCCGGACGTAGGCGCCGTGGAAGTCGAACGGCTCGGCCTCGGTCCACAGTCGCCGGATCACCGTGCAGGCCTCGGCGAGGCTCCCCACGGCGTGCGCGGCGTCGTGGAAGGGCAGGCCGTGTGCTTCGTACTCACGCCGGGCCAGGGGGTGGCCGGGTCGTGAGCCGGCGCCGATGCCGAAGTCGAGCCGTCCGCCGCAGATGTCGTCGACGGTCGCGGCGATCTTGGCCAGCATCGCGGGCGGCCGGAACCGGTTGCTGGTCACCAGCACGCCGAGGCGCAGCCGCCGGGTCTGCGCGGCGAGGGCCGACAGCAGCGTCCAGCCTTCGTAGGCCGGCCCGTCCGGGTCGCCGCCGATCGGCATGAGGTGATCGAACAGCCATGCGTGCTCGATCTCCGGGATCGTGTCCGCCTCGCGCCAGACCCGCAGGATGTCGTGGTAGCCGACCTGTTGCGGGGCGGTCATGATCCCGAAGCGGGGCGGGAGGGTGTCAGGCATTGGGGTGGTCCTTTCGACACCGGCGGCGCCGGAGTGGGGTGCGCCGTCAGCCGGGACGTTCAGGGAGGGTGCGAAACCGTGGCTGAACGCGGCATGGCTTGGTCACCGGCCCCCTGCTCTGGCACTATGAGCAAAACGGGACCGTGTCCCGGTTGACGATACGGAACCATGTCCCGTTTATCAAGCCCGGCAGCGGAGGGAGCGCGCGATGAACGACGGCGACCGGGGCGCGGGGCGTGCGGCCCGGCCCAAACGGGCGGACGCCCGGCGCAACGAGAAGACCCTGCTCGACGCGGCCGCCGCGGTCTTCGTCGCCTCGGGCGTGGAGGCGCCGGTGCGCGACATCGCGGCCAAGGCCGGCGTCGGGACGGCGACCATCTACCGCCACTTCCCGACGCGGGCGGACCTCATCATCGCCGTCTACCGGCACCAGGTCGAGGCCTGCGCCGAGGCCGGGCCGGCCCTGCTGGAGACCAGCGCGACGCCTTACGCCGCACTGGAGCGATGGATCAGTCTCTTCGTCGACTTCCTGGTCACCAAGCACGGACTGGCCGCCGTGCTGCGGTCCGACGACGCCGGCTTCGACGCCCTGCACGCCTACTTCCTCGACCGCCTCGTGCCCGTGTGCACGCGGTTGCTCGACGCCGCGGCCGCCGCAGGCGAGATCCGCTCCGACATCCCGGCCATCGCACTCATGCGCGGCGTCGGGAACCTCTGCATCGGCGCCGAGAACGACCCTCACTACGACGCACGCCGGCTGGCCGGACTCCTCATCGCAGGACTGCGCCTACAGCGCTAGGGGCTGGTGCGGTTGAAGGCCTGCCAGCGACCGGGGCACTTCCCGAAGCTCGCCGGCCTTCCAGCGGCGGTGGCCGAGCGTGGCGCGGTCAGAGGCCGGGAGCGGCGGGACGGATGAGGCCGCTCTCGTAGGCGACGACCACCACCTGGGCGCGATCACGCAGCCCGAGCTTGACCAGCACGCGGCGGGTGACGCTGGCGACAGCGCAGCATCCCCCGCCGCGACGTCGCGGATCGCGCTCAGCAGCTCCTGCGGCCGCGTGTTCTTAGGCAGAAACCCGGCCGCTTCGGCCTGCAGCCCGGTGGAGGTGTACTCGTCCAGATCGAAGGTGGTCAGGATGAGCACGCGCGAAGACCATGTGGAAGGCCATCCGCTCGTCGTCGGCGATCAGCAGCCGGATCATCGTGGCGCTCTCAGACGTACGCCCGCCGTAGCCGCATAGTTGTCCTGCCGGTTCGCTCCCGCTCCTCCCCGCACGACCGTCATCCGAAAGTCGCATGCGCGCGTACGACCTCCGCCGCTGGCCCGAGAGCGTGCCGGATGCCGGCCTCGTCGGACATCCTTTCCGTTTGAGGAGCTTTCGCATGTCCTTTGTCGCGAAAAATACGGATCTGGCCATGGGGGTCAAGGCCACCGGTTCGTCCGCCGTCTCGAAAGCCGCACCCCCTGACCCCGTGGCGTCAGGTGCGCCCCGCCGGGTGGGAGACAATGCGACGCATGACGAATCCTCCCGGAGGCGCCGCGGGCAGGCCGCCCGGCGTGCAGCTCGACGCCGTGCTGGAGCGGATCACCTACGCCAACGAGGAGACCGGTTACACGATCGCCAGGGTCGCCACCGAACGGTCCGGCACCGAGCTGCTGACCGTCGTCGGGCCGCTGCTCGGGGCACAGGTGGGGGAGTCGCTGCGGCTCACCGGCCGCTGGGGCTCCCACCCCAAGTACGGCAGGCAGTTCGAGGTCTGGTCGTACACCACGGTCCTGCCGGCGACGATCCAGGGCATCCAGCGCTACCTGGGTTCCGGCCTGATCAAGGGCATCGGCCCCAAGATGGCCGAGCGGATCGTGGACCACTTCGGCACCGACACGCTGCGGGTCATCGAGGAGGAGCCCGAGCGCCTGGTCGAGGTCCCCGGCCTCGGGCCCAAGCGGACCAAGATGATCGCCGCCGCATGGGAGGAACAGAAGATCATCAAAGAGGTGATGATCTTCCTGCAGGGCGTCGGGGTGTCCACCTCCATCGCCGTGCGCATCTTCAAGCAGTACGGCGAGGACTCCATCGACGTGGTCCGCAAGGAGCCCTACCGGCTCGCCGACGACGTGTGGGGCATCGGGTTCAAGACCGCCGACACCATCGCGCAGGCCGTGGGCATCCCCCACGACAGCCCCGAGCGGGTCAAGGCCGGGTTGCGCTACACGCTCTCCCAGGCCGCCGACGACGGCCACTGCTTCCTCCCCGCCCCCAACCTGGTCGCCGACGCCGTCAAGATCCTGGAGGTGCCGGCCGACCTGACCACCGCCTGCCTGGAGGAGCTCGTCGCCGAGGAGGGCGTGGTCCGCGAGGAGGTCCCGGCCAGGGGGAACGGCGAGAACGGCCAGGGCGGCGAGAACGACGAGAGCACCGTCCCCGCGATCTACCTCGTCCCCTTCCACCGCGCCGAACTGTCGCTGGCCGGCACGCTGCGCGGCCTGCTGACCTCCGGCCACGACCGGCTCGGGGCGTTCGCGGACGTGGACTGGCCGGCCGCCCTCGACTGGCTGCGCGGCCGGACCGGCGCCGACCTCGCGCCCGAGCAGGCCCAGGCCGTACGGCTCGCGCTGACGGAGAAGGTCGCCGTCCTCACCGGCGGCCCCGGCTGCGGCAAGAGCTTCACCGTGCGCTCGGTGGTGACCCTCGCCCGCGCGAAGCGGGCCAAGGTCATCCTCGCCGCCCCGACCGGCCGGGCGGCCAAGCGGCTGGCGGAGCTGACCGGCCACGAGGCCACCACCGTGCACCGGCTGCTCCAGCTGCGCCCCGGCGGGGACGCCACCTTCGACCGCGACAACCCTCTCGACGCCGACCTGGTCGTGGTGGACGAGGCGTCCATGCTCGACCTGCTGCTGGCCAACAAGCTCGCCAAGGCGGTCGCCCCGGGCGCGCACCTGCTGTTCGTCGGCGACGTCGACCAGCTTCCCTCGGTCGGCGCCGGAGAGGTGCTGCGCGACCTGCTGGCCGCCCCCGGCATCCCCCGGGTGCGCCTGACGCAGATCTTCCGCCAGGCGCAGGAGTCCGGCGTGGTCGTCAACGCCCACCGCGTCAACACCGGCCAGCACCCGCTGGTCCGCGACTTCCCCGACTTCTTCCTGTTCCCCTGCGAGGAACCCGAGGAGATCGCCGCCCTGACCGTGGACGTGGTCGCCCGGCGCATCCCCAGGAAGTTCGGGCTCAACCCGCGCAGGGACGTACAGGTGCTCGCGCCCATGCACCGCGGCGCGGCCGGCGCGGGCGCGCTCAACATCGCCCTGCAGGAGGCGCTGACCCCCGCCCGCGAGGGCATGCCGGAGCGCCGGTACGGCGGGCGGGTCTTCCGCGTCGGCGACAAGGTGACCCAGCTGCGCAACAACTACGACAAGGGCGCGGCGGGGGTGTTCAACGGCACGGTCGGCGTCGTCACCGCCATCACCCCCGAGGAGAGCAAGCTGACCGTGCTGACCGACGAGGACGAGAACGTCGACTACTCCTTCGACGAGCTCGACGAGCTCGCCCATGCCTACGCGGTCAGCATCCACCGCTCCCAGGGCAGCGAGTATCCGGCCGTCGTCATCCCGCTGGCCACCAGCGCCTGGATGATGCTGCAGCGCAACCTGCTCTACACCGCCATCACGCGGGCCAAGAAGCTCGTGGTCATCGTCGGGTCGCGGCGGGCGCTCGGCCAGGCGGTGCGCACGCGGGGGGCGGGCCGCCGCCACACGGGGCTGACCCACCGCCTCCGCGTGCCCTGATCTTTCGTGTCCTGGCCGGCGAGCCCGCCCCGGCCCTCGTCAGTACAGCGAGGTGTAGGTCACGAACGACGCCTGGTCGACCGGGGTGGTGCCCTTGTAACAGACCACGTCACGCACGTAGACGTCGCTGCCGGAGGTCGTCCACAACGTGAGCAGGTTGCAGAACTCCGGCCCGGGACCGTACGCCGTCACCTGGACGTTGTTGGGCGTCGCCCCGACCCTGGGGAAGGTCACGAGACGCAGGCCGGTCCCGGCGGTCCGCACCGTGTTGACCCCGCTCTGGGAGTTGTAGTTGACTCCGGGCGGGACCGGCGCGTACGGCCCGGGGTTGGCCGGGGTGTTGTCGAAGGTGTAGGCGAACAGCTTCGGCGGCGCGAACGCCCCGGTGATCGCCCGCTCACGCTGGTAGGTGAGGGTCCAGCCGGTGTCATACGGCTTGTCGCTCACGTCGTGGCACAGCACCCGGATCTTCTGCCCGTTCGGAGACCAGCCCCAGTCGCCCACCTTGCACCGCGCCGGCTTGCCGGAGTCGACCGCGGTGACCTGGATGTTCCCGGCCTGAACCAGGGAACCGAGTCCCGGCAGCCAGACCGTCCAGTCGCCGGTGGCATTGGGGAAGACGGCGTTCACGCCGAGCGCGGAGTTGTAGTCGGAGGCGATGGACGTGCCGTCCCAGTAGACGTAGCCGTACGCCTGGGTCGCCGAGGCCAGCGCTCCGCTGCTGCTGGCGAAGACGATGGAGAACCGCGCCTTCACGGGGCTGCCGCCGTAGTGATAGCACCGCACCGCGACGATCTCGTCGGCGCTGGCCTGCCCCCACTTCTCGATCTGGCACCACTCGGCCGACTCCGAGATCGCGGTGACGTGCGCGATCCCGCCCTTGGGGATGCCGATCTTCGGGAACCGCACGAAGTACTCGCCGGAGCCGCCGGGGGAGACGGTGACGGTCGGCCCGGGCGCCCAGCTGCCCGCCTGGTAGGCCAGGTTCGGCACGCCGGAGGTGACGTCGACATAGGCGAATCCCCACACGTCGGGAACGGCCGCGTTCGCGGCCCCCGCCCCCGCGGTGGCGCCCGCGGCGACCACCGCGCATAGCAGGAGTAATCGATTGACCACGGTACGTAACAGGCGCATGCCGTCCTCCATCGCGGTGGTGCCCAGTGGGCGTACGAGATGTCGACGCCGGGGTTGCCCGGCGAGTGGTGCCCGGTCGTGAAGCCGTGGATCGCCCGGGGGGGCGAGGGGAGGCGCGGGGATCACATTCGCCCTCCCGCCCTGTGATAACCCGCGCGCCGATCGTTGAGAAGGCCCAATTGCCCACGGGCCGCGTGCCGCCTGCCCGGCCGTGAAACGTTCATCGTTCGACCGGAGGCGAAGGATCGCGGCCCTAGCCTGCCGAAGAGGCGACGACCACCACGGAAAGGGGGGAAGGGGGCCGCCTCCGCGCGCCCCCGGCCACCGATGACAGGGCCAGCGACGACAGTGGATCCGCCCGCCGGAGGGGACCGGCGGCTCACCCGGCACGCGGACGTGCGGGCCGTGCTCGCCGATCCCCGCTTCCTCGTCCCCGCCGCGCCGGCGGGAACGGACACGGGGACGGGGATGGCCTGGCTGCGGGGAGCCGTCAGCAGGTTCAGCAACGGGGCCGAGCACGCCTGCCGCCGCGCGCGGGTTCTGGGAGTGCTCGACGCCCTCGATCCCGTACGGCTGCGGCGCGCCGCGTACGAGCGGACGAGCGCCGAACTGGCGGGCGGGGCGCGCGTCGACGTGATGGCCAGGGTCGCCCGCCGCGTCCCGGCCGGCGTCCTCGCCACGCATCTCGGCATCCCGGAGGACCGGAGTGAGGAGGTGGTCGCCGCGGTGACGGCCATGGCCGCCGCCTACCACCTCCCGCCCGCTCCCGGCCCTGCGGCCGCCGGCGCGCCGCCGGGCCGGGGCCGGGGCGGGCGGCCGCCGGAAGGGACGGCTCCCGCCGCCGAACCGGGCGATGCGGCGGTGGGCGTGCTGGCGGCCGCGCTGGGCGGAGGGGAGGAGCCCGAGCCCGCCCTGCTGGCCGCCGTCGCCGGGGTGCTGGTCCAGGCGTGCGACGCCACCGCGGGCCTGGTCGGCAACGCCCTCGCCGTCGTGACCCGCCTGCCCGCCGACCTGGCCGTACGATGGCCGGTCGAGGCGCTGCTCGCCGAGACCCTGCGGTGGGACCCGCCCGTACGGCTCACGCGCCGGGTGGCCGCCGAGGACGCCACGGCCGGGAGAGTTCCCGTGCCCGCGGGGGCCGTCCTCGTGCTGGACCTGGCGGCGGCCAACCGGGACCCCGAGGTCTTCCCCGACCCGCACCGTTTCGACCCGGGCCGTTTCAACCCGGGCCGTTTCGACCCGGTCCCCTCAGGGGGCGCAGGGCACCTCGGGTTCGGCGACGGGATCAGGCCCTGCCCGGGGGAGCGGGCCGCGCTCGCCCTGGCCGCCGGCGTCGTGGAGGCCGCTGCGGGGCGTCGTCTCGCCGACCCCGAGATCCCGTACGAGCCGTCACCGAACCTGCGCGTGCCCGCCCGCCTCCACCTTGAGGGCGCCGAGACCATGGAAAGACCCCGATGAGCACACACGCCGAGACGTTCCGGTCACTACAGCCTGACGATTCCCGTGCGCTGCACGATGTCGATTCCCGTGCGCTGCACGATGTCGATTCCCGCGCACTGCACCGTACCAATTTCCGTGCGCTGCACTCTGTCCATTTCCGTGCGCTGCACTATGCCCAGAACCCGCTGGTGCTGCCCAACGCCTGGGACCACGCCTCGGCGGCCGTCCTGGCCGCCGCCGGGTTCGCCGCGATCGGCACCACGAGCCTCGGCGTCGCCGCGGCGGCGGGCAAGCCCGACGCGACCGGTGACACCGCGGCGGAGACGCTGACGCTGGCCCGGCGGCTGGCCGGGCTGCCGTGCCCGGTGTCGGTGGACATCGAGGGCGGCTTCGCGGACACGCCGGAGGGGGTGGCCGAGATCGCCGCCGAACTGGCCGCCCTGGGCGTGGCCGGCGTCAACATCGAGGACGGCCGGCCGGACGGGACGCTGGCGGACCTCGGCGAGCGGTGCGAGACGATCGCGGCGGTCAAGGAGAGGGCGCCCGGGTTGTTCGTCAACGCCCGCACCGACACCTACTGGCTGGGCGCGGGGGACCTGGGGACGACCATCGCCCGGCTGCGGGCCTTCGCCGAGGCCGGGGCCGACGGGGTGTTCGTCCCCGGGGTCGCCGCCGGCGACGACGTGCGGGCGCTGGTGGACGCGGTCGACCTGCCGCTCAACGTGCTGTTCCTGCCCGGCCGGCACACGGTCGCGGGTCTGGCCGCGCTCGGCGTCCGCCGGATCAGCACCGGATCGCTGCTCCTGCGGGCCGCCCTGCACGCGGTGGCCGAGACCGCCCGGGCGGTCGCCGGAGGCGGGGAGATCCCGGCGGGCCTTCCGTCGTACGGGGACGTGCAGGCCCTCGCCGGGGGGTGAGCATGTGTCGAGGCGTCGCCCGGCAGAGCGCCCGCGGCGTACGGCGGAGCGCCGGACACGATCACCAATCGTTCCGGCGACAGTGCGCGCGCGGTTCGGCGGTCACGTTGCGCCCCTGAACCACCAGGCTCCTGAACGGCGGGGGCCCAAGGTCACGAGCCGGGACCCGGCGTGCCTTACTCGCCGCTTGATCAGTCTTGACGCGCACCTTACCGTCTACAGGGACGAGTCCACCGGAGAAGCGACCGAAATGTGACCTAAGCGCAGGAGAAAATGCCAACATAAGAGGCAACCCCGAATAAGGTCTTATGGTGCCCTTCGCGCTCATGGGGGAGTAGTTGTGCTGAGCACTGGAAGTCGTTCGAGGTGGCCGATCGCCGGAGTCGCCGTGGCGCTGACCGCGGCTCTGTCGGCATGCTCCGGTGGATCGGGGGAGCCAGGCTCGGCGGGTGGAGACTCCGGCGACGCCGCGCCCGCCGTCCCGGCCCCGGCGATCAAGATCAGTCCCGCGACGGGCACCACCAAGGTGCGCCCCGACAAGACCGTGGTCGTCACGGCCTCCAACGGCGAGCTGGAGGAGGTCACCGTCCAGGTGGGCGACGAGACCATCGAGGGCGAGTTCGACTCCACCCACACCAAGTGGACCTCCAAGCAGCCGCTCAAGCCCTCCAGCAGATACACGGTGTCGGCCAAGGCCACCGGCAAGGGCGGCCCGGCCACCGCGACCAGCCGCTTCACCACGCTCAAGCCCAAGGTCGGGCTGCAGGTCGTGGACGTCACCCCCGGCATCAAGGGGGAGACGGTCGGCATCGGCATGCCGATCATGGTGAGGTTCAACGAGCCGGTGCAGGACAAGGCCGCCGTGGAGCAGGCCCTGGAGGTGGACGCGGAGAAGCCGGTCAAGGGCGCCTGGCGATGGATCGACGACAAGTACGTGATCTATCGGACGGCCAAGTACTGGCCCGCCCACCAGAAGGTGAAGTTCACCGCCCACCTGACCGGCGTGAAGGCCGGGCCCGACACCTACGGCGTCGAGGACCACAGCACGACCATCAAGATCGGCGCGGCCTGGATCAGCTCGGTCAGCACCAGGACCCACATGATGGTGGTCCGGCGGGACGGCAAGGTCGTGCAGACCATGAAGATCAGCGCAGGCAAGGCGACCACCCGCGAGTACACCACCACCAGCGGCATCCATCTGACCATGGAACGCGGCAACCCGGTCACGATGATCTCCCCGGGCAAGAAGGAGGGCGACCCCGGGTACTACAAGGAGGTCGTCAACCACGCGGTGCGCATCTCCAACAGCGGCGAGTACGTCCACGGCGCGCCGTGGTCGGTCGGCTCCCAGGGCCGGGCCAACGTGAGCCACGGATGCGTGAACGCCAGCCCCGCCCAGGCCAAGTGGTTCTACGACAACTTCCACCGGGGTGACATCGTCAAGATCGTCGGTACCGACCGGGCCCTGGAGTGGAACAACGGCTGGGGCTTCTGGCAGATGCCGTTCAGCAAGTGGAAGCAGGGCAGCGCCCTGGAGTCCTGATCACAGAGCGGGGGGTGCGCCGACCGCCCCCCGTCAGGGCCCGCTCGGCCGCCCGGAAGCACCTCCATCCCTGTCTGAACACGCCCCGGTCAGGTCACCGTGGGTTTCGAGATGGCTGTTCAGTTCCGCCGTTTGTGATCCGACGCCCGTCCGAGTGGGTGTTGTCCGGGCCATGGAGGCGAGGAGGCGTAGTTTCTCGTCGCTCTCGCTGCCCTGATCGGCGTAGTAGAGGACCAGGAGCAGGTCGTCCACAGGGAGCTTGTCCCGGTGCAGGCGCAGCTCACCGACGACGGGATGGTTCACGGTAGTGGTGCCGCCCTCCAGGTTGCGGATGTCGTGGCGCGCCCAGAGGGTTCGGAAGCGCTCGCTCGACAGGGCGAGCTCGCCCACCAGTTCCACGAACCGCGGGTTGTCGATGTCGTCCCCGACGGACTTCCTGAAGGCGGCGATGAATCCTTCCGTGGAGCGCGTCCAGTTCTGCTGGAACGCCTGCTCCTCGGGATCGAGCAGCAGCGACCGCAGACGGTTGTACCCGGGCTGGAGGCGCGGAGAGAACGCGACCGCGAGCCGGTTGGACGCGAGCACGTCGAACGCGCGCCCCTCCACGAAGGCGGGAACCTGCACGCTCGCCAGGAGCTGGTGCAACCGTGCGGGGACGCGTTCGGGCTTCCTACGCCGCCGAGGTCGGGGGCGCGCGGCGGCCAGGCCAAGAAGGTATTCCTGTTCGAGCTCGTCGAGGTGCAGGACCCGCGCGAGCGATTCGAGGACCTGCGATGAGGGATTCCTGTCGCGGCCGCGCTCCAGCCGCAGGTAGTAGTCGGCGCTGATGCCCGCGAGCATGGCGACCTCCTCACGGCGAAGCCCCGGAACGCGCCGGTTCGTACCGGGCGCAAGCCCGGCCTGCTCCGGGGTGACCAGGGCCCGCCGGGCACGGAGGTAGCCGCCGAGCAGGCTGGCGCGGTCGTCGTCGCTCATGTTCGCCATCGTATTTCGGGCTCTCCCGGCCAAGGGGGGCCCTGACAGGACCCCGGAAAACGGGGGCACTGCCTCCCGCCGGACAACGGATCGACACTGCAGGTGTCGCCGCCCAGGAGAGGATCCGAAAGCGGCGATGCCGAAACCGTGCTGGTCGCCGACCGCACCGCCCTGTCGCCGCGTTGATTCGGATCCGATCCGCTGCCGTACGGCTACGCGCTGCGTGCGGGCGTTCGCGGCCCCGGCTGGGAAGCAGCCGTGTGTCCCCGATAGCGACGTGCGCGCAGGCGGGCGGCAACGGCCTGTTCTCCCGTCCGCGTGACGCGGCGGGCGGGAACCGTAACCCATGACCTCATCGACCGCGCCCACCGGCTTGTCGCTGACCGGCGCGCCCTGAGCAGGAGCAATCAATGGACATCACCAACCGCACCGTCTTCATCGCCGGCGCCACCTCGGGGATCGGTCTCGAGCTGGCTCGCCGCTTCGCCGCGGCCGGCAGCTCTGTCGTCGTCGGCGGCCGACGGGCCGGCCTGCTCGACCGACTCGCAGCCGAGGGGTTCGGCACCGTTCCCATCGACGTGACCGACCAGGACAGCGTCGACCGTGCCCGCGACACGGTCCTCCGCAGCCACCCGGGCCTCGACACGATCGTGACCATGTCCGGGATCGGGATCCCTGAGGACCTGCGCGATCCCGCGCACTTCGGTGCCGCGCAGCAGATGATCGACACCAACCTCCTTGGCACCATCCGCGTCATCGACGCGTTCACCCCGCACCTGATGGGGCGCGGCGCCGGCACCATCATCACGGTCACCTCGGGTATCGGGTTCCTGCCGTTCCCGGTCATGCCGACCTACGCGGCTTCGAAGGCCGGCGTGCACGCCTACTCCGAGGCGTTGCGCGCGCAACTGGACGGCACAGGCATCGAGGTGTCCGAACTCGTCCCCCCGGCTGTCGCCACCACGCCGGAGCAGGTTCAGCGCAACCCCCGCGCGCTCGACCTGGCCGAGTTCGCCACCGAGGTGATGGACCTGCTCCAGACCAACCCCACTCCGCACGAGATCCTCGTCAAGGGCGTGCTGATGCACCGGTGGGCCGAGCGTGACGGCACCTACGCCGATTTGGTCGCCCAGCGGTCGCAGGCGCTCGCGATGCTCCCGGGCCGTCAGTAGGCACGGCAGCCGCTCGGGGGCGTCGAGACGCGGTATCAATGCGGCCGAATGCCGTCCGTGGCGGCCGGAACGGCGGTCCTACTGGACGCCCCACTTCATGAGGGCGAAGGCGCCGAGGATCTTCAGCGCGACGAGCGCGATGATCACGCAGAACACGATCAGGGCCGGGCGGTGCTCGAAGTGCTTGCCCTCCTTCAGCGGAGGGCGCTTGGCGACACGCTCGGCGATGCGCTCTTCGATCGGCTTGCGGCGGAACATGAACGCAGACTACCCCCGCGTCGCTCGGCCCATCTCGCGACCTTGGCCCTCAAGCCCCTCACATTTCCCTGACGCTCCCTAGGATGCGGATATACAGGGGACGTTGGGGAGCCGATCGGAGGGGACTGGGATGCCGCAGCAGCCGTACTCGGTGGAGCAGGTGGCGAACCTGCTGGGCCTGCATGTGAAGACCGTGCGCAACTACGTGCGCGACGGGCGGCTCAAAGCGGTGCGCATCGGCAAGCAGTACCGGATCGCCCGTGAGGACCTGGAGGCGTTCATGGGCGGCCCCGTCGAGCCGCCGGCCGCCGAGACCGCCCGGCGGCGCCGCCACGTCGAGGCGTCGAGCATCGTGCAGATCGACGCCATCTCCCCCGGCGAGATGACGAGCCTCGGCAACACGCTGATGGCCGCCGCCGCGAGCCGCACCCCCGCCGACCGGCCCCTGCGCATCGAGACCGTCTACGACGAGGAGAGGGCCAGCATGAAAATCATCGTCGTGGGCGGCGTGACCGACACCGCCGAGGTGTTCCGGCTCGTCACCACCCTGGTGAAGGAGCCTACGTGACCGCCGCCCGGCAGTCCCCGCCGGACGGAGTCCGCACCCTCGGCGGTCCCGGACGTCGGCGCGCTCGCCGAACTCGCCGGCCGGGGTGCGCAGCGCGATGCCGTAGGCGCGGGCGGTGTCGGGATTGGCGACCTGGGCGAGGAACGCGCCGGCCGCCGGGCCCAGTGCGGGCCCAGTGCGGGCCCAGTGCGGGCGCGGTCGAGGTCTGCCGCGGGCGATGGACCGGCCCCACGAGCGGTCTCCCGAGGGCTGTGGCAGATGAGCAGGGGGAGTCGCCCCCCGTCGCGGCGGAATGTTCTCCCAGGACAGCACCGCTGTCACAGATGATCAATCACTGTCTGCGATAGCACGGGGCCACAGTTCAGATGCCAGGGCAAGGCATGAAGCCACCCACGGGCAGGTAAGGGCCGCACGGGCCGGGTTCCATCGCACCGGGGCCAATGCAACCATGGTTACATATCCCGCTTTGTCTGATTAGGGGGCGGGTATGGGCACTGTTTCGATCCTGCGCCTCGGCCGCATCCGGGCGGCAGCGCTCGTGGCGACGGCCGCGCTGATCACAACCTCGAACATCACCGCAGTAGCATCCGCCGGCGTCATCGCGGCCGAGGGCGACGGACACGCCGCTCCTTCCAGCTTCCGCCACGGCCGTCCCCTGGAGCCGGTGCCCACCAGCGACAGCGACTGGAAGGCCACCGCCCAGGCGCTGGGCAGATCGGGCAAGCTGTCGGCCGACCACACCGTGTACCGGGTGGGGTTCCCCCGCTCCGACCTGAAGGTCACATCCAAAGGAGTCGCGATCAAACCCGGGTTCGCCCTCGGCTCGTATGCGGCGTTCGCCCGCTACGGGGACGGTAAGGCGATGATGATGGGCGACCTGGTGATCACGGAGGACGAGCTGGGCAAGGTGACCAACGCGCTGCAGGCTGCGGGAATCTCCCAGACCGCGCTGCACAAACATCTCCTGGCCCACGAACCGCCGGTCTGGTGGACGCACATCCACGCCACGGGAGACCCGGTCGGGATCGCCCGCAGGATCCGGGCCGCTCTGGACCAGACAGCCACCCCTCCCGCATCCCCTCCGTCCTCACCACCTGCGATCGATCTGGACACCGCCGCGGTCGACGCGGCGCTACGGGCGAAGGGCACCAACGACGGCGGCATCTACAAGTTCACCTTCGCCCGGCGCGAGCACGTCTCCTCCGGCAACCGAATCGCCCCGGCGGGGATGGGCGTGTCCACCGGGCTGAACTTCCAGCCGACCGGCGGCGGCAAGGCCGCCATCAACGGCGACTTCGTCATGACCGCCCCAGAAGTCCAAAACGTCATCCGCGCCCTGCGGAGGGGCGGCGTCGACATCGTCGAACTACACAACCACACCCTCGACGATCAGCCGCGCATGTTCTACATGCACTTTTGGGCGGTCGGCGACCCGGTCAAGCTCGCCCGCACGCTGCATGAGGGGGTGGCAGCCGGCAACCTCAAACCCGCCCACTGAAACACCGGGCGAAACTCGCATGGCAAACGGGGGACGCCACCGAGAGGACGGACGAGGTGATCGCACGGGACGACAGGGCGGGTGAGTGGGTGCTGCTGTCCTACCGGCTGCCCCGCGAACCGTCCACGCCCCGTATCGGCATCTGGCGCAAGCTCAAACGCCTCGGGGTGGCGTACCTGGCCGACGGGCTGGTCGCGCTGCCGGCCGACGCGCGCACCCGCGAGCATCTGGAGTGGATCGCCGACGAGGTGACCGAACTCGGCGGCACGGCGGGCGTCTGGCTGGCCCACCCCGCCACTACGCCCCAGGAACGACAGCTTGCCGCCTTGATGGCCGCCGCCCGCACAGCCGAGTACACCCAGGTGATCGAGCAGGCCACGCGCGCGTCCGGTCAGGACGAGAACGTCCGGCGGTCGACCGCCCGGCGGCTGCGGGCCGAGCTGCGCCGCATCGGCCGCCGCGATTACTTCCCTCCGCCGCAGCGCCACGCCGCCCACGCCGCGGTTGACGCCCTCATGGACCAGGAAGCAACGGGAGAGGAGAGGAAAGAACAGGGCAGATGAAATGGGCCACCCGCGCCGGGGTTCATATCGATCGGGCCGCATGCGCATGGCTGATCCGCCGCCACATCGACCCCGACGCGACGTTCGTGTTCGTCAGCGACCCGGCCGAACTACCGGCCGACGCCACCGGCTTCGACATGCGCGGCGTCGCGCTGTCCCATCACGAAGGAAACTGCAGCTTTGAAACCATCCTGGCTGTCCATGAGCTGACCGACCCCGTGTTGCACCGCATCGCGCAGATCGTGCACGAGGCCGACCTGGACGACGAACGCTACGAGGCACCCGAAGCACCCGGCCTGGACGTGAGCCTGCGCGGGCTGTCGATGATCTGCGACGACCACCGGACCCTCCAGATCACCGAACCCATGGCAGCCGGCCGACGAACCCGTCCGAGATGACGGTCAGCCGCCGAGCCCGAGCCGTACGGCCCGCGCGAGGGGGGTGGCGTCGCCGGGGGCCAGCGGCTCGGTCAGGAAGAGCGGTATCTGGGACATGAAGCGAGGCCGGGTGCCGCGGTGGGGCTGGGCGGCGTGGACGAGGAGCGGGTGACACAGGTAGACGTCGCCGGGCAGTCCCATGGCACAGGTCTCGGGCCGGTGCGCGGTCGCCTCGTCCAGCACCGGGCCGGAGGCGAAGATCTCCATCCCCTGCTCGCCGTGCGGTTCCAGGACGCGGGCGGTGTCGAGGTGGGAGCCGACCCTGATGCGGGTGGGCGCGTCGTCGGGGCCGACCTCGGACAGCAGCATCAGCAGGAGCATCGTGCGCGACCTGAGCGTGACGGTCCCCCAGGCGTCGGCCGGACCGGGGTCGTTCTGGTCGATGTGCCAGCCGGTGTCCCCGGCGTCCGAGGGGTGAGGGAAGCGGATCGGCATGTTGCCGATGGTGCCGCGCGGCACCCATCCGCCCTCGCCTGCCACCAGGTCCAGCGCCTCGGTCAGGCGCGGGCCGCGCATCGCCTCCCCGAACGGTCCCCGCCCCGCCGGGTCGGGGGCCGCCCAGACCACCGGCTGCGTCCAGTCTTCCGGGCGGTCGGGGGACAGCCCGATCTGCCGCCACAGCAGGTCCCTGATCCGGTCGCCGGTCTCACGGGGGAAGGCCTCCTCCACCTTGAGGAAGCCGTCGGAGACGAAACGGTCGAGGTCGGCGTCGGTGACAGCGTTGGTGAACGGGGCCATGGCGGGACGCTAGCGACCTCCGGCGCCGCCTGTCGATCGATTATCCCCGGCGCCTCACCCGCCGAGCTCGGACAGCCGGCGGCGGGCCGGCGTCTCTGGGACGCCGGCCCACGGGAGTTGTCGCCACGCCGGGCGGCTCAGGCGTTGATCGCCTTGTGCCCGGCGCTCCTGATCTCGATCTCGCGGGGATTGGCCTGCTCCAGCACCGGGATGCGCAGGGTGAGGACGCCGCTGTGGTAGTCGGCCTCGATCGACCCTGACCTCGATGCTCTCGGGGCCGACGCCCGGGTCACCAGGTCTTGCCGGCCTGCTCCCGGATCGAGCGGTTGATCCGGTTGAAGAAGTTGGTCATCGCGATGTTCGCGATGATCGCGGACAGCTGCCTGTCGTCGAAGTGGGCGGCGGCGGCGTACCAGATCTCGTCGGTCACGCCCGGCGCGCCGTCCTGGATCCGGGTGGCGGCCTCGGCCAGCGCGAGCGCCGCCCGCTCCGCCTCGGTGAAGAACGGCGTCTCGCGCCACGCGACCACGTTGTGCAGCCGCTCATCGGTCTCTCCGTGCTTCTTGGCCGAGGCGATCCCGGCGTACACGCACGGGCTGCAACCGTTGATCTGACTGGCCCGCAGGTGGACCAGCTCGAGGACCAGCGGATCGACGCCCCCGGCGTGAATCGCCTTGTAGAGGTGCTGGATCGCCGTCATCACGTCGGCGTTCGCCGAGCTCTTCATGCGTGCTTCCATGGGTCGTGCTCCTTCATCGGTTACCTCGGCCCCTCCGGGCCCGTCATCCCGATGACGGAGCAGATCCGAGGAAGGTAACAAACATGTGCGACACCAGCCCGGCGGACCCGGTGGCCGAGGCGTTCGAGGCCCAGCGCGACCGGCTGCGCGCGGTCGCCTACCGCATGCTCGGATCGTATGCCGACGCCGAGGACGTGGTCCAGGAGGCCTGGCTGCGGGTGTCCCGCCAGGACACCGCGGCCATCCACAACTTCGCCGGCTGGCTGACCACCGTGGTCGGCCGGATCAGCCTCGACGTCCTGCGATCGCGCCAGGCCCGCCCCGAGGCGTCCTACGACCACCGGCTGCCCGAGCTCGTCGTGACGGCCGACGACGGCCCCGCGCCGGAGGAGGACGTCGCGCTCGCCGACTCGGTCGGCCTCGCGCTCCTCGTCGTCCTGGAGTCGCTCGGGCCGGGCGAACGGCTGGCGTTCGTGCTGCACGACCTGTTCGCGGTGCCGTTCGACGAGATCGGCCACATCCTCGGCAAGTCCACCGCCGCCGCCAAGATGCTCGCCAGCCGCGCCCGCAGGAAGGTGCAGGCGGCCGAGCACCCGACGGCCGCCGGACGGGAGCAGCGCGAGGTGGTCCAGGCCTTCCTGTCGGCCGCGCGCCGCGGCGACTTCGAGGGGTTGCTGCGCGTGCTCGACCCCGAGGTGAAGCTGACCGCCGACACCCCCGGCGGTGTGGTCGTCGTCCTCGGCGCCACCGAAGTCGCCGCCGGCTCACAAAGCCGTTTGGGCGCCGGCGCGGCCGCGCGAGGCCGAGCGGTGCTCGTCAACGGCCTTCCCGGGATCGTGTCGTGGCGCGAGGACGGCACTCCGCTTTCGGTCATGGCGTTCACCGTCGTCGACGGCCGCATCGCCGGCATCACGGTCGTGGCCAACCCGGCCCGGCTCACGGCGATGGACCTGCCGGATCCGGCGTGATCCACTGCCGGCGCCGGCTTCGCCCGTCGCGCCGCGGACAGGAGGCTCTCCTGCCTACCGGGCTCTCAGATCGCGGAAGAAGTCCCGGATGTCGGAGACCAGGAGGTCCGGAGCCTGCAGCGAGGCGAAGTGCCCGCCGCGGGGAAACCGCGACCAGCGGACGACGGTGTTCGACAGCTCCGCCAGCCCGCGGATCGCCCGGTCGCCGAGGAAGTTCGCCACCCCCGTCGGCACGGGCGAGGGCGTGGGGCGCCGTCCCCACGCCTCCGATCCGGTCTCCAGGTACAGCCGCGCGGCCGATCCCGCCGTCCCGGTCAGCCAGAAGATCGTGACGTTGGTCAGTACGGTGTCGCGGTCGACGGGGGTCCGCTCGGTCCGGGTGGCGTCCCAGTCCACGAACCACTCCAGGTTCCACGCCAGCTGACCGGCCGGGGAGTCGTTGAGCGCGTACGCCAGGGTCTGCGGCCGGGTGGACATCTGGGTGGCGTAGCCGGAGTGGCCGTACCACCACTTCTGGTTCCGCCTGGCCTGTTCGCGCTCGTCGCCGGTGAGCCTGTCCAGCTCGCCGGGGTCGATCGGCGTCGAGGCGGTGGCCAGCGCGTTGACATGGACGCCGATCACGCGCTCCGGCGCGATCCGGCCGAGCTCCGGAGAGACGATGCTGCCGAAGTCGCCCCCCTGCGCCCCGTAACGCTCATACCCGAGGCGCCGCATGAGCTCGGCCCAGGCCCGCGCGACACGGCCGGCGCCCCAGCCGGTCTCGCGGGTCGGGCCGGAGAACGCGAAACCCGGCACCGAGGGCGCGACGACATGGAAGGCGTCCGCCGGGTCGCCGCCGTGCGAGCGCGGATCGGTCAGCGGCCCGAGGATGTCCAGGAAGTCGTACACCGTGCTCGGCCAGCCGTGCGTGACGATCAGCGGGGTGGCGCCGGGCTCGGGCGAGCGTACGTGCAGGAAATGGACGTTCTGGCCGTCGATCTCCGTGGTGAACTGCGGAACCTTGTTGAGGCGGGCCTCGTGCTCGCGCCAGTCGTAGCCGGTGCGCCAGTGCTCGACCAGCTCCATGAGGTAGTCCTTGCTCACCCCGTAGGACCAGCCGACGCCGGGAAGCTCGTCGGGCCAGCGGGTGCGGGCCAGACGGCCGGCCAGGTCGTCGAGATCGGCCTGCGGGATGTCGATGCGAAACGGTTCTGATGGGCTCACGGCACACAGCCTCCCGCCGGTGTAGGACAGCTCCGGTCCTCCACATTCGTCACCATGAACGCACGTTGGAAACCCCGGCCCGCCCGCTCCGGCTGCTGTCGCTGCCGCAGACCCACCGCGCCTGGTCGGGCACCGACCTCGCAGAGCGCCTGAACGTCACGACCCGGACGCTTCGCCGGCGCGGGGCTCTGATATCTCTGTCAGGGCTTGATGAGGACCTTGAGGGTCTTGCGGTCGGCCATGTCCTGGTAGCCGGCCGGGACCCCGTCGAGGTCGGTGGTGGCGTCGAAGACCTTTCCCGGTTCGATGGTGCCGTCGAGGATGCCGGGCATCAGTTCTTCGATGTAGGCCCGGACGGGTGCGTCCGACGGCGCCGTCACCGATCACGGTGACGTGGGTGCGCTCGTCGACACCGCCCGCCACCGCCGCGTGGTAGCCGGTGCCGAGCACATCCGAGAGCGTCAGCAGGGACGGGATGAGGGCCGATCAGGCGGCGACGGGGAGCTTGACGAGCGTGCCGTCGGCGAGCGGGACGCGGACCGCTTCGGCCTGGCCGCCCTCTTCCGGCTCGCCGTCCCAGAAGCCGGCCTGCGGGTTGGCGCAGGAGGTGTGCAGACCCTCGCGGCAGAACTCGCAGGTGTTGTCGGAGATGGCGAACGGCGCGACGACCAGGTCGCCCTTCTTGACGGCGGTCACCTCCGCGCCGGTGTCCTCGACAATGCCGATGAACTCATGCCCCATCCGGGCGGGCCCGTCCTCGGGCATCATCGAGCCGTACGGCCACAGGTCGCTGCCGCAGACACAGGACGCGGTGACCCGGACCAGCGCGTCGGTGGGCAGCTTGATGACCGGGTCCGGCACGTCCTCGACCCGGACGTCGCCGGCGCCGTACATCAAGGTTGCACGCATCAGAACTCTCCGTTTCAGGTGGTTGGTGTGTCTCAGGTGGTGGCGGCGGGGCAGCAGCCCCGGGCCGTGACCGCGATCTGGTCCGAGCGTCTTCGCTCCTTGCGACCTCCCCGGCTGACCTGGCCATACACCCGGCGGGGCGGACCTAGTGGGCGGGTGCTGCGGAACGGCGGCGCCGGATGAGGGCGATCGTGATCGTGGGGATCAGAGTCAGCGCGGCGATGGCGGTGCCGACCACGGCGGGGCCGGTGCTCCCCAGGGACGAGTCGAGGGCGCGCCCGGCGATCCAGGTGCCGACCGCGGTCCCGAAATTGAACGCCGAGACGCTGAGGGCGGACGCCAGGGTGGGCGCCGGCCCCGCGAAGCGGACGGACAGGGAGATCAGCACCGGGTTGGCGCCGAGCCCGAAGAACCCCAGCAGAGCGACCAGAACGACCGTGGCCCAGGCGTGGTCCGACAGCAGACAGATCGCCAGCAGCAGGACCGTGGCCCCCGCGGCCGCCGCGATCGTCACGGTGTGCGGGCGGACGTCCCCCAAGCGGCCCCCGACCAGCGAGCCCGCCAGGGCTCCGGCGCCGAAGCCGACGAGCACCAGCGGCACGAGCCCGGCCGCGACACCGGTCCGGCCGGTCAGCAGCGGCGCGATGTAGGAGTAGGCCGACAGCACCCCGCCGGTCGTGGCCGCGCAGGCCGCCAGCACCAGCCACAGGCGACCCGAGCGCAGAGCCGTCACCTCCGACCGGACCGACACCGCCCGATGATCTGCGCCGTCGTGCGGGACGGTGCGGCCGATCAGCCCGGCGACCGCCGTGGCGAGGACCGCGAGCACCCAGAACGGGCCCCGCCAGCCCACCAGCTGCCCGGCGAACGCGCCGAGCGGCACACCGACGACATTGGCGAGCATGCCCCCGGCGCCCACCAGGCCCAGGGCACGGGAGCGTGCGGCGGGACCCGCGGCGCGGCCGGCGGCCACGTTGGCCACCGCCCAGAACGCCCCGGTGGCCAGCGCCGTCACGAACCGTGCCGCCAGCAGCAGCGCGAAGCTGGAGCCGGCCGCGACGATGAGGTGCCCGGCGGCGAACACGCCCAAGGCCAGCATCAGCGTCGATCGCCTGGGCAGCCGCAGCGTCAGCATCGCGGTCAAGGGCGCGCCGACGATCATCCCGACCGCGAACACCGTGATCAACAACCCCGACCGGGGCATGCTCACCCGCAGGTCGCCTGAGATCTCCGGCAGCAGGCCCGCCACCACGAACTCCGTCGTGAGCATCAAGAAGGTGCCCAACGCCAGCACATAGACCACCAGCGGCAGCCGCGCGGGCGGCTGCCCGCGCTCGCCGGGCGCGTCGGCGTCACCCGCGCCCGCGGGCCGCCGCAGGGCTTCTCCTCGCGTACTCATGTCCATCTCCGCATCCAGGTCGCGTTCAACGTGCTGACGCCCAGGACAACCGTTTTTCCGTACGGGAGGCAGAGCGCGTTCGTCGGGGGGACAACCTCAACCCCCCTGCGTGGTGACCTGCGGATTACCGTGGATGACATGGACGACCGACCCGACAACCCCGCCGGCGGCCGGGCCGCCGAGCGGGCCGGTAACCGCGCCGAGATCCGGGACTTCCTCGCCACCCGCCGAGCCAAGATCACTCCGGAGCGGGCCGGGCTGCCCACCAGCGGCCGGCGCCGGGTGCCCGGGCTGCGCCGCGAGGAAGTCGCCGTGCTGGCCGGAGTGAGCACCGAGTGGTACACGCGGCTGGAGAAGGGTCACATCAGCGGCGTGTCCGAAGACGTGCTCGACGCGGTCGCCCAGGCACTGCGACTGGACCAGGACGAACGCACCTACCTGTTCGACCTGGCCCGCGCCGCCCGGCCCAGCCGCCGCACACCGTCCCGGCGCAAGGACGTCCAGGTCCCGCCCCGTGTCCAGTGGCTGCTGGACTCCATGACCATGTCCTCGGCGTTCCTGCGCAACGGCCGCCAGGACATCATCGCCCACAACCCGCTGGCCCGAGCCCTGCACGCACCGGTCTTCGACAGCCCCACCACCACCGAGCACGGCCGCGCCAACATCGCCCGCTACATCTTCCTCGACCCGGCCGCCCACCGGTTCTTCGTCGACTGGGACGAGGCCGCCGCCGCCACCGCCGCACTGCTGCGCGCCGAAGCCGGACGCGAACCCCACGACCGGGCCCTGCGCGAACTCGTCGGCGAGCTGTCCACGCTCAGCCCTCGGTTCCGCAGCCAGTGGGCCGCCCACGACGTCCGCATCCGCCACGACGGCATCAAGCGGCTATGGCACCCACAGGTCGGCGACCTGGAGCTGACCTACCAGTCCTTGGACCTGCCCGTGTCCAACCGGACGGTGTACGACCTCACCATCTACACCGCCGAACCGGGCAGCACCTCTGAAGAGCGACTCAAACTCCTCACCAGCCTGGCAGCCACCCAGCCGCAGGCAACACGACCCATCAGCCGGCAGGGCTGAGCCTCGACAGCCTGCCCTCGGCCGACACCCGCAACGGCTAGGCCGACTTTCGCCGCAGCGGCCTCGGTCAGACGAGGGCGAGCTGCCGGTCGGGGGAGCGGCGCCGCCTCCAGCGCCGGGTGTCCCTGCCGATGCCGTAGGTCTCGGCGAGGACGCGCACCTGCTCGGCGATCCGCCGCCGGTAGCCGTCCTCGGCGACCTGGCCCTTGCCGTACAGCGCCTGGTAGCGCGGCACCAGACCGGGATGCTCGCGCTCCAGCCACCCCATGTACCACTCCCGGACGCCGGCGGGCAGGCGCAGCACGACGGGCGTCACGCTGACCGCGCCCGCCTCGGCCGCCCGCCGTACGGTCGCCAGCAGGTGATCGGTGGAGTCGGTGATGAGCGGCAGGATCGGCGCCATCAGCACACCGCAGGGAATGCCGGCCTCGTTCAGCGCGGCGCAGATCTCCAGGCGCCGCTGCGGCGTCGCGGTCCCCGGCTCCACGGCGCGCCGCAGGCGGTCGTCCACGAAACCGACCGACACCATCGCGCCGACCTGAGTCACCTTCGCGGCCTCGCGTAACAGGTCCAGGTCGCGCAGGACCAGGGGGCTCCTGGTGAGCACGGTGAACGGGTTGGCCGCGTCGGCCAGGGCCCGGATGACGCCGGGCATCAGGCGGTAGATCTCCTCGGCCGGCTGGTAGCAGTCGCCGGTGAGGCCCAGCGCGAGCGGCTCGCCGCTCCAGCGGGGGGAGGCCAGCTCGCGCCGCAGGCGGCGGGCCAGGTCGGTCTTGACCACGATCTTCGTGGAGAAGTCGCGGCCCGGGTCCAGGCCGAGATAGCGGTGGCCGCGCCGGGCGGTGCAGTAGCCGCAGCCCGCCTCACAGCCCCGATAGGGGCTCGCGCCCCATGTGAAGGGCATCTCGGCGGCCTCGGGCACCCGCTCGAGCGCCGCGCGGGCCGGCACCTCGTAGCAGGTGATGCCGTCGAAGACGCGGGTGACGGCCTGCCGCTCGATGCGCGGGCGGACGGGGCCCTCACCGACGAGCGACTGCTGCACCGACTTCTGCCCGGCCTGCCGCACCGTCTGCTGCTGCCCTCGGGGCCGCGCAGGGGTCTGGTCCCCCGCGCGGGAAGTGGCGTCGCGACGCATGAGGTTCAGTAGAACACGCATTCGACCGTCACGCCAAGTGTCCACGCCCACCCGCGCCCGCCCGTACGGTGCCTGCCTGAGTGGGGCCTGTCTGAGTGGGGCCTGTCTGAGTGGGGCCGTGCGGTCAGAGCTCGGCGGAGGCGGCGGCGTGACAGGCGCCGTACCCGTCGGCGCGGGCGACCACGCGGCCCGATCGCACCCGGACGGCCACCTCGGTGCCGTCGCTCACGGCGGTCACCCCGGCCGCCGCCGCGACGGCCCCCTCTTCGTCGTGCACCACGCGCAGGCACGGCCAGGCCGGTGCGGGCAGCGCCCGCCGCAGACAGGCCCGCAGGTCGGCGAGGGTCAGCCGGGCGAGCGGCCCCAGCTCGCCGGGGTCGCCGGTGACCAGGACCGCGGTGACCTCGTCACCGGGCGGTGCGGCCCGCACCGCCTCCTCCACCGCCCCCAGGCGGTGCAGCCCGAGGACCGCCACCACGCCGTCACGCGCGAGCGGGGCCGGCTCGCCCCGCAGCGCGTCCACTGCCGGCGGCGGCGACCAGGGCTCGCCGGCGGGTCGCGCGAGGGGGACGAAGGGCAGGTGAGGGAGGTCCCATCGGTCGCCGAGATCGAGGTCCGCGAGCCCCTCGCACGCCGCGACGATGTCGAACGGCTCGGCGAACCCGGGCGCAGCGTCGGCCATCTGGCTCGCGCCGTACAGGGTGGTCAGGGCCGTCTCCGCGACCCGCACCCGCCGCCGCGCGGAGGCGTGCCCGTCCAGTCGTTCGAGCGCGAGCCCGAGCACGATCGCGTTCAGCTTCATGAGCTGCGCGAACGGCTGGCGGACCCGCTGGTCGGCGAGCACCTCCGGCATCAGGTCCATGCCGAGCCTGGCCGGGTCGTCGGTGGCCAGCGGAAGCCGGGAGACCCAGGCGCGGGCGAAGGCGGCGAGCGCCTCCCCGGCCGTGGCCGCGCCAGGTGTCTTGGCACCCGGTGTCCCAGATGTCTCAGCTGTCTCGGTGCCGGGCGTCCCGCCCGGCGCGGCCTCCCGCTCGGCCAGATCGGCCAGCACCGAGAAGTACAGCGCCCGCTTGCCCGGGAAGTTGGAGTAGACCGCGCCTCGGGTGAGTCCGGCCCGGTCGGCGATCGCGTCCACCTTGGCCTCGCGGAACCCCCGCTCGGCGAACTCGTCGCGGGCGGCGGCCAGCACCTTGGCCCGGTTGAGCGCCTGAAGCTCGGCCCTCGTGAGGCGTTTCATCCCTCTCCTCGTCCGCGTACGCCCGCTTGCCGTACGGCGGAACCCAAGATACCTTCACCACTCAGATGACAAGAACATCTGATTTGAACATCTGGAGCTGTCCGTGATCACTCTGCCCGAGGTGGACCTCACCGACCCCGAGGTCCTGCGCGACCCCTTCACCGCCTACGGACGCGTGCGCGAACGCGCTCCGCTCGCGCGGCTGACGATTCCCGGCCTCGGCCCGATATGGGCCCTGACCCGGTACGACGGCACGCGGGCGATGCTCGGCGACGCCCGTTTCGAACTCACCGCCGACAGCTTCATGCGCCCGCAGGTCCCCGACGACTGCCTGCCGTACATGCGGACCATGAGCGAGATGAACGGCCCCGAGCACGCGCGGCTGCGCAAACTGGTCGCCCCGGCCTTCACCCCCCGGCGGGCCGCCGAGTTCCGGCCCCGGATCGAAGCCATCGTCGACGCCCTGCTCGACGACCTGCCCGCGCACGCCGACGGCGGACAGGTCGACCTGCTGCGGCACTTCGCCCGGCCGCTTCCGATGGACGTCATCTGCGCGCTGGTCGGCATCCCCGAGGAGGACCGCCCGCGCTGGCGCGAATGGGGCGCCACCGTCGCCGCCGGGGCGGGCAGCGACTTCGCGCGGGCCATCCCGGGCATCATGGCGGGCGCCAGGGACGCCGTCGCCGCCCGCCGCGCCCTGCCCCCGCAGGAGAACGGCCCGGGGGACGTGCCGCGGGACGTGCTGGGCGACCTGGCGCGCGTCCAGGCCGAGGACGGGGACCGGCTGAGCGACACCGAGATCGTCACCATGGTCTGGCACCTGGTCCTCGCCGGTCAGACGCCGACCAACCTCATCGCCAACGCCGTGGCCGCCCTGCTGTCCCACCCCGCCCAGCTCGCCGCCGTACGCTCCGATCCCGCGCTGATGCCGGGGGCCGTCGAGGAGCTCATCCGCTGGTGCGGCCCCGCACTGCTGGCGATCCCGCGCCACGCCCGCCAGGACGTCGAACTGCACGGCGTGACCGTGCCCAAGGGGGCGAAGGTCACCGCCCTGGTCGCCGCGGCCAACCGCGACCCGCGGGTGTTCGCCGACCCCGACCGGCTGGACGTGACCCGGGCGCCCGGCGCCGGCCACCTGGGGTTCGGCCACGGCCCGCACTTCTGCCTCGGCGCGTCCCTCGCCCGCGTGCAGACCCAGGTCGCGATCACCGCGCTGCTGCGCCGCTTCCCCGGCCTGGCCATGGCCGCCCCGCCCGACGAGCTGCGCGCCCCCGACCCCGGCACGTGGCGGCTGGCCGCGCTGCCGGTGACCCTGTGAAACACGGCCCATGACGCGGTGCCCGCTCAGTGCTCGCTCAGTGCTCGCTCAGTGCTCGCTCAGTGCTCGCTCAGTGCTCGCTCAGTGCTCGCTCAGTGCTCGCTCGGCGCTCGCCTGGTGGCCGGGAGCGGGCGAGGCGCGGGCTCGCCATCGGGTCAGGCCACGGCGACCCAGGTGAACCGGCCGTCGGAGCGGCGCTCGGCGAATGTCCTCACGCCGGGAAAGCGTGCCTCCAGCTCGAAGGACTTCAGCATCAACGCGAAACCGAGCCGCATGGCCCCGGATGAAGTCGCCCCGCTCGCGTCCGCAGCGCGCGATTGGTCAACAAGCCTGGAGCGCCTGGCTGGCCCGCCCATGGCTTTGCGGAGCCACGCCGAGTAAAATTGGGACAAGCGTTCAGTTTTATCGGAGAGGTTCCCATGCCCTGGCTCCTGCTCGTCGCCGCGATCGCCTCGGAGGTCCTGGCCACCTCCGCGCTCAAACTCAGCGACGGCCTGACCCGCTGGGGCTGGACCGTTGTGGTCGCCGCCGGGTACATCGCCTCGTTCGTCCTGCTGGCCTGGGCGCTCAAGCTCCGCATGCCCGTCGGCATCGCGTACGCGGTGTGGGCGGGCACCGGGACCGCGGCGATCGCGCTGATCGGCGCGCTGTTCCTCGGCGAGCACATGAACCTCGTCAAGGCCGCCGGCATCGCGCTGATCATCGCCGGGGTCGCCGTGCTCAACCTCTCCGGGGCGCACTGATCGATCGGCTCCGATCGATTGACCCCGGCGGCGGGCGCCCGCCAAAGGTGATCCGGACAGCTCCCCGGCCGGCGGCGGAGCCCCGACGACCCAGGGGAGGAGCACGGCGTGCCCGATCAGGACCGGCCCGCACCCGTCCCGGCGGCCCCCGCACGCGGCGTCGCCGCACAGGCCGTCGTCTCACCCCAGCCGCGGCGCCCGCAGGAGCGCGCCGTACGCCGCAGGGAGGCGCTGCTGGACGCGGCCGTCGACCTGCTCGGCGACGGCGGCTTCGCCGCCGTGACGCACCGGGCCGTCGCCCGCCGGGCCGGCCTCCCCCTCGCCGCCACCTCCTACTACTTCACCAGCCGCGACCAACTGCTGGCCGAGGCCTTCTCCCTGCTGGTCGAGCGCGAACTCGCCGGCATGCGAGCGACGGTGGACCGCCTCGCGGGCCGTGCGCCGGCCGCGGTCGCCGAGACGCTCACCGGCGTGTACGCCTCCGACCGCCTGCGCCAGCTCGGCCTGTGGGAGCTGTACCTGCAGGCGGGCCGCGACCCCGCGCTGCAGGCCATCGCCCGCGCCTGGACCGACGGCTGCGACGAGATCGTCGCCGCGGTGCTGGAACGCGCCGGCTACCCCTGCGGGCCCGCGGAGGTCCGGCTCGTCGCCGGTCTGCTGTCGGGCCTGTGGGTGGAAGACGTCGTCGAGGCCCGCCCCGACGGCAGGGACCGCGCCCGGGAGGCGGTGGCCCGCGCGCTGGCCGCGCTCGGACCGCCCGCTAGGGTCGGCCCATGATCTTCCATCTCGCGCTCGCCGCCGACTGGGACGCGGCCGTCACCGCGGGCGAGTACCGCGTCTCGACCCTCGGCCGGACCCTGGAGGAGGAGGGCTACATCCACGCCTCGGCCGACCTGGCCCAGGCACGCGGCGTCGCGGGCCGCTACTACGGACACGTCACCGAGCCCCTGGTGCTGCTGGAGATCGACGAGGCCCGGCTCGGCTGCGTGGTCAGGCTGGAGGTGCCCGAGGGGACGGACGAGGCGTTCCCTCACATCTACGGGCCGATCCCGGTGGCCGCCGTCACGGCCGTCACGCCCTTCTCCCGCTGAGTGTCCGATACGTTCAAGACGGCCGGCCCGCCCGCCTCCTACCGTGGCCGTCATGGCACCTGCGTTCGATCTCATCGGCCTGGTCGTGACCGACATGGCCGCTTCCCTGTCCTTCTACCGGCGGCTCGGGCTGGACATCCCGCCCTCGGCCGACGCCGAGCCCCACGTCGAGGTGACCCTTCCCGGCGGGCTGCGCCTCGCCTGGGACACCGTCGCGACCGTCCGTTCGTTCGACCCCTCCTGGTCTCCCGCGTACGGCGGGCCGCGCATGGGGCTCGCCTTCCGCTGCGACGGCCCGGAGGAGGTCGATCACCTGTACGCGGACCTGGTCAAGGCCGGATACGAGGGACACCTGCCGCCCTGGGACGCGTTCTGGGGACAGCGCTACGCGACGGTGCACGACCCGGACGGCAACGGCGTGGACTTGTTCGCCGCCCTGCCCGCCGACTGACCGGGTGGTGGTCAGCGGATCAGCGTGCCGAGCGTCACGCCGGTCAGCGACCTCACCTCACGTGACAGGTGGGCCTGGTCGGCGTACCCGGCCACGGCGGCCACCGAGGCGAACGGCGTGCCGGCGCGGGCCAGGTCCACCGCCCGGTTCATCCGCAGGATGCGGCCGAGCGTCCGCGGCCCGTAGCCGAAGGCGTCCAGGCAGCGGCGGTGCAGCCGCCGTTCGCCGACCCCCGCGTCGGCGGCGATCCGCGCGACCGGCACGCCCGCGCGCACGCCGTCCACGACAGCGCCGACGAGAGCGGCGTCGACGGGGCGGGGCGCCGCGCCCAGCCGCCGCTCCGCCGCCTCCTCCAACACCGCACCCAGACAAGGGCCCGAATCCGCGACCTCGCCCGCCCGCTCCGTCAGCCGCCGCACCTCGGCGCCCGGCCACAGGCCGGCCAGCGGCACCCGCCGGTCGCGCAGCTCGTGCGCCGGGATCCCGAGGACCACCGGCCCGGTGCCCGGGCCGAAGCGCAGCCCCACATACCGGGCGCCGGGCCGGTCGGCCACCACGTGCGCGGCGGTGTCCGGCCCCGCCACCAGCAGCGCGCCGTCCGCCCAGATCACGTCCATGCATCCGTCCGGCAGCACGCGCCGCGTGGCGGTTCCGGAGCCGGGGGAGGTGCTCCACCACAGCACCGCGCCCGGCACACACGAGGCCCTCTCCCGATACACGCGGGCGATTATCCCGCGCCCGGGGGCGCACGCGGTGGCCTTCGGCCGATCGGTGAAGTCACCGACCTGCCCGCCAGTTGAGCCGAAGGTGCGTGGTTCATCCTGGTTTATCTGTCGGACATAGGGTTGGCGCGTGGCACTGCGACTTGTTCAGGTGAATTTCAAGGCACGGGACGACGCGGCGCTCGGCCGGTTTTGGGCGGAGGCGCTCGGCTGGGGTGTCTCCAGCGAGGGACCCGGTGTGACCAACGTCGAACCCGTGGACTTCGTCTGGCCGGACCCCGTCGCCGTCTGCGTCGATGTCGTCACCGTCCCGGACCCCGAAACGGTGAAGTACCGGGTGCACCTCGATCTCGCCACCACCTCTGTGGCCCATCAGGCGGAGTTGGTCGCGCGTCTGAAGGAGCTCGGTGCGACGCCCGCCGATGTGGGCCAGGGCGACGTCCCGTGGACGGTCCTTGCCGACCCGGAGGGCAACGTGTTCTGCGTGCTGGAGCCTCGGGAGATCTACCGGGACACCGGGCCGATCGCCGCGGTGGTGGTCGACTGCGCCGACCCCCGGGCCATGGCCCGGTTCTGGGGCGAGGCGATCGACTGGACCCTGCACGAGGTGACCGACGACCACGCACGGCTGCGCTCCGCCAAGGGGGTCGGGCCGTATCTCGAGTTCCTCCGCACGCCCGACGTGACCGTGTGGAACCGCGTCCATCTCGACCTGCTGCCGTACCGCGGTGACGATCAAGCGGCGGAGGTGGCCCGGCTGCAGACCCTCGGCGCGACGCTCGCCGACGTCGGGCAGGGCGACGTCCCGTGGATCGTCCTCGCCGACCCGGAGGGCAACGAGTTCTGCGTCCTCGCTCCGGCCTGACACGGAGCCTTCCCCCGCCCGCCTGCCGGACAGCGGCTGCGCGATCAACGAGCGGTGGCAGGCCTCAGGGTGGCGCTCGGCGCAGAGCAACGCTGCGGTGCCGACACGATCGGCGTGAGATCGGCGCGATCGAGATCCTGAGCACCGTAAATCACCCGCCTGTCTACTACTCGTGCCGCCTCCGGCAGCCCTGCCGGAGGCGGCGAGGTCGCATCAGGCGACGGCGGTCCCCTCGAGCTCGACCATCAGGTCGGGGATCGCCAGCCGTGCCACCCCGAGCATCGTGGTGGTCGGCGCCACCCCGGCGGCGCCCAAACGCGAGGCCAGCACGCCGTAGTGCTCGAAGAGCCGATCGACGTCGGTGGTGTAGACGTTGAGCCGGACGAGGTTCGCGAGGGACATGCCGGCCTCGCCGAGCACGGCCTCCAGGTTGTCGAGGCTCAGCGCCAACTGCGCCGCCATGTCATCGGCGTGCTGGGGCTTGCCGTCGCCGCTCATCGCGGTCTGCCCGGAGACGTACAGGGTCCGGGTGTGCCCGGAGACGATCTCACCCTGGTTGTACCCCAGCTCCGTCGACCACGCCCACGGGTTGACCGCCGCTCGCTCCACTGCCACATCAGCTCCATTCGATTCGCCGGCATCAGGTACGTCGATCGGCTCGGTAGCCGCCGACTTCGGCCGCGTTGATGAGCCTCCCAACGAATCACGACATCCTGTGTCGTATATCTCGGTAACGTTCTCGTGTGCGCGCCGACCGGTTGGTCTCGCTGGTGTTGCTGCTACGGCAGCACGGTCGGCTGTCCGCGGCCGCGCTGGCCCGCGAGCTGGAGGTTTCCACCCGCACCGTGCTGCGCGACATCGAGGCGCTGTCCGCGGCCGGCGTCCCGGTCTACGCCGAACGCGGCCGGCACGGCGGTTTCGCGTTGTTGCCCGGTTTCCGGACCGAGCTCACCGGACTGAACCCCGACGAGGCCCTTGCCCTGCTGGTCGCCGGATCGCGGCGCGGCGCGCAGGCATTCGGCCTCGGCTCGGCGCTCGCTTCGGCGATGCTCAAGGTGGTTGACGCGCTGCCCGAAAGCTATCGGACCACCGCGGCCGGCGCGGCCGAGCGATTGCTCGTCGACCCGGAGACCGACCTGCTCTCGCGTCGGCTGGTCACCGAGGAGGTGTCCGACGCCGTAGCGGCCGAGATCCTGCGTGCGGTGTTCGCCGGACACAAGCTGCGGATCCACTACGCGGCTGTGGACGAGACCCCGAAGTGGCGCACGGTGGACCCGATCGGCCTGGTCACCGTACGCGACCGGGGCTACCTGTTGGCCACGAGGTCTGGCGCGGACCGCACCTACCGGCTGTCCCGGGTCTTGGCCGCCGAGGAACTCCCCGAACCCGCACAGCGACCGGACCGGATCGATCTGGCCCGGGCCTGGCAGGAACGCAGCACGCGGTTTCGGGCCGGCGGCGACCAGGTCACCGTGCTGGTACGGGTGGACCCGGCGCGGCGGGAGGACCTGCTGGGCACCGCGCTGGCCGTCGGCGCCGAAGAAGCCGACTCAGACGGGTGGCTGCGGCTGGAGGTGACCTTCCAAGATCCGAGACACGCCGAATGGGCGCTGTGGCAGCTCAGCACGAACGCGGAAGCCCTGGCCCCGCAGTGGTTGCGCAACTCCCTGCGCGACCGGGCCGCCGCACTCGCCACCCGCTACGGACTGTCATCCTGAGAGTTGCCGCCTTCTGCGGGCCGCCGCCGACGCGATTCGGACCGCTCCCCACCCGTGGTGAGCTCGCCGTGCACCCGCCGTCTTGGGTCGTGGATCCGATCAGCGGGCACCCAGAGGGCCTCACCGACTGCGTCCGACACGGCCCTCGTCCCACACCGGCTCGGCGCTCTCGTACACGCCCCCGTCAGCGCCGAACACGAGGAAATGGGTCTGGGCGAAGTGGCCGGGCGCCACCCGGGCGCCCAGCCGTACGGAACCGCTGTGGCGCACCGAGGCGACTCGGCCCCAACGTGCTCGCCCGCAGCGAGTTCCTGTACGCCACCTTGGTGAAGGCCGGGGTCGTCAACCCCACCTGTCCGCCGCCGCGTACGGGCTGTCGAACCACGTGATCGGGTCCGCGCTCATGCAGGCGACCTGGACGGCCGGGGGAGAGCACGCCACAGGACAAGCCACAGGACAGGCCGCCCGTGAGCACTTCCTTGCCAAGAGCGACCGGTATCCCGTCCTCGCCGCGCATGGCCCCCTGGTCGCCGACGCCGACTGGGACACCAGCTTCACCATCGGCCTCGACTGGCTCCTGGACGGCATCCAGGCCGTCACGGCCACCGCCGGGACGGCCATGGAGCCCGGCGCGAGCGGCTGAGCACGCCCGTTCACCGGCTCGGTGCGGCGGGTGCGCCGCCCGCCGCCTTGGCGTAGCGGCGGGCCAGATGCGCGAAGGCCTCCCTGAGCTCGGCCGGGCCGACGACCTCGATGTCGGCGTCGAACCTGCCGACGGCGGCGGCCAGGCCGACCCACGACCACGAGCCCAGCACGAGCCGGCAGCGGTCCGGGCCGAGCTCCTCGACGACCGCGTCGCGGGTGTAGCGGGACACGGCCGCAGCGGGCAGGCCGAGGATCACCTCACCCCGGCAGGGCCAGTCGCCCGAGCCGTCGAAGCCCCGGAACCTGCCCGTCACGAAGGCGGCCACATCACCTCCGGGCAGCTCGCGCGGGGTGAAACGCGGCCCCGCGGGGGAGCGCGGGGTGATCCGATCCGCGCGGAAGGTACGCCAGTCCTCACGGTCGAGGTCCCACGCGACGAGATACCAGCGCCCGCCCCAGGTGACCAGATGATGAGGCTCCACCCGGCGCGGCGGCGTCAGCACGCCCTCGTCGTCCGCTTCCGGCGGGGATGCGGCCGCGTAGTCGAAGCGCAGCACCTCACCGGCGTGGACGGCGGCGCTGAGCGCCATGAGGACGCCGCTGTCGACCTGTGCGTCCGGCCGCGCCGCGGGCCGCTCGACGGCGATGACCTGGAAGGTGTCGATCCGGCGGCGCAGCCGTGCGGGCATGACCTGCCGGACGGTGTTCAGCGCGCGCGCCGCGGCCTCCTCGATGCCGGCGCCGGTCGCGGCGGCTGTCTGGAGGGCCACGGCGAGAGCGACGGCCTGGTCGTCGTCGAACAGCAGCGGAGGCATCTGCGAACCGGCATCGAGCCGGTATCCGCCGTCGGGCCCCTTGAAGGTCGTGATCGGATAACCGAGCTCGCGGAGACGGTCCACGTCACGGCGGACCGTGCGCGCACTGATGTGCAGCCGCGCGGCCAGGTCCTCGCCCGACCAGTTACGACGGGTCTGCAGCAGCGAGAGAAGCGCGAGCAGCCGCGCGGACGTCTTCGGCATGAAACCCATCCTGCTCCAGTAGAGGACGCACCCTGTCCTCTACCCATGGGAATGTGAGGTCACCGACGCCGACCGAGGTCGAGCAGAAGCACGATCACCGCAGGTCATCCCAGTAGAGGACGCCCGTCCGCTACTTCGGGTGGTGACCACCGAACAACCGGCGGAGATCGCCCGGAGCACCGATCGCCGGGGCGGGCAGCCGCCACAGCGACGCGTGCCCGGCCGCCTTCGACTCGAGCTCGTCCGGCGCGGGTCCGATTGATCGAATGCTGGGAGCCATCATGTCCATCACCACCACGACCCACCTGAACTTCCGCGGCGACGCCCGCGCAGCGCTCGACTTCTATCACTCCGTCTTCGGCGGAAACGTCGTCGCCGTCACCTACAAGGACGCGGGCAACACGCAGAACCCGGACGAGGCGGACTGGGTGATGTGGGGCCAGGTGGTCGCGGACAACGGCTTCCACGTCATGGCCTACGACGTGCCCTCCCACACGCCGTGGAACCCGGGCGAGAACGCCGTCTTCGTCTCCGTACGCGGTGACGACACCGACGAGATCACCGCCCTCTGGGGCAAGCTGGCCGTCGGCGCGACCGTCGTGCAGCCGCTGGGCCCCGCGCAGTGGGCACCGCTCTACGGCATGCTCAAGGACCGCTTCGGCGTCGTCTGGGTCCTGGACGTCGCGGCACCGTACAACGGCTGAGTACAACGGCCGACCCCACACAGGGGGTGCGGCGGGCACCCGCCTGTCCGCCGCACCCCTCTGCCTTCCCGCTCCTGCCCGCACGGCAGGAGCGGGACTGCCGGCAAGGCCGCGGCAATCCGCCGAACGGCCCCCTGGATCGAAGAGGAATCGGATCACCGTGAGAATGCGCGAGCTGGGACGAACCGGCATCGAGGTCAGTGCCTACTGCCTGGGCACCATGATGTTCGGCCCAGTGGGCAACCCCGACCACGACGACTGCATCCGCATGACCCACCGGGCGCTGGACGCAGGCATCAACTTCGTCGACACCGCCGACGTGTACGGCTACAGCGAGACCGAGGAGATCGTCGGCAAGGCCCTCAAAGGCCGGCGTGACGACGTCGTGCTGGCCACCAAGGTCAACGGCCGGATGGGCGAGGGTCCCAACCGCCACGGCAGCTCACGGCGCTGGATCATCGCCGAGGTCGAGCACTCGCTGCGGCGCCTGCGGACCGACTACATCGACCTCTACCAGATCCATCACCCCGACCCCCGCACCGACATCGAGGAGACCCTGTCCGCGCTGACCGATCTGGTGCGCAGCGGCAAGGTCCGCGCCATCGGCTCCTCGAACCTGCCGCCATCGGAGATCGTCGAGGCGCAGTGGGTGTCCGAGCGGCGCGCTCTGCACCGGCTGCGCACCGAGCAGCCCACCTACTCCATCCTCAACCGCGGCATCGAACGAGAGGTCCTGCCCGTCTGCCGGCGCTACGGCCTGGGCGTGCTGGTGTGGGGCCCGCTGTCGTCGGGACTGCTGACCGGCCGCTACCGCAAGGGCGCCCCCCGCGCGGAGAACGCCAGGATGCACTGGGTGCCCAAGCACCTGACCGACGAGCGCAAGCTCGACGCCGTCGAACAGCTCATCACCGTTGCCGAGGAAGCCGGCATGTCCTTGCCCCACATAGCGATGGCCTTCGCCACCACCCACCCCGACGTCAGCGCGGCCATCATCGGCCCCCGCACCATGGAACAGCTCGAGGATCTGCTGGCGGGCGCCGCCGTCACCCTCGGCGACGACATCCTCGACAAGATCGACGAGATCGTCCCGCCCGGGACCGACATCGGCCCCCTCGACATCTCCTACGACCCGCCGGCCGTCACGCACCCGGCGCTGCGCAGGCGTCCGGCCGGCGACCGGGCCGCGGCCTGACACCATGACGGTCCTCCACAGCCGCGCACTCAACCGCGCCACGCTCGCCCGGCAGTTCCTGCTCGACCGCACCGACACACCCGTCCTCGGCGTCGTCGCCCACCTGTGCGGCATGCAGGCACAGGAACCGCAGGAGCCGTTCGTCGGGCTGTGGTCGCGGGTGCGAGCCTTCCACCCAGACACCTTGGACGGTCTGCTGACCGGACGGCACGTGGTGCGCACTCACCTGATGCGCCGCACCGTCCACCTCGTCACCGCCGACGACGCACTGGCCTGGCGGGCCCGGCACGACACCATGCTGCGCCAACGGGTGCTGACCACCTACCGCCGTGAACTCGCCGGACTCGACCCGGACGAGGTGGCGGCGGCCGGCAGGGACGTCATGGCCGACGGCCGGCCCCGCACGATGGCCGAACTCGTCGACGCGCTCACGGACCGCTGGCCCGCACCACCGCGCCGGGCCCTGGGCGAGCTGCTCGTCGCCGCGCTCATCCCGATGGCCCAGCTGCCCCCGCGCGGCCTGTGGCGCACCAAAGCAGGGGTACGCAACCTTCCCCTCGCCACATGGCTGGGACGCGACGTCACCCCGCTCCCTCCGGACGGCTCCGACCAGGCCGGCCAGGCTCTGGTCCGCCGCTATCTGGCCGCCTACGGGCCCGCCGCGTCCGCCGACCTGCGCGCCTGGTGCGGTCTGGCCGGGCTGCCCACCGCGGTCGAAGCCGTACGCGAAGAACTCATCGCCTTCCGCGACGAACGGGGCCGGCAACTGCTGGACCTGCCCGACGCACCGCGTCCCGACCCGGACACCCCCGCGCCTGTGCGGTTCCTGCCGGCCTTCGACAACGCGCTCCTCGGCTACCACGACCGCGACCGCATCGTCGACGACGCCCACCGCGGCCTGTCGGTCGCCGGCGCCCGCGTCGTCCTGGTGGACGGCCGGGTCGCCGCGACCTGGGACGTCACGGCCGGAACCCTGATCGTCACCCCGCTGCGCCGCCTCTCCCGATCCGACCGCGCCGCAGTGACCGAGGAGGGACGGTCGCTGGCGTCGTTCCTGTCGGACAACGACAGCGACCGTGTGCGGATCGACCCGTCTCCCCACTGAGCGCCAGGACGCCGGCACGGGAGGGGGCGGTCGCACTGTCAGTCACACTGTCAGTCGCACAGTCAGTCACACAGGGCCCGGGTCAGGCGCCGGGAGGCGAACCAGACCCCCGCCCCGGCCAGCACCACCAGGTAGGCCGCATGCCCCAGCAGCCCCCACCCCAGCACCCCCATGCACAGGCCGCGCACCAGCTCCACCGAGTGATAGAGCGGCGTGAGCTGGATCAGCACCTCGACCCCGACCGGATAGTCCCGCACGGGGGAGAACGTCCCGGAGAACAGGAACAACGCGAACTGCCCGGTGCCCATCAGGTCGAAGTCCTGCCAGCCGCGCATCAGCGTGCTGACGGCCATGCCCAGCCCGCCGAAGGCCAGCCCCACCAGCACGGTCGCCGGGAACGCGGCCAGCGCCCAGCCGGGCTCCGTCAGCCCCATCGCCACCATCACGACCAGGAAGATCGCGGTGTAGAGCGAACCCCGGACGATCGCCCAGACCAGCTCGCCCACCGCGATCTCGACGGGCCGCACCGGCGTCGCCAGCACCGCCTCGAACGTCTTCACATACTTCAACTTGAAAAAGAAGTTGAACGTCGTCTCGGCCAACGCCCCCGACATCGCCGACACCGCCAGCATCGCCGGCGCGACGAACGACGCGTACGACATGGTCCGCCCGTCCACCGTCAGCTCACCGATCAGCGCGCCGACGCCGACACCGATCGACAGCAGGTACAGCAGCGGCTCGAAGAACCCCGACAGCAGGACGATCCAGTACGACGGCCCGGAGCGCAGCGCCCCCACGTTGCGGCCGATGACGGCGCCCACCCGGCCGGGGGAGACCCGGGACGCCACCAGCGTCGTCACCATCAGTCAGTCCTCCAGCTTCCGGCGGAACGCCTGCACCGCCAGGAAAAGACCCGCCGCCGCCCACAGCAGCAGATACCCGGCATGCACCGGAACCGGCCAGGCCGGGGCCGCGCCGAGCGTCGCCGCCCGGCACAGCTCCACCGCGTGCCACAACGGCGAGGCGTACGCCAGCGGGCGCAACACCGCCGTGAGCTGCTCGACCGGGAAGAACACCCCCGCGAACAACGTCGAAGGGATCACCACGAACCGGAACAGCAGCGCGAAATAACTGTCGTGGTCGATCGTGGCGGCGAACGCCGCCACCGGCGCCGCCACCGACACCGTCAGCACCGCGCACACCAGCGGTGTGACCAGCGCCCACGGCGAATGCAGCCCGCCGAAGAACACCACCACGACCAGGAAGGCCACGACCGCGATCGTCACCCGGAAGACCAGGTAGAGCAGATGACCTCGGACCATGTCCGCGGGCCCCACAGGCGTGGCCCGCATCGCGTGATAGGCCCGGACCCACTTGAAGTCACCCAGCACCGCGTAGGTCGACTCGCCCACCGCGATCTGGAACGCCGTCGACGCGAGCACCCCCGGCACGATCCACGGCAGGTATTCGACTCCCTGCACCCTGCCGACGTAACTCCCCACACCGATGCCGATGCTCAGCAGGAACAGCACCGGCAGCACGAACGAGGAGAACACCGACGCCTGCCACAACCGCCGGTAGAGGGTCAGGTGCCGCTCCAGCACCGCCAGCGTCGGATGCACTCCATGGGTCACAGCCATCTCAGTCCACCAACGTCCGGCCCGTCAGATGGAGGAACACATCCTCCAGCGTCGACCGCCGCACCAGCACGCTCGACGGCTCCAACCCGCGCCGCTGGATCTCGGCCAGCGCGGCATCCCCGTCGTCCACGTAGACCAGCACCCGGTCGGGCAGCGGGTCGACCCGCTTGCCCACCCCCTCCAGCGCCGCCGCGTACCGCGACCCCGCCTCGGGCATCCCGGGAAGACGCAACTCGACCACCTCGGCCGTCGAGTAGGTCTCGATCAGCGACCTCGGCGACCCCTCCGCCACGATCCTGCCGCCGTCCATCACGACCAGCCGGTCGCACAACTGCTCGGCCTCGTCCATGTAGTGCGTCGTCAGCACCAGCGTGGTGCCCCGCTGCTTGAGCCGGAACAGCCGCTCCCACAACAGGTGACGGGCCTGCGGGTCCAGCCCTGTCGTCGGCTCGTCGAGCAGCACGAGATCAGGCTCGTTCACCATCGCCCGCGCGATCGTCAGCCGCCGCTTCATGCCACCCGACAGCGGCTCCACCTTCCCGTTCGCGCGGTCGCCGAGCTGCACGAACTCCAGCAGCTCGTCGGCCCGTCTGCGGCTTTCCGCCCGCGACAGCCCGAAATAACGGGCGTACGTCACCAGGTTCTCCCGCACCGTCAGGTCGGGATCGAGGTTGTCGAGCTGAGGACACACTCCCAGACGCGCCCGGATCCTCGGCCCGTCGTGAACCGCGTCCATACCCAGAATCCGCAGCTCCCCGGCGCTCGGCGTGGACACACACCCGATCATCCGCATGGTCGAGGACTTGCCGGCCCCGTTGGGCCCGAGAAAACCGAACGCCTCTCCCGGCGCCACCTCAAGGTCGATCCCGTTGACGGCGGTGAACTCCCCGAAGCGTTTGACCAGGCCACGCGCGTAGATCAAAGGTTGATCAGCCACGATCCGAGACCCTAACCAACGGCCCCGACATTTCCGCAACAGGTTATCCACCCCCCGTTGCGGGCCCTGTCCCGCCTCCCCGGCGCCCCCCCCGCGAAGACCGCCGGGCCGCCACCCGATCCACGTGGATACGGACGCCCCGAGGTGGCCGTACGCTGACTTGCGTGAACACGTTCGAGCTGGGCACGGACGGCCCGCGAGTGATCCTCGTCGGCATCGACGGCTCGGAGACCTCCCTGCGCGCCGCCGCCTACGCCTGGGGGCTCGCCCGCCGTCAGGGAGCGCACGTCGTCCTCGTCTACGTCACCAATCCCGGAACGATCAGCACCATGATGCCGGCCGCGTCGGCCTCGGTGATCGAGGCGGGGGAGCAGGTCGCCGCGGACTTACGCGAGCAACTGGAGCGCTTCGCCCAGACCGCCCACTCGCGCGTCGACTACACCTTCCGCACCGAGTACGGCGACGCCGCCGGCGTCCTCGCCAAGATCGCCGACGAGATCAGAGCCGACGCGGTCGTGGTGGGAGCCTCCACCCAGGCCGGTCACCGCTTCATCGGCTCGGTCGCGCTCCGCCTGGTCCGCACCGGCCGCTGGCCGGTCACCGTCGTCCCCTGACCCACCGCGCATCCACTGGGCCGGCTCAGCGGCGGTCCGGACCGGACACGTCCAGCGCCCGCAGGCCCTCCAGCACCCGCAGCAACGTCGCCTCGTCCGGGCCGTCCGCCCGCGCGCCCACCGGATGCCGCCGCACCCGCCGCGGCAGCGCACCCAAAGTCGCCCCCGAAGGCGGCCCCGAACACGCCCCCGCAGGAACGTTCGCGACCGAGGCCACCCGCTCCCGCGGACCCTCCGCCACCCCCGACCGCCCGCGCGGCCCCGGACCGGCCTCCTGGGCGCCGCCCGCTCCCGGCGCGATGGCCAGCTCACACCACACGATCTTGCCCCGATCCGGCGCCGAATAGTGGCCCCAGCTCCGGGCCAGGCTGCCGACCAGCGCGAGGCCCCGGCCGCTCTCGCCCGGCTCGCCCCCCGGATCGCCGTCCGCCGCGCCCCGCGACACCGGCTCCCGGTCGCTGACGTCCCACACCTCGATGAACAGGCTGCGCAGCCCCGGCGCCACCCGCACCCGCAGCGCCACCGTACGCAGGGCGACCGGGAACATCGACGAGGCCACCGGCGGACTCACCACGGCGTCCGTCGCCCGCACCGCGTTCGTCACCAGCTCGGAGACGACCAGCTCCGCCGTCTCGGCCAGATGCGCCAGCTCCCACCCCCGCAACTGGCGCCGTACGAACGCGCGCGCCCGGCGCGGGGCGGTCGCGGCGGACCCGAACACCTCGGACGCGGTCCTACGGCCCTCCTGCGAAGGGAAGGGAGAGGTCAGCATTCCGCTGGACGGGCCTGGAGGGACCGGCCGGCGAGGACCGGGACGGCCGGTCGGGGAAAACCCATGCCTCCGATCATCTGTCATGAGCCGCTGCAAAGTGGCCGGCTTCACGGCATTCGCCGAACTTTCTCCTTCCCCTCACCCACCCGCCACCGCCGTACATGACAGAAGATGGCAGGAACACAGAGCATGCTGGACACATGAACGGACACGCCACCGGCACCTTCGACATCACCAACTGGACCGAACTGGCCACCGAGGAGAAGGAAGGCGCCACCTTCGGCCGCAACCACATCACCAAGACCTTCCACGGCGACCTCGTCGGCGCCAGCACCGCCGAGATCCTCACCGTCATCACCCCCGACGGCCCCGCCGCCTACGTCGGCGTCGAACACTTCGACGGCACCCTCCACGGCCGCAAGGGCACCTTCGCACTCCAGCACAGCGCGGCCAGCCACAACGGCGAACAGTGGTTGAAATGGCAGATCGTTCCCACCAGCGGTACCGGCGAACTGGCAGGCCTCACCGGCGAGGGCACCATCCGCGTGGAGGACGGCCACCACTACCTCCTCGACTACACCCTGCCCGACGCCTAACCGCCCGCCGTCCGGGTAGCCGGGGTGCATGGTGAAATCCGCTGACCGGCGGCCCAGCGACGAGGCCGCCGCCCCGGCAGAGCCCGCCACCGCCGCGCCTGCCACCCCCCGAACCCCGGCACCCCGCGTCGCCGTCATCGCACACCGCAAGAAGAGCGTCGGCGGCGGCCTCGACGAGCTCCGCAAGCTCATCACCGGCTACGACGTCGACGACCTCATCTGGCACGAGGTCCCCAAGAGCAAGAAGGCCCCCAAGAAAGTCCGCCAGGCCCTCAAGGACGGCGCCGAACTGTTCTTCCTCTGGGGCGGCGACGGCACCGTGCAACGCTGCGTCGACGCCCTCGCCGGCAGCGACGCCGCCGTCGCCATCGTCCCCGCCGGGACCGCCAACCTCCTCGCCCGCAACCTCGGCATCCCCGAAGACCTCCCCGAGGCAGTACGCATCGGCTTCGAGGGCCGCCGCGTCAAACTCGACCTCGGCAAGATCAACGGCGAGCACTTCGCCGTCATGGCAGGCGTCGGCTTCGACGCCGAGATGATCGCCGACGCCGACCGCGGCCTCAAGGACCGCCTCGGCCGCTTCGCCTACATCTGGACCGGCCTGCGCCACGTCGGCGGTGCCGTCACCCCCATGAAGATCAAAATCGACGACACCGACTGGTTCGACGGCGACGCCAGCTGCGTCCTCGTCGGCAACGTCGGCACCGTCACCGGCGGCATCGACGTCTTCGAAGACGCCCGCTACGACGACGGCTGGCTCGAAGTCGGCGTCTCCACCGCCGAAGGCCCCATCCAATGGGCCCGCACCCTCGGCCGCATGAGCGCCGGCAACGCCGAAAAATCCCCCTTCGTCCGCATCACCCGCGCCAGGAAGGTATCGGTCAAACTCCGCACCCCCATGGCGTACGAACTGGACGGGGGAGCCCGCGACCGGGTCAAACGCATCACGGTCAAAGTCGTGCCCCAGGCCGTCACCGTCTGCCTGCCCGACACCGCCCCCTGACCACCGCAGACCCGGAGACCGGCGCCCCGCGCCCGGTTCAGGGACGACATCAGCCGGACCGACCGGGCGCCTCGCACTGCTTCGTCTGCCCGCACGACCTACGCAGGCCGCACGTTGTGGTTGCGGGCGAACAGATTGCCGGGATCCCACTGACGCTTGACCGCCGCGAGCCGCCGGTAGGTCCGCGCCGGATAGACGGCGGCGACATCCTCCTCGCCGGCGGAAGCGAGGAAGTTGGCGTAGGCGCCGCTCACGTGGGGTGCGAGCCTGGTCCAGATCGTCTCCAGAGCGGGCCGGGCGGCCTGGACGACCGGCATCGGCCCCGCGACGGTGGTCACGACCATCAACTCCGCCTGGCGATGCGCGTAGGCGGTGGCGTCGTCGGGGACTCGGGATACCGCGCCGCCGACGCTGCGAACGGAGATGAACGGCGCCCCCTCCGCCGCCCCGGCCTCGGCAAGAACCCGAAGAACCTCGGGCACCGACTCCTTGCCGGCAAACCCGCTTCGGGTGACCAGGTGAATGCCCGGCGGCGCGATGGCGCCGTCCACGAGCGTGTCGGCATAGGGCTTCAGCGCGACATCGTCCTCGATCACCGTGCCGAGCCGGCGGATCGGGTCGACGGCCCGGGCCGCGAGCCGCGGGTCGTCGCCGTCGAAAGCGACCTGGATCTCGATCGGCGCCTGGGGGCCGCCGGCGAAGGGATTGGCGAGGTTCGCGATGGAGGTGAGTTCTTCGGGAGCGGTGCGGAGGTGGTCCGCCCACCCCTGCAGCACGGCGGCCGCCTCCGAGGCCGGGAAGGTGATCCTGCCGAAGAAGACATCGGTCGTCGGGTGGGCCGCGAATGTGAAGGCGGTCACGATGCCGAAATTGCCACCGCCACCGCGAATCGCCCAGAACAGCTCGGGGTTCTCCTCCGCGCCTGCATGCACGACCCGTCCGTCCGCGGTGACCACCTCCGCCGCGACCACGTTGTCCAACGCGAGGCCGTACCTCCTGACCTTCCAGCCGATGCCACCGGACAACGTCAGCCCACCGACCCCGACGCTCCTGGTGTCGCCCGAGGAGATCGCCAGTCCATGCGGGGCCAGAGCGGCCGCGACCTGACCCCAGGTCGCGCCCCCGCCGATCCGTACGAGGTGACGCTCCTTGTCGATGATCTCGACGTTCGCGAGCCCGCCGAGGTCGATCACGACGCCGTCGTCGTTGGTGCCGAAGCCCGCGAAGGCGTGGCCGCCGCCCCGCACCGACAGCACAAGCCCCGCGTCGGCGGCGAATCTCACGCCTGCCCGCACATCCTGGACGCTCCTGGGCCGTAGAACATACGCCGGACTGCCCGAGGCCAATACCGATCGGCTGGCCGATGCGTACTCCGCTGCTCCCGGTTCGATGACGTCGCCGCCGAAGTCACGGCGAAGGGTTTCAAGCGCTGTGTTCATGATGTTCCTCTCAGTTCGCCATGCGGGCGAACATGCCGGGCTCGTAGGAGCCCCCCGGGTTACGCACGATCACGTTGAGCCGGTTGTTGGCGTTGATCATGGCGATCAGGGAGACCAGCGCGACGATCTGGTCGTCGTCGTAGTGCTCGCGTACCTGGGCCCAGGTATGGTCGGACACGCCGTGGTGGGCGTCGGCGATCCGGGTGCCCTCCTCGGTCAGCGCCAGCGCGGCCTGCTCGGCCTCGGTGAACACGGTGGACTCGCGCCAGGCGGCCACCAGGTGGAGCCGGACCGCGGTCTCCCCGGCGGCCGCGGCGTCCTTGGTGTGACAGTCGACGCAGAAACCGCAGCCGTTGATCTGGCTGGCGCGCAGCATCACCAGGTCCTGGGTGGCCCGGGGGAGCGGCGACTGCTGGATCGCCAGGGCGACGTTGTAGATCCGCTTGGCGATCCTGGCGCCCAACTCGTTGGCCATCAGGTCGATACGGGGTTCCATGATGTGCTCCTCACTCGTGGTGTCGCGTACCGCGCCGATCGTCGGCGCGGCGTCCTGACGAGCAAGAGATCCCGCCGACCCGATCCTTGTGACAGCGCGGCTTTGTGACGTGCGTCACCGGCCGTAGGTGTCACAAAGCGGTGGGGGCCGGGATCGTATGCACGGCACGGTCGAGAACCAACAGACAGGAACCGGCGATGAGCGAGAGACGAACGGGCGCAGCCGAGCCCCTCGGCGGCGGGGTGGATCCCGTCACGGATCCGGCCACGGATCCGGCCACAGAGGCGTTCGTCGCCCACCGCAACCTGCTGTTCACCGTCGCCTACGAGATGCTCGGCTCGGCCGCCGACGCCGAAGACGTCCTGCAGGAGACCTGGCTGCTCTGGGCGGGCGTCGACCTCGGCACGGTGCGGGATCGGCGTGCCTACCTGGTCCGGATCACCACCCGCCAGGCGCTGAAACGGCTCCGTACGCTCGGCCGCCGCAAGGAGTCCTACGTCGGGCCGTGGCTGCCCGAGCCGCTGCTGACCACACCCGACGTGGCCGAGGACGTCGAGCTCGCCGACAGCGTCTCGACGGCGATGCTCTTGGTGCTGGAGACGCTCGCGCCCACCGAGCGGGCGGTGTTCGTGCTGCGCGAGGTGTTCGACCTGGACTACGACGAGATCGCCGAAGCCGTCGGCAAGAACCAGGCCGCGGTCCGCCAGATCGCCCACCGCGCACGCGCCCACGTCGCCGCCCGGCGCCCGCGCGAGACCGTGTCCCCGGCCGAGACCCGGAACGCCCTCCAGGCCTTCCAGCAGGCAGTCGAAACGGGCAACCTGCAACGCCTGCTCGACATCCTCGCCCCCGACGTCGTCCTCCTGACGGACGGCGGCGGACTCAAGCAGGCCGCGCTGGCGCCCGTCGTGGGAGCCGGCCAGGTGGCCCACGTGCTGGGCAGAGTCAACCCCGCGGCGTCGCTGCAGCCGGCACAGATCAACGGCCATCCGGCACTGATCGTCCGGATCAACGGCGACATCGACACCGTCATCACCGTACGCATCGACGACGGCCTCATCACCGGGCTCTACGCCGTACGCAACCCCGAGAAGCTGTCGCACATGGAGCGGGAGACCACCGTGAGCCGCTGAGCCCGCGGCTCCACCGGCACGCGGCCGGCTCAGCGCTGCGTCTGACCAGGTCGGCCTTGCGGACGGTCGCCCGACGCCGGGCGATCCATGTGGGCAGGGTCCCGGGTCGCGGTGCGCTCATCGCACGGCGCCATGCGATGAGCGCATCCAGCATGGCGGCGAGCGCTTCCTGTCGATGGACAGCCGATTGGAAGACATGACGGACACCGGTGCAGCTGGACATGCGAGGCGCTCACCCTGCCACCGCTCGTCCTCATCGAAGCGATGCGGTGGTGACCACGTGGGCATTGGCGTCGGCTGACTCCAACGACCGTGCGGCGGAACTTGAACGCGGCACCTACCTCAATTGATCAACTAGCGATTACCTTCCTTATCGATAGTTGATCAACAGGCGGGGGAGCGGGCCGGATGGAGCGCCAGGTCGACGGGGTGGTGCTGCGCGGAAAGGTGGTTCCAGCCGGAGGCGATCTCCCCGCTCCGGACGCTCCCCGGGAGTACCTGACGCCCGAGGCCGCCGCGCTGATCTACGACGGCGTCGCGGAGAACACGCGTACCGCCTACCGGCGCGCCTGGACGCAGTTCGAGTCCTAGTGCAAGCAGTACGGCTTCACCGCCATGCCGTGCGGTGAACTACCCTGGCCAACTACGTCGCGCACCTGGTCGTCGCGGACCTGTCCCCGGCGACGATCGATCAGGCCATCGCATGCATTCTCAGCCGGCACGAACTGGCGCACTAGCCGAAGCCGAACACCAAGGCCGCCCGGCACGTGCTGCGCGGCTACAAGCGGCGGCTCCTGGACGATGGCTGGCGGCAGCGGAAGGCTCCGCCGATCCTGCCCGAGCAGCTGCACGCCTTGGTCGCCGCGCTGCCGCGCACCGTGGCCGGCATGCGCGACCAGTTCATCCTGGTGGTCGGCTGGTGGATGATGGCCCGCCGCTCCGAGCTCGTCGCGCTCAACGACGTCGACCTGCGCTTCGTCAAGGAAGGGATCGAGGTCTACGTCGCCAGGTCCAAGACCGACCAGGAGGCGCGCGGCACGGTGTGCCCGCTGCCGTACGGGCAGTGGGCCGACACCTGCCCCGTCCGCGTCACCCAGCAATGGCTCGACGTCCTCACCTCCCGCGGCGCCCAGGCGGCGGTCCTTCGCGGCGTCGACCGCAACGGCCACTTGCGGGACCGGCTCACGGGCCAGTCAATCGACCTGCGTGTGAAGGCGGCAGCCGAGGCCGCGCGCCTGGACAACCCGAAAAGCTACTCCGCCCACTCGCTGCGCGTCGGCGGCGCGTCGGCCGCGGCCGCCGCTGGCCGTTCCATGCTGGCCATCGCCCGCCACGGCCGCTGGGTCGAGACCTCACCCGTCGTCCACGGATACGTACGCGCAGCCGACATGTGGCGCGACAACCCCATGCGCGGACTCGGTGTGTGATCTGCGACCGGGAACTGCGCTTCCGTGAAGTCATTAGGAGGAGCCTTACTGATGCCCGGGTTCGCGTGGATCGGCTCGGGTGACTCGGGTGGCTGTGACCGCGTCACGGCCCCTCCGATTCTTGGGCTACATAGTCGAGCCAGTGGTCAATATTCTCCTTAAGCGCTACAGCTATGTCATTCGCTTCCAGTGCGCTTAGAGCTCGACTGATTGTTTGCGCAGTGTCCGCATCCATATGCATTGTCAGAAACGTCCTCGGATCTACCACCTCCGCCTTCAGGTTATACCCACTTTGGTCAATTACCGATCGGATCCAGGACGCTTGCTCTTCCGTGAGGCCCGGGATGTCCAGGCCCCAGTACAGGGAAGAATCTTCGGCACTCATTGCTCAACATCCAATCAGGCAGAGAAGGGCATCGATAGTCGCGGTCCTCGTTTGCTTACTCCCAACGCTTTAACCGACTTAGCAATCAGCGCGCCACACGCCGGTCCATGCCGATCATCTCTCGTCACGATCGGTGAATCGAGACATCGCCGATCGCGCCCGGAGCATCCGGACAACGTTATACGGCGTGGTCAACGCTAGTGGATAGGTGCTGGCCAAGGATCGAGGCCAGGGTCAGAATGCAGGCACACCAAGGGCCGATGCGCCCTGATAGCCAACTCTAGCCCTTCTTCAAAGGTCCTACCCAGCTCCCAGATCCAGCCCATGCCCGCAGCAATCATCCTCCCCTGCACCTCTAGAAATACACCCGAATAGCTTAGCCACTCACCTATGGAAAATAGCTACCTTCAAGAATCCCCTCAACCTCCTGGATCAGCTCACGTTGACCCGATCCCGCGGAGATCGGGTCAACACTGAAAGGCTCGTCATTGCTGAAATTAGGCCCACGCGAATTGACCGGATCAATCACTAGCCCCCCCAGAGAGGACAGCACCTCTACGGCAAGAGGGCTTGCATGATAGCCCTCGCCTGCTAAGAGTCTTATCCATTCCGCAGTGTCCACACTACGCCCAGGCAGCCAACCGGATGCACAAATGGCCGCCAGCACATCGGGATGCATTAACTCCAATCGAATCTTCGACATTATCCCCTTCTAATTTTTGGAGTTTCGATAATGTATCTTATCGGAAATCAGCTTCGAAGATCTTGAGGTAATTCGGACATGCACGGCGAAGTGGAGCCAGAACCGGCTATCGAGGGACGTATCGTCCCGCGCCCCATGAACCTCGCGACCGTGGAGGAGATCCTCAGCGACGAGGCCGCCGAGCTGCTCCAGCAAGCCCGTGCGGACAACACCCACCGGGCCTACGCCGGAGACTGGGCGAGGTTCTCCGACTGGTGCGCCGCCCATGGCGCGTCCCCGCTGCCGGCCACCACGACGACGGTCCTCAACTACATCGCCTACCTGACCAGTCTGGGCCGGGCCCCGGCCACGGTCGACCGGGCCGTCTCGGCGATCCTGTCGATCCACACCGACACGGGTGCCGAGCGGCCGGACACCCGGCCGCTCCGGGAGGCCCTGCGCGCCTACCGCAAGCTGCGGGCCAAGGCCGGCTTCCGGCCGCGGCGCTCGCTGCCCATCACTATCGAGATCCTGCGGGCCATGATCGAGGCCCAGCCGGACGACACACCCACGGGACAGCGCAACCGGGCCATCCTGACCGTCGGGTACGCGGCGATGACCCGCCGGATCGAGCTGCACAATCTCAACATCGAGGACCTGACCTTCCTGCGGGAAGGGCTGGAGGTCTTCATCGCGATGTCGAAGACCGACCGCGACGCCCGCGGCGTCAGCGTGCCGCTGCCGTACGGCTCCCATCCGGGAACCTGCCCGGTGCGGGTGGAGTCGGCATGGCTGGAGATCCTCGCCGAGCACGGCATCACCAGCGGGCCGGTGTTCCGCGCGATCGACAAGAACGGCCGCATCGCGGGCGCGATCGGCGACGACGGCGCGCCCGTACGGCGGGCCGGCCGCGGAGACGGCATCCGCATGACCCCTGAAGCGATCAACCTGGTCGTCAAGGAGGCCGCCCGAGCTGCCGAGCTCCCGCACGCTGACCGCTACTCCGCACACGGCCTGCGCGCCGGCGGGGCCACGGACGCGGCCGACGCCGGCGCGACCATGTCGGGAATCTGCCAGCACGGCCGCTGGTCGGAGAAATCCCCCGTGGTGATGCAGTACATCCGCCACCGCGACAAGTGGAAGAACAACCCGATGCTGCGCGTGGGCCTATGACCGGGGCGGCGACCATGCAGGGTGACAGGCCGCCGCGACCTGGTCCGTGCTATTCACATCCCTCGGCACGACAGTTGGCTTGAGACATCACTGATCTATCCCTGATGCGGCGGGTCGGCTTATGCCCGCCGCTGCATAGTTCCGGGAATACACATTTTCGTGATCAATCCTGCATAGGTATGCACGCGGGCCTCCGACACCGGGTGGGGTTCCCTGGTCGGCCTGGCCGCATCCCGCCTGCCCGTCCAGTCAGACGGCAGCGGCTCTCATTGATCCACAACCGGTTTCCAAGGGCAGGCTGTGATCCTTTCGTGTGTCTCGCAACGAAAGGAGATGACTGGATGAACAAGAAACACAAGGCCGTGATGGTCATGGCCCTGTTCTTCTCGGCTGGCGCCGCAAGCCTGATCAGCGCCGGTCCCGCCGCAGCCATGCCGACAAACTGCGAATTCTATGTGTGCGAGCCGGATGGCGGCAGCGGAGGCGGCACCACTACAGGCGGTGGCGGTGGTGGTGGTGGCGGCGGCGGTACGCCGCAGCCGCCGCCTCCCCCCGGTGGCGGGAGCCCCGACGGCGGGACAGGCGGCGGAACACCCCGCCCCTACCCCCGTTCACCCCACCTGGATATCTGCGATGTAGAACCCACAGCCCCAGGGTGTCGCTAGTACTGATTTCGCGATGCCGAGGCCTCCCCGCAACGGCCTCCGCTGCCCGGCGTGTCGCAACACGGTCCAACCGTGACGGAATGTGCCCTTAAAGCACGTACAGCTTTCACCGTTGCGGACAAGTGATGCGCGGAGAGCGTGGGCAACCAGTCGTGCGGGCAGCTCGCACTCTTCGCGCAGTTGGCCTGGGGAGGGGAGCCGGGGCGGTTCCTCCCAGAACCGGGCGGTTCTGGGAGTCATCTGGGACTTTCAGCGGGCTCGGCAGGGAATCCATCAGACCGCGGGCCACCGCGAGGATCGCGCGCCTCGGCCGGGTCGTCGTACTTCTCCGGCTTGATGCCCTTCGCGGCGGCGAACAGGTTCTCCGCCGCCTCGGCGTGCTACTCATCCCTCTCCTTCTCCATCGCATCCCCATGTGGTGCAGGTGCGGTAGGTCGCGATCCGTGACACGGTGTCCGCGGCGAGCGCGTAGACGTCGAGCTCGACGCCACCGCTCGTCATGCAGGCGTGGCACCAGACCCGGCGCGGTTGACCGGGCTCGACGTAGACGCGGACCTCGATGGGAACTACTCCTTCTTCTTCATGCCGTACCAGCGGGTGATCAGGCCGCCAAACTCGAACGCCACCACGGCGGCGGTCAAGACGCCGATCACGGTCGACAAGAGCAGATCGCCGGCCTGCCCGGTCCAGACGAACTGAACGAGGAACGCCCCCACAGTGAGCGATAGCGCGGTCGTACACGGGGAGCCTGCGCCGCAGGACGAACGCGGCCTGAGCGAGGACCGCCGCGACGGCGAACAACGCGGTCTTCCCCATGTCCGGGGCGCTGCCCATCGCGGCATCCGCCGCGGCGTAGCTCGGGTGAGCGCATCAGGCCGGTAGCTCAGTGCCTGGCCCGGCGCGCAGGAACACAGGGGTAGTGCTTGCATGTGGCAGCCGAACAGGGGCCCGCCAAAATCGGGAGCCGACGCCGTCAGACTCGTACAAGCGGCGGCTCCTGGATGACGGCTGGCGGCAACGGAAGGCTCCGCCGATCCTGCCCGAGCAGCTGCAGGCCATGGTCGCCGCGGCGCTGGGTGATGTCCCGCCGAGTGGTGTAACTCGCTGCTGATCATGTGGGGTCGGCGAGTTGTGGGTTGGTGTGACTATGACGCGGCCAGGGCGGTGTGCGCCAGGGGTTCGGCCAGATCGTCTGCGGGTGGGGCGGCGAGTTGGGCCATGGAGCCCTCCGACAAGTAGCGGCGGTCGCTGACCTGCCATTCGTCGTGGTGTTCGGCCAGCACGGCTCCGGCCAGGCGGCCCAGGGCGGTGGGGGCGGCAAGCTCGGCCTTCCAGACCCGCAACCGGTAGCCGTTGGAGCCTCCCGCATCGGCGGTGATCAACAGCCGGGAGGCGTCTGGATAGTCCAGGCGGCCTCGGGCCTGCCACCAGCGGCGGATCGAGGCAACCGCGAATGTTGCGGTGTCGTGGTCGATGCCGACGTTCACCCAGCCGGTGTTCGCGCCGATGTCGTAGATCCCATACGGGACGGCCTGCTCGACGTCCGGCCCGGTGAAGAAGAAGCTGTGGTCCTCAACCTCGATCGGGTCGCCCTTCGGCCGCCACTCGCGGCCTGGGTTGGGGAGTCGACCCAGTTGCTCACGCTTTTTGGTATCGACGCTGATTACTGGCTCGCCTGCGGCCTGATGGTCCTTGACCTGCTCGTTGATATAGCGGAACTGCGCGTCCCGCTCTGGGTGCTGCTTGCCTTCCAAGGTCTTGGCGTTGCCTTGCAGGCTGAACCCGTTCTCACGCAGCAACCGCCCAACCGTCGGCGGCGATACCCGATGCCCCCGCCGGGCCAACTCCTCCGCCAGGCGCCGCAGCGACTTGGTCGTCCACCGCAGCGGCGACTCTGGGTCGCCCCGCTCGTCCGGCTCGACCAGCGCCAACAGCGCCGGCAGCACCCGCGAGTCCTGCTCCTCGACGCTCTTACGCCCACCGCCTTCACGGCGCACCCGCCCGCCCGGCAGCACATCCCCGCCGTCCTCGAGTTCGAAAACGCCCTTTCGTACGGTGGACTCGCTGACCCCGGCGACCCGAGCGACCGCACGAACCCCGCCATGCCCCAGTAACCGAGCCTCGGCCGCCATCAGCAACCGCCGCTGCCGCTCGTTCAGATGCGGCAGCACGACCTCGAACTTCAACGCCAGCTGATCGAGTACGCCGGGCAAGATCGCCATAACACGACATCCAACCCGAAAGATCAAATCACCGTGTTATTTCCTCACAGCTTCAGTGAACGCGACACCTCTGCCATGATGCGCCGAGGAAGACCGCCCGCAACGCGCCGACCAGGCCGGCGTGGGCGTCGGAGATGGCCAGCTGCACCCCGGTCAGGCCGCGGGCCTTGAGCGAGCGCAGGAACGCCGTCCAGAACGCGCCGTCTTCGCTGTCGCCGACGGCGAAGCCGAGGATCTCCCGCCGGCCGTCGATGCTGACACCGGTGGCGATGACGACGGCCTGGGAGACGACCCGGTGGTTCACCCTCGCCTTGCAGTAGGTGGCGTCGAGGAACACGTAGGGGAAGGTGGTGTGGCCCAGGGGCCGGTCGCGGAAGGCAGCCACCTCACTGTCCAGGTCCGCGCAGATGCGTGAGACCTCGCTTTTGGAGATCCCGGTGTCGGCGCCGAGGGCTTTGACCAGGTCATCGACGCTGCGGGTGGACACCCCCTGTAGGTAGGCCTCCATGACCACGGCGAACAGCGCCTGGTCGATGCGGCGGCGGCGTTCCAGCAGGGAGGGGAAGAACGACCCGGACCGCAGCTTGGGGATCTTCAGTTCCAGGTCACCGGCGGCGGTGGTCAGCAGCCGGTCGCGGTAGCCGTTGCGCTGAGCGGTCCGGGCTTCGGTGCGCTGGTGTGGGGCGGCGCCGATGACCGCGGTCGCCTCCGCCTCGATGAGCGCTTGCAGGACGGCTTGCAGCGCTTGGCGGATGACGTCGTCGGCGTCGGCGGCTTTCAAAGACTCCAGCAGGTCGAGCAGGGCAGACTGGTCCAGAGCCATCGTGTGGTGTCCTCCGCGAGAACCTTTGGTCGGGAACTCGCTGACCGTCACACGATGGCTCGCCCCATGTCCGGGGCTTGCATCAACAGCTTGGAGTTACACCACCCGAGGGGACGTCACCCGGCTACGTCCGGGCAGCAGACATGTGGCGCGACAACCCAATGCGCGGACTCGGTGTGTGACCTGCGACGCCGCACTTCCTGGAAAGTACGCTTCCGTGAACTCGCAGGCACCACGTAGGTATCGCCGAGGTGCAACTCATTCAGTAGCTGCCAGCCCTATTACGGAGCACGCACCCGACGCGGATGAGCTCGGCCAGACGGGCAAGGGTGTGGTTGACAAAGGAGATCGCGGCGGGGTGAGACAGCAACGAGGCTCCCGGTTGGAGCATTGGATCTTGGTCTACTGCTGTCTTACCGAGAGCTCACCTCACACCCAGCCCCGCTCTCCCACGCCCATCCTGAGCAGCGCCATCACTCGCCCGACGGAGGTAGGCACATAGTCCAGAAGGGCAGGAATTGCTGCATGCTCGGCGGTCTCCATCGTCATGATCACCCGCTTTCCACACAAATCTCCAAGCCATGTCATAAATTGCACGACCGCTTGGAAGGAGGTCTCGTCCTGCACTTCTATCGGATCAAAGGTGAACTCTATTTCGTCGGACTGAAAGAAGTAGCACCGAAAGGAGACGCCGTCGACGCGAATCTCCAACCTGGCGGAGGCGTCACTGTTAGATTCAAGCTCTTCAAATAGCCGCCGTGCGTCAACTGGCGTCTCCTGAGGCTCCCCGGGAAAGTCTACCGAAAGGAAAACCTCCCAGAAAGAAGACGCCAGCGAGGACAGCATCTGTTGCCAGTCCTCAATATCGGCGTCGAGAACTACTATGTCACGCAGTGATCCGTGCGCCACGAAATGGTCACTTCGATATCGCACGCGACCTCCTCGCTTGAGCGGGTCCATCACAAGGCCCAGCACCTTACGGCGGAACTCTGCAGGATAGCTCCTCGGCGCAATCCGACGAAGGTTCGAAGACCGTAGCTAGAGACGCTTACTGGCTGGGGTTACGGGGGTTGGTAGTCCAGGCCAGTCTTGGCGAGGAAGCCGGTGACGAGGGCGGGGCGGTACTGCATCCGTTTGAGCCGGTGCTTCACCAGGGCGATCAGCTGATCGACGGTGCGCATGGCGAGGTTGGCCAGGCTCTTCTTCATGTGCGCCCACACGGCCTCGACCGGGTTCATCTCTGGGGCGTAGGCGGGCAGGTAGAACACCGTCAGCCATGGGCGAGCGGCGATCAAGCGCCGCATCTCGGCGGAGGTGTGGGTGTTGAGGTTGTCCCAGACCACCACAATCGGCCCGCCGAGCTGCTGGTGGGCGGCGTCGAACAGCGCGGCGTAATCGGCCTCAGAAAACCCCCGGCGTTCGCCCTTGCGCCCCCGGTGAGTCCGGAGCCGGTAGACCAGCCGCGGCCGAGCCTGCGGGATGCCCGGCCGGGTGGCGATCAGTCCGGCGATCGACACGCCGTCCGGTGCCCTTGACCGGCAGCGACACAATCGGGTGTGACCCTTTCGGCCCCAGGTACGGCCCTTGGGAGACCTCAGGGTCTGGTCGGCCTGGTCTTCGAAGCACAGCCACGCCCCTGCTGCGCTGCCAGCCTTTATGACCGGCCACTGCTCGTCCCTTCACCCGGCGATGACCTTCTCGTCGCGTTCGGCGGCGCGGCAACAGGGGGCCTGCCAGTCCCAGCCCAGCCGGTGCAGCAGGCAACACACCCCAACCACGGTGCAGCTCACGTGGAACAGGCGCCCGATCACCTCGGCGATCCGGGCAAGGGTGTTCAGCACTGGTCATCCCAGCCGTAGGCGATCGGTCCTTCCTGAAGGGCCTGCTCCAGGTGGGTGAGCTGGGCGTCGTCGAGCTTGCATGCCGCCCGCCTGCTCCTTTGGAGACCAGGGCCTCGCGGCCACCGGTCTCCAGCGCACGCCGCCACCGGTTGGCCGTCCGCGAGACCCGAAACTCCTGCGCGACCTGGGTATCACTCGAACCTACGGCGAACCGGTCGGCTGCGTGCATCCGTATCTGCTCGCAGCGTAATCACTGCTCGGCGGTCAAGCCACCGCCATCGGGATACCTCATGCACCGCAGGTAGCACCGCGACGACCGGCTGCCAGCTCACGCCGAGGCCAGGCCATATAACCCTCACCATTGAAGGTCTCTAGCGACGCCCCTCGATAGCTCAATTCGAAGTTGCCCTGCCAGCTCGCAAGACAGCCATAGCACGAAGACTAGAAGGCTTGAAGTCTTCTGCGAAGGATCCTCTCAACCATTCGGTCAGCCATTCGGCAAGGGTCATGTTTTGCGGCGTCAACCGAGAACGGTCTACTCTGATCCCCTCCTCTAGACCGAGTCGATCTGGCCGTAGGTAGGGACCCATGGGATCCCATATCCACATCGGGCCTGCAGGATCGCGACAGTCTACGAGCGACCAGATCGCGGTCCCCCAATTGTATAGCCAGACCAACCCGGGAGGGACATAAGGATCCGGGCGAGCATTCCATATTTTATGATAAAGGGTAATCTCTCTGCTGCGATAGGCACCTCCCGTGGGTACGCGCAAGATGCCGCGGCCCGGGCCAAATCCACCATTGGCCACCTCTAGGTACAGTCGGCGGAGCAATGGGGGCAGAGGAGAGCCTATGGTCCGTTCCGCCTCGATGACCGCCGATGCAGATGCGGGTGGTGGCAAGTCAGGCAGCTCCGAAATCGCCGCGATGATTTCATCATCCGCCAGACACTCTGGCGGACAGTATTCCAGCTCATCGGGGCATGCGTCGAATGAGGCTCGGCGTCTGGAAATGGCAATAAGATTCGAGGTTTGGAAAGCCTTCTCCAGGTTGCCACTGAGTGACTCTGCGAGCCATTCGGCCAGGGTCATGTTCTGAGGAGTCAGTTCTTCATCGATATTAGGATCCCATATCCACATCGGGCCGGCCGGATCCCGAAGATCCAAAACCGACCAGATCCCGCAACCCCAGTCGAACAGCCACAACATGCCCGGCCAATCCTCATCATAGGAGTCGAGAATGTCGGCCACTTCGAGAACTCCGTCGCGTGGTCCGAAGCCTCCATTAGCGGCCTCGATATACAGGCGACGAAGCAACGGAGGTAGTGAGTACCCGATAACCCTCTCCACCTCATCGATCACGTCCGGCGATACGGGAGGGAGGAGACCAGGGATCGCACGGATCGCCTCAATAAGCTCGTCCTCAGTCATACGGGGTATTCTTGAGCATCCCACACGCCGACCGCTACTCCGCACACGACCTGCGCGGCGGCGGGGGCCACGGACGCCGCCGACGCCGGCGCGACGATGCCGGAACACACTCACGCCCTGGTCGCCTGGACAAAATGGGCGAACGCCGGAGGCTGATCATCCACCGCAGAAGCCCCGCCAGGACGCACCTGACGGGGCTCAACTTCGCTACCGATATCCAGCGTGAAGGTTACGGGATCGGGCAGAGAGGCTACACCTCACCTCTCCTGGATCAGTCTTCATCGAGAAGGCCGATAGCTTCCGGGAACTCGAGAATCGCCCTCTTGCGCTCCGGGTTATCTTCCAGTTCGGCGCACTCAAGAATCAGGGAAGTAACTTCCCGGCGTCCCTCATCCGAGAGGTCACGGAACAGGGCGGCAGCAGGTTCAAGGATATCTGTTGCGATATCCGGATCGATATCCTCATCGTCCGTTAAATCGATCGATACGACGATGCTTACGAATGCGCGAACCAGGACTCTGTTGACATCCATTAAGGCACGACCTTCACTGAGATATTGGTGATGTGGAGGTCACGAAGAACCTTTCGGACCCTCGCGGCCTCACTTTATTAGGGACCTCCCACCACCCCGTGTAACCGTTTTGTCCAAGCGCCAGAGAATGATTGATGGCCTGTTGGTATGTCTTGTTGCGGGTGGACCACGGCCCGTACTCTGCAGGCAAGTCCCGCCAGGGACTGCCCGTGCGGAATCGCCACAACACCCCGTTCAACTGCCGCCGCAAGGTCCGGGATCGGACCACGCTCGTCCTCCAGCTCAGCGCGTTCCTTATCCCATGCCGCCTTCTCACGGGCGTGCTGCTTGACCAGCTCGGCCTTCTCCCGTCGCAGCCGCGCCAGCTCTTCGCTCTCGGACTCCTTCAACGTCCCGCCTCTGGAGCGTTTCCGCCAAGCCGCTATCAGCCAGTCCGCCGATGACATGAGCCGTGTGTACGCAGTCGACGCGGTTCATGAGTTTCCGTTCACACGCCCAGGCGTGCCGTCCCGGCTTGAGGGCCGGGACGAGATCGTGAACTGGATAGCCGCAGGGTGGAAAGCCTCCCCGCTGAAGTACGAGCGTTACCGAACCCTTGCCATCTACGACACCGACCATCCAGAAACGATCGTCGTCGAGCAGGAGGCCATCGGAACCAGCACATCCACCGGCGAGTTCGCGCTTCCCAACATCGTTGTGCTCACCGCCCGCAACGGGCAGATCGCCCATCTGCGCGACTACGTCAACGTCCTGGCAGCCGCGGCAGCTATGGGACGCGATATTTAAGCGCGCGGTGCGCCTCGCCGTGCACGGGTATCACCACCGGCGCGTTCGTCCGCGCGGATCCGCCGTCGGCCAGCAGCACCCGCTTCCCGACCGGGTCCAGCCCGATGGCGCGTCGCCTCCAACGGATATCGCCTCCCGGGCGGTCAGCTCAGTTCGCGTTTGAGGATCTTGCCGGTGGCGGTCATGGGCAGGGACGGGATGATTTCGACGATTCGGGGGTACTTGTAAGCGGCCAGCTGGGCTTTGCTCCAGTCGCGCAGTTCGGGGGCGGTGAGAGTGGAGCCGGGCTTGAGGACCACGTACGCCTTGACCTCCTCGCCGTGGGTGTCGTGGGGGACGCCGATCACGGCGGCGAGGGACACGGCGGGGTGGGTCATCAGGATTTCCTCGATTTCGCGGGGGTAGACGTTGTAGCCACCGCGGATGATCATGTCCTTGGATCTGTCGACGATGTAGTACCAGCCGTCCTTGTCGCGTCTGGCCAGATCGCCGGAGCGGAACCAGCCGTCACGGAGGGCCTCGGCGGTCGCCTCAGGGCGTTTGTAGTACCCCTTCATCACGTTGTCGCCCTTGATCGCGATCTCGCCGACCGCGTCGGGAGTCCAGTCGAGTTCGTCCCAGCTGTCCTGTTTGAGCAGCTTCATTTCCACGCCGGGGATGGGAATGCCGATGGAACCGACGCGTATCGGCCGGCCGTAGCGAGCGAAGCTCGCGATCGGCGATGTCTCGGACAGGCCGTAGCCCTCCAGGATGGTGACGCCGAAGCGCTCTTCGAAGCGGCGGTGTACCTCGACGGGCAGGGCCGCGCCGCCGGAGATGGCGAGGCGAAGGTTCTCCGCCACCGGGGCGGCCCGCTCGGCCATGGGGTCGGCTTCGGCGGCGAGGACGGGTTCCCGGGTCGCCTCCAGGAGGGCCACGTACATGGTGGGGACGCCGGCGAAGACGGTGACCTTCTGTTCGGTCATCGCGTCCAGGGCCGCGTGCGGTGCGAAGCGGGGCAGCATCACGATGGTGCCGCCGAAGGCGAACGCGCTGTTCTGGATCACGGTCTGGCCGAACGAGTGGAAGAGCGGCAGGACGCACAGGTAGGTGTCCGGCCTGTCGGGGTCGGTCCCGAACAGGGCCTGGGCGGCGAGGGCGTTGTCCCGCATGTTGCGGTGCCGCAGTTCGGCGCCTTTGGGCTGCCCAGTGGTGCCGGAGGTGTAGAGGATCACCGCGGTGTCGTCCTCGTCCGTCGCCACCGTGTCGAAGGTGGTGGGCTGTTCGCGCAGTGCGTCGTCCAGGCGCTCGATGGGGTGGCCGGGGTCGGCGTCGAGGACGAGGCCGACCGCGTCGGTGGTGATGGCGACGAAGTGCGCGCATCTGCCGGCCTGACGGAATCCGGCATATCCCTCCCGGCCGGTGGGGAGGTCGGGGGTTCCCTCGAAGCAGAAGTAGGCCTTCGCCTCGGAGTCGGTCAGGTGGTAGGCCACTTCGCGCGCCTTGAGGAGCACGTTGAGCGGCACCACCGTGGCGCCCGCCTTGAGGATGCCGAAGTAGATCTGGGCGAACTGCGGCAGGTTGGAGCAGCTCAGGGCCACCTTGTCCCCGGGCTGGACGCCGCGTTCTACGAGCAGGTTGGCGACCTGGCAGGCCAGCGCGTCCACCTCGGCGTAGCTCAGCCGGATGTTGCCGAAAACGATGGCATCGCGCTCCGGGTAGCGCTTGGCGCTGTCTTCCAGCAGTGACGACAGGTTGTGCACGCTGACTCCAGGTGTGTTCATGACCGCTTTACGGTTCTCAAAACCGGTGTGCGGAAGCTAGAGCAGCGACGAACCTGGCGTCAAGACTCGACGGCCTGCCGGAAATTTCCCTGTTACGACTGGTTGACACCCCATTAACCGATGCTTACGCTCGCACCACTATGCGGTTTCCTAACCCGTATATCGGTTTGAGAGGGGAGCATGCAGAGATGCCCGACGATTCCTCGGTGCGCGTGCTGGAGCGCGCGTGCCAGGTGCTCGACTGCTTCACCGCGGCCCAGCCGCGGCTGCGCATCGCCGACCTGAGGCGACTGACCGGGCTGCCGCCCACCACGGTGGCCCGCATCGTGAAGACCTTGGTCGCGGAGGAGCTGCTGGAGCGCAACGGTGACGAGTACCGGCTCGGCCTGCGAGTGCTGGTGTGGACGGCGCCGGCCACCGCGGGTTCGGACCTGATCGCCGTCTCCGGGCCGGTGGTGGAGCAGGTCCGCGACTACACCGGAGAGACCACCGGCGTGTACGTGCGCCAGGGGGCGAACCGGGTCGCCGTCTCGGTGGCGCTGTCCAACTTCTCGGTCATCTACCGGGGTCACGTCGGTCAGGTGCGGCCGTTGCACGCGGGGGCCGCCGGCAAGGTCTTCATGGCCTTCGACGAGGCCGCGCTCGACGCCGCGCTGCGCCGGGGCCTGGCCCGGTTCACCGACCGGACCATCACCAATCCCGACCGGCTCCGTGACGAGCTCGCCGCGGTCCGCGAACTGCGCTGGGCGTTCGCGGCCGAGGAGAACGAGGCCGGTCTCAACTCGCTGGCCGCGCCGATCTTGGGGGCGAACGGCTTGATCGTCGCCACGCTGGCGGTGGGCGCGCCGTCGTTCCGGCTGAGCCGGGAGGCGGCGGAGGGCATGGTCCCGATGGTCTGCGCCGCCGCCCTGTCGATTTCGCAGCGGCTGGGGTACACCGGACACCTGACCACGGCCGCCGAGCGCGCCGCGGCCGCCGCGCCGAAGGAGGCCGGCCGATGACGTCCGCGGCCCGGCTCCGGCAGCTCCTCGCCGAGCCGGGGCTGCTGATCGCCCCGGGCGTGTACGACGGGCTGTCGGCGGCCTTGGTCCGCGAGGCCGGCTTCGACGCGGCGTACCTGTCCGGCGCGGCGGTCGCGGCGTCGGCCGTCGGCCACCCCGACATCGGCCTCACCACGCTGACCGAGATGGCCGGCCAGGCCGTGGTCGTCACCCGCCAGCTCGGCGGGCTGCCCCTCATCGCCGACGCCGACACCGGGTTCGGCGACGTCATCAACGTGGTGCGGACCGTCCGGGAGTACGAGCGGGCGGGCGTCGCCGCGATCCAGCTCGAGGACCAGGTGTTCCCGAAGCGGTGCGGCCACCTCGACGACAAGCAGGTCGTGGGCCGGGCCGAGTTCGCTGAGAAGATCAGCGCGGCGGTCGAGGCGCGCACCGGGGACCTGGTGATTATCGCCAGGACGGACGCGCTCGCCGTGCACGGCCTGGACGAGGCGATGGCCCGCGCTCAGGCGTACGTCGAGGCCGGGGCCGACATCATCTTCGTGGAGGCGCCGCAGACCGTGGCGCAGGTGGCGGCCATTCCCCGCGGCGTCGGCGTCCCAGTGATCTTCAACCTGGTGCCGGGTGGGAAGACCCCCGCCGTCACGGCCGAGCAACTGCGCGAGTGGGGCTACCGCATCGTCATCGCGCCCGCCGCGTGCCTGGCCGCCGCCGACCGCGCCATCCGCGCGTCGCTCGCCCGCCTCGGCTCGGGCGACCTCGGCACCGGGGACCAGCCCTCGCCCCGGACCCTGTTCGACTCCCTCGGCCTGCCGTTCTGGCAGTCCCTGGGCACCACGCACGCGGGAGCGCCCACGCATGGCTGAGCCGCACACCATGATCGAGAAGATTCTCGGCCGCGCCGCGGGACTCGACGATGTCGCACCCGGCCAGATCGTCACCTGCGCGGTGGACATGACCATCGTCATCGACATCCAGTTCGCGGAGAGCCGGCTGGCCGACGTCGTGCGGGTGCACGACCCGGACAAGATCGCCATAGTGATGGACCACGCGGTCCCGGCGCCCACGGTCGGGGACGCCCTGCACGGCTCGCGGGCGCGCACGTTCGCCCGGACGCACGGCATCCGGCGCTTCTACGATGTCGGCCGGCACGGCATCGTGCACCAGGTCGTCGCCGAGCAGGGCCTGGCGCGGCCGGGCACGGTCGTGGCCTGCACCGACTCGCACACCTGCGCCGCCGGCGCCTTCAACGCGGCGGCCCGCGGGCTCGGCCCCGCCGAGATCCTGCAGATGGTGTGCACGGGGCGCACCTGGTATCGCGTCCCGCCTGCGATCCGCTACGAGCTGGTCGGCACCATGCCGCCCGGGGTGAACGGCAAGGACATCTTCCTCACCATCGCCGGCCGGTGGGGGGACGCCACCGACCACGCCCTGGAGTTCGGCGGGCCGGGGCTGGCCACCGTGCCCATGGCCGACCGTCGCACGATCGCGACCCAGGTAGCGGAGATCGGAGCGGACTTCGCCGTCTTCCCCGCGGACCAGGTGTGCCTGAACCACTTCGCCGAGGTCGCGCCCGGCACCCCGATCACCCCGCAGCACGCGGACGACGGTGCGTCGTACGCGGAGGTGCGGACCCTCGACCTGGACCTGGTGCAGCCGATGGTCGCCCTGCCGGGGACGGTCATCAACAACGCCCGGCCGGTCGGCGAGCTCGGCGACGTCCGGATCGACCAGGCGTTCATCGGGTCCTGCGCCAACGGGCAGCTCTCCGACATCGCGGTGGCCGCCGAGACGCTGCGGGGTCGGCGGGTCGCCGACGGAGTCCGTCTGATCGTCACCCCGGCGTCCCAGCAGGTGTACCTCGAAGCGGTCCGGCGCGGCTACGTCGCGACCCTGATCGAGGCCGGGGCGGTCGTGACGAACTCCACCTGCGGCGCGTGCTTCGGCTACCACATGGGGCTGCTCGCGCCGGGCGAGGTGTGCGTGACCTCCAGCACCCGCAACTTCCGCGGCCGGATGGGCAGCACCGAGGCCGCCGTCTACATGGCCTCGCCCGCGACCGTCGCCGCCTCCGCCATCGCCGGGAGGATCACCGGCGCCGCCGCGCTCGAAGGGGTCCCCGCATGACAATCGGCCAGGCGCACGGCGCGCTGCGGGTCCGCGGCAGGGCCTGGGTCTTCGGCGACGAGATCAACACCGATGACATGTACCCAGGGTTCGCGATGAAGCTGCCGGTGCACGAGGCCGCGCGGCACATGTTCCACGCGACCCGCCCCGAGTGGCCGTCGCTGGTCCGCCCCGGCGACATCGTCGTCGCGGGCCGCAACTTCGGGCTGGGCTCCAGCCGCGCGGTGGCGGAACTGTTCGTCGCCCTCGGCGTGGCCGCGCTGGTCGCCGAGCAGTACAACTCACTGTTCCTGCGCAACGCCCTCAACTACGGGCTGCCCGCGATCACCCTGCCGGACGCCCGGGCGCTGATCGCCGAGGGCGACGTCGTCGGCATCGACGTCGAGGCGGGCCTGATCACCAACCACACCCGGCGGGAGGAGCACCGCGTCCCGCCGTTCCCCGACTTCATCATGCAGATGCTGCGCAGCGGAGGACTGATCAATCAGCTCGAGGACGGCGGCTACCTACGCCTCGCCGACGCCAAGGAGTGACCCCATGCCCCCGTCAAAAGCCGCCTCGGCGGCCCTCACCCTCGCCACCGCCGCTCTGGTGCTCACCGCCTGCAGCGGCCAGAGCTCCGACGCCGACGTCAACAGCCCCGTCAAGATCGGGATAACGGTGAGCAACGCCACCGAGCCCTTCGTGGTCCCCTGGCTGGTCGGCCAGGACCAGGGCTTCTTCAAGGGCCGGGGCGTGGAGATCAGTCAGATCGTGCCCGGCAAGGGCGGCAGCACCACCGTCCGCAACATGCGCAGCGGCGACCTGCCGATCGCCGATGTGGGGCTGACAGCGGTCGCCGACTCCGCCAAGACCGGCTCCGCCGTCACCGTCGTCGGCGGCGCCACCCAGAGCGTCTACGGCATCGACTTCTACGCCCTGGCGAAGAACACCTCCATCCGCACGATCAACGACATCAAGACCTGGGGCTACAGCTCGCCGCAGTCCATCACGCAGGCGCTGACGTACCTGCTCCCCGAGGTCGCCGGTGTGCACACCAGGGTGAACCGGAAGGAGACCGGCGGCATCGGCGAGGGCATCGCCCTGCTGGAGGCCGGCGACGTCGACGCCACCGTCGTGCCCCCGTCCGTCATCACCAAGAACGCGGCGCCGTACCGCAAGATCGTCAGCAGCGCCGACTACCTCAAGGCGTTCCAGCAGAGCGTCATCGCCACCACCCCCGACTACGCCAAGTCCCACCCGAACGTGGTCAAGGCCGTCGTGGCCGGCTACAACGAGGCGGTCGGCTGGATCGCGCGCAACCCCGAACAGGCCGGGAAACTCTACGCCGACTACACCGACATCGATCCCGACGCCGCCACCAAGATCGTCAATGAGGCGGCGGCGGCCGGCAACTGGGGCGCCGGATTCAACGCGGCGGCGATTGAGACCGCCGTCAAGGCCATGAAGGCCTCCGGTTTCACCGGGAACGAGGCCGACGTCTGCGCCGTCTTCGACGACTCGTTCCTGCCCGCGGGCGTCTCCAGCACGCTGCCCGCCTTCTGCGGGGGCGCGTAGCGATGGCCGGCGACGTGGACCACCGCACCACCATCGCGTCCCCGGCCGCGCGCCCTGCGGATCAGACGCCACCGGCTCGGGTGCCCATCGTCGAGGTCGCCGCGGTCGAGCAGCGGTTCGGCGCGGTGCACGCGCTCGGGCCCGTGGACCTGCGGATCGAACCCGGCGAGTTCGTCTCCGTGGTCGGCCCGAGCGGCTGCGGCAAGTCGACCCTCCTCGAGGTCGTCGCCGCCCTGCAGGACCCGGCCGACGGATCCGTGCGGGTGGCGGGCGAGCCGCTGACCGCGCCCCGGGACCGGACCGCGATCGTGTTCCAGGAGTCGGCCACGCTGCCCTGGCGTACCGTGATCGACAACATCGCGTTCGCGCTGCAGGCGCGGGGCGTGGACAAGCGCACCCGGCGGGCCCGCGCCCGCGAACTGCTCGACGTGGTCGGCCTGAGCGGCTTCGGCGACCACTACCCACAGCAACTCTCCGGCGGGATGCGCCAGCGGGTCGCGATGGCCCGCGCGATGTCCACCGAACCCGACCTGATCCTCGCGGACGAACCGTTCGGCGCGCTGGACGAGCAGACCCGGCTGATCATGGCGGTCGAACTGCTCCGTGTGGTCGAACGGATCGGGTGCGGCGTCCTGTTCATCACGCACAGCATCCAGGAGGCGGTCCTGCTGTCCGACCGGGTGCTGGTGATGAGCCGCCGCCCGGGACGGTTCATCGACGAGATCGCCATCGACCTGCCGCGCCCCCGCGCGCACGACGTGCTGTCCGCCCCCGGCGCGGTCGCCGCGCAGGAACGGATCTGGACGCACATCCGCCGAGAGGCCGCCGCTGCGATGGAGGCCGCGCCATGAGGACCAAGTCCGTCGTTCCCCGGTACGCGCGGCCGCCCGCGCGGCGGGTGGCCGGCCTGCCCGCCGCCGGCTGGACGGTCGTGATCGTCGCCGTGCTCCTGCTCGGCATCGAGTTCTACGCGCGCTCCGGCGCCGTGTCCGCCGTGGACCTGGTGCCGGTGACCGACATGGTCCGCCAGGCGGGCGAACTGCTGGGCGATCGGGAGTTCCTGGTCGGCGAACTGGTCCGCACCCTGCTCACCATCGTGGCGAGCTTCGCCCTCGCCGCGGTCATCGGCGTCGCGACGGCCTGGGCCATGGTACGGCTGCGCTGGTGCCGGGCCGCGCTGCAGCCCTACTTCAACGTGTTCTACTCCATCCCCACCTTCGCCCTCTATCCCATCCTCGTCGTCTTCTTCGGCACCGGCGTCGTGCCGGTGATCCTCCTGGCCACCGCGTTCAGCGTGGTCGTGATCATCTCTCACGCGGTGACCGGTTTCGACAGCGTCCCGCCCATCGCCCGGAAGCTATCGGCCTCGCTGCGCCTCACCGGCGGGCAGCACTTCCGGCTGGTGCTCATGCCCTCGGCGCTACCCGACATCCTCGCCGGCCTGAAGCTGGGGCTGGCGTACACCGTGATCGCCGTACTGGCCAGCGAGTTCATCCTCGCGCCGCACGGCCTCGGCCGGACCATCGCCACGGCGTACAACAGCTTCGACACCCCTGTCATGTACGCGGGAGTTCTGTTCGTCGTCGCGTTCGCGCTGCTCGCCAACCTGGTACTCGGCGGCGTCCTGTCCCGGTTCGACTGGCGGCGTCGATGACCGCCCCCGCCACCGGGCGTTCCACCCGCCTGCGCCGACCGCCCGCGCCGTCCGGACAACCCTCGGTCGCAACGCGCATGCGACGGCTCGTCTCGGCGGCGGCCCCGCCGATCCTGCTCGGCGCCGCGCTCGTCGCCGTATGGTGGATCGGCGCGCTGATCGCCGGCAGCGCCGTGTTCCCGACACCGGTCGAGGCCGTGACCAGCCTGGGCGCCGAACTGGGCCTGGAGCGCTTCGTCACGAGCATCGCGACCACGCTCCGCGCCCTCGCCAGCGCCTACCTGGCGGCGGCGGTCGTCGGCACCGTGGCTGGCATGTCGCTCGGGCTGAGCGCGTTCTGGACCTCGGCCGTGCTGCCGGTCGTCTACACCGTCAACAGCATTCCTAAAATTACTCTCTACCCTATCTTTCTGCTGTTCGCCGGGATCGGCGACCTCGGCCGCGGCACCTTCGCCTTCGTGTCCGGGGTGCTGCCGATGTTCCTGATCGTGGTCGAGGCGACGGCCGCGGTCAGCCGGGTGCACCTGAAACTGGCCGCTGTCCTGCGCCTGAGCCTGCCGCGGCTGCTCTGGCAGATCGTGGTGCCCAGCGTGCTGCCGGCCCTGGCGACCGGTCTGCGGCTCACCTTCGGCCTGACCTTCCTGGGACTGCTGCTCGCCGAGATGTTCTCGGGATCTTCGGGACTCGGTTTCGAGATCTTGCGCAACGTCACCCTCGTCCGGATGGAGCGGATCGTGGGCGAAGTGATCCTCATCGCCGCCCTTGCCCTCATCCCGACCCTGCTGCTCCAGGCGCTGGAGCGACAAGTCCACCGACGCTTTGGAGGAGCCCGATGACCACCACCCAGCCGACCCGGCCGCAGGCACAACCCACCGACCCCGCCGGGGTCACCGGCCGGCTGGCCACCTGGCTGAGCCGCCTGACCGCCGACCAGGTCCCCGAGCGGGTACGGCGACGCGCCGCGCACCTGGCCCTCGACGGCGTGGCCTGCGCCCTGGTGGGCGCGAAGCTGCCCTGGTCGCGAACCGCCGTCGAGGCCGTGCGCCGCCTGGACGGCACCGGCGACTCCCTCGTCATCGGATGGGGCACCACGCTGCCGGCCCCGGCCGCGTGCCTGCTCAACGGCACCTTCATCCAGGGATTCGAACTCGACGACTACCACCCGCAGGCGCCCCTGCACAGTAACTCGCTGGTGCTGCCCAGCGTGCTGGCCACCCTCGGCGGCGTCGGCCCCCGCACCGGCCGCGACGTGCTCACCGCTGTGATCGCCGGTTTCGAAGTCGGCCCCCGCGTCGGCCTCGCCCTGCACGGCGGCCAGATGCTCACCCGCGGCTGGCACTCGGGCGCGGTCTTCGGAACCCACGCCAGCGCGGCGGCCTCCGGCGTGCTCCGCGGCCTCACCGCCGCCCAGTTCGAGGACGCCCTCGGCCTCGCCGCGACCCAGTCCGGCGGCCTGATGGCCGCCCAGTACGAGGCGATGTCCAAGCGGATGCACCACGGATTCGCGGCGCGCAACGGCTACTACGCGGCCGGACTCGCCGCCGCCGGCTACACCGGGATCAAGCGCGTCTACGAACGCGACTACGGCGGTTTTCTGTCCACCTTCGGCGAAGGCCACGACCCGCAGCCCGCCCAGATCACCGCCGGTCTCGGCGACACCTGGCAGACCGAGACCATCGCGGTGAAGGCGTATGCGGCGATGGGCGGCACGCACGCCCCCGCCGACTGCGTGCTCCACCTGCGCGACACCGGCCTGCGCGCCCCCGACGTCGCCGCCATCGACGTCTGGGTCTCGGAGGCCGTCTACCACCACGGCTGGTGGACCCCCCTCGAACCGCCCCTGGAAACGATCGGCGCCCAGATGAACATCGGCTACGCCGTGGCCGTGGCACTGCTCGACGGCGAGATCCTCCCCCGCCAGTTCACCCGCGCCCGCATCGAGAGCACCGACGTCTGGGACCTGCTGTCCCGCATCCAGGTCCACCACGAGCCCGCCTTCGACGCCACCCGCGAAAACCTGACCCGCGCCCGCGTCACCATCACCACCCGCTCCGGGCGTCAGCACACCACCGAGGTGGCCGGCCCCCGAGGCGGCCTGACCAACCCGCTGAGCAACGCCGACATCGTCACCAAGTCCCGCACCCTGACGGCGGACGTGACCCCGCCCACGACCTGGCAGCGCATCGAGAGCCTAGTGCTGGGCCTCGACGACCTCGACGACGTGACGGAACTGGTGGAGCTGCTGGCCCGACCGGCGCACAACCTGAACATCGGCCTCTGACCGGCCCAACAACTGCCCTGTTCATTGTCCAGCGTTCGGAGAATGTGGATGACGCCGGTTTCCAGGGACGCGAAGGCGGTCAGCAGGAAGATGCGTTAGAGCGCGGGGGTCACCATCTGGCCTCTACGAGCCGGGCGTAGTGCCCACGCCCTGCAGCTCGGCGCAGGCACGACGCTCGGCTCCTCCCGCGGAACTGCGGACCGACGGTGCGGCCGCACCTATGCGGAGAAAGCGGGGATCAAGCTCGCCGACAGGCCGAGCCGCTCTGTTACCGTGGCCCGCTAGTACTCCAGTGACACTTTGAGATCATGGTTGGGATCTGCGCTGGTAGTGGCATCGGCGGGCGGTGGCTTGATGGCGGCGTCGCCAGTGTGACCAGTGCAGGATCTCCTCGGTCCGGCCGTGTCGGGTGAGGGCGGCCAGCAAGCGGCGGATCTCGGGCATCGTCAGGGCGAGATGCTCGTCGTCGCCGTCGGGCTGGGATGCGGCTCATCTGCGCGGCCAGTGCGGGTTTGGTGGCGAAGGCGGTCTCGTTCGGTACACCGGCGGAACGGCAGCGGGACTGGTCGGCCAGCCAGGAGTGCTCGGGCAGGTAGAGACGGTGATCGATCAAGGCCCGCCGCGCGGGGTGGCATAGGCCAAGAACACGCCGACCTGGCTGCTTTCGATCCGGCCGGCCATACCGGTGTACTGGCGTTGCACCCCGGCCGATCCAAGGCCCTTCTTGAGGAAGCCGGGCTCGTCGACGATCAGGGCACCACCCGCGCCGAGGCGTTCGCTCACATAGCCGCAGACGTCGTCGCGGACGGCCTCGGCGTCCCAGCGGGCACTGTGCAGCAGGCGAGGGGCATCAAGATTGTGCACCGCAGTCTCATCCCTTGCGGAGACGTTCGAGCCAGCGCTGAGCAGGCCTTTGACGGGGTCGAGGCCCGTGTACTCGGCCCGCATCGGCGCCCGCCACAGATGCTCGGCGTAGGGGTCGGAGGCGAGCCCCTGCCGGGCGGCGCACGCGAAGCGGCCGGGGCGGCCGGCGTGGAGTTCGAGTTCGGCGAGCAGGTCAGCGGCGCCAACAAGTACGTCCATGACTACCGCCTCGCCCCGGAACAGCCCGATCCGGCCCCGGTGAAGGACGCCTACGCCGAATTTGTGCGGACCGTGGCCCGCGACGCCTGGGTGCGCCGCACCCTCAGCGCCTGACGGTGCCTCAGCAGAAACCGGGACGCCATGGCATGCTGGCCCGACCGGCTGAACAACGGGGGAGAGGGGAGTGGTCACGCTACGTGACCGACGGCATCGGCCGCGTGCACAGACGGTGCCGCACCGCCGCCAGATCCTCCTCACGCACCCCTCCACGGCGTAGGTGCGCCGAATCTCCCTTCAGGGTCACCAGCACGGCGGCCCTGGAGGTGGCCTGCTCGCAGGGCAGGATGTCCTGTATCGCCCGCAGTTGGTCGTCGATCCGCAGCAGGGTGAACAGGGGGAGTAGCCGCGGTCGTAGTCGGCCGCGATGTCCTCCGGCGCCCACACCGGCCAGGGCGAGCAGGAGTAGCACGACCAGCCCGGTCCTGTCCCGCCCGATCCCGCAGTGCACCAGCACCCCGCCCGGCCGCGCCCGGACGACGGCGGAGACGACCGCCGCGCACCGCTCCGGCTTGCGCTCCGGGAACTGCCGGTAATACAGCGGAGTCCCGTGGAGCCCGCTGTCGCGCAGGTTCTCCCAGAACGCGACGTCGCCCAAGTCGTCGAGCGGCAGGCAGACGACGCACAGGCCGTCAGGGCGAGGGGCCATGTCACCCCGGCGCTCGTCGTCCAGCAGGTCGGTGATCGTAGGGAGGAGCGGGGCCAAGGAGCCAACTTGACATAATGTTCATTATCGAGCAACTCCTGAAGGGGCCCGAAGGGCGGATGGCCCGGAGTTTCGGAACGCCCTTCGAGGTGCACCTGACACCATCTCTGCGCTGTTGCCGTGACGAGGCCGTCAGTCGGTCTGCTCGGCCAGTGCGACGACGATGCCCTCGGGGCCGCGGATGTAGCAGAGCCGGTAGGCGTCCTTGTACTGCACCACCTCGCCGACGAGTTCGGCGCCGTGGGTGCGCAGGCGGGCGATGACGTCGTCGATGTCGTCGACGGCGAACATGATGCGGCGAATGCCCAGCGTGTTCGCCGGGGCGTCCTCCGGCACGCCGCTGATCGCCGTCGGCGCGTGGTACTTCGCCAGCTCGATCCGCCCGTGGCCGTCCGGGGTCCGCATCATCGCGATGTCGACTCGTTGGTCGTCGAGCCCGACGAGGCGTGCCGCCCAAGGCCCCTCGATCAGCGCCTTACCCTCCAGCTCCATGCCGAGTTCTACGAAGAACGCAATGGCGGCCTCAAGATCGTCGACGACAATGCCGACGTTGTCCATCCGCTGAATCGTCATGGTGATCCTCCTTTGTCTCGGCCCGTCGTGGCCCCTGGTGCACCTGAGACGGAGCCGGTGCCGCATTCTCGACACCCGGCTTACAGGATTTTCCTTCTGGGCGCCCACATCGCCGAACGAGAACGCTCTCGCCCCTCCTCTGGTACGACAAAGGCCCCCCTTACATGACAAAGAGTCATAGGTAGTCCTATACCGGACAGAAGCAACATTCTGTCCGGTGTAGCGGTCGACTGCGAGGCAGGCCATGCCGTGGCCGGCGCCGGCATGACGGCACTCAGCCCGCCGGCGAACAGCAGCCCGCCGTCCCCTCTCGACCATGCCGGGCAGCACTGCGCCGACCGCGTCAATCGCCGGATGCAGCACGTCCATCGCCTCCGGGTCACGAATTTGAGGGGCCCCTCACCTTCGTATGATGGGCGGCATGGCAGCCCTCCCCCAGCGGCCGGCAGCCCTTGACGAGATCGCCGCGGCGGCCCTCGCCGGCCCCGACCCCTGGGAAGGATGTTCACCCTGCATGCCGAGGGCCGCAGCTGGAGAACGATGGTGATCAGTGCCGTAGCGCATCTCGGCGTCATGGGCGGTCTGGCCATACCGGCCCTGGTCGTTGCGGTCTCGGCGCTGCTGTTCGCTGTGGCGCGCGCACAGACATCGGGCGTCTCGCTGTCCGCGATGGGCGTGGTCACGGCCGTCGCGGTGCTGCTGGTCGCCTGGGGTGGCGCGCCGGCGCGTGTGACGGCGGCGGGCGGCGTCCTCGCGCTGGGGGTGGGCGCGGGGATCCGGATGGCGGGCCGTGCACGCCGCCGCCGCGCGGCCGCCCGGCGGGGCCGCCGGGAGTTCCTGCGGCACGCGGCGGCGGTCCCGCGCGACGCGGCGCGGGCCGAGCGGGCGCGGTTCGCCGCCGAGTTGCACGATGTGGTCGGGCACCGTCTCACCGGGGTCGTGGTGACGGCCGGTGCCGCGCTCCGTCTGGACGACCCGGAGCTGCGGGCGGCGGCGCTGCGCCACGCGGCGGAGGCCGGACGCGCCGCGCTGGCGGAACTCGACGCTCTCGGTGCGTCGCTCGACCCCGCACGCAGCGTGCATGAGCTGGACGCCCTCGCCGCCGCGTTCGCGCGGGCCGACTACCGGCGCGGCGTCCGGGTCGTCACCCGGGAAGGTGCGGCGCTCGCCTATCGCGTACTCAGGGAAGGGTTGACCAACGCCGCCCGGTACGCCGTCGGCGCCACTGTGCGGGCACGAGTCGACGCCGACGGCGACGTCCTCCTCGTCGAGGTGAGGGACAGCGGCGGGACGGCGGCCGGCGACGGCCTCGGCACCGGTACCGGGCTGGACACTCTGCGGCGTGCCGTGGCCGAGGCGGGGGGACGGCTGGACGCGGGCCCGCACGAGGGTGGGTGGCTCGTCCGGATGTCGCTTCCAGGCGCTGCCGGGGAGCCGTCGGTGCGGGTGCCGGCCGCCGGACGGCGGCCGGGCACGATCGCGCCCAGCGTCTGGCCGCGGCTGTGGGGGCGGGCCTCCGCCGACGCCGCGCTCGTGGTCCTGGCGTTCGCGCTGCCCCTGGGAGCATGCCTGATCCCCGTCGGAGGGCCGGACGCGTTCAGTGGATCCTCCGCGGCCGACGCGCTGCTGGCCGGGGTGCTTGCCGCCCACGCCGCGCCGCTGGCATGGCGGCGCAGCGCCCCGCGTGCGGCGGCGGTGGCGGCCTGCGCCGTCGTGCTGGGGTGGCTGCTGTGCGAGCACCGCGGCTGGACGCCGCCCCACGGAACCGACGTACTGCTGTGGTGCTGGTGGGCGGATCTGGTGCTGGTCCACGCGGCAGCGTCGAGAGCGCGGCGTCCCGTGGCCGGAAGCTGGCCGGTGCCGCTCGTGGTGGCCGCCGTGGCCGGGGCGGCGCTGGCCGGCGACGGCGTGGCGCACCGCTCGATCGCCTGGGCGGTCTTCACCGCGGCGGCGCTCGTGCCCGTCCTGGTCTGCTGGGCCTTCGGCTTGCGTGCGGGACGGCGGCGGCGCGCCGGAACCAACGCCTGGACCGCGCTGCACCGGGCCGTCGGCCACCACGCGGCCACGGCCGCGCACGAGGAGCGGACGCGGCTGGTCCGGAGCCTGCGCGGCACCGCACGCGCCCACGTCCATGCCGCGGTCTCGGCCGCCGGACGCGAGGACCTCCAGGACGTCCTGATGCGGTCGCGGGCGGCGATGCTCGTCATGCAGGACCTGGTCACCGAGCTGCGCGCCGCACCCGCCGACGACGACCCGCCACCCACCCTGGCCGGGCTCCGCACGCTCGCCGCGCGCCACCGCGCCGCCCTGCGCGTGACCGGCCCCGTCCGCCCCCTGCCCGCGTCCGCCGAGGTGACCGCCTACCGCACCGTCGAGGCGCTCATCGAGGACGAGACGCCGATCGCCCTCCACCACGGCCCGGACGGACTGGATCTGACGATCGGCCCGCGCCGCCCCGGCTCCCCCGGCGTGCCGCGCTCACTGCGGGACCGGATCGACGCGGCGGGTGGCACGCTGAGCGTCGCCGCCGGCGGTACGGTGCGGGTGTGGCTCCCACAGACCGACCCGAGGTGATCCGCGTGACGGTCGCCGACGATCAGCCGATCGTCCGCGCGGGCATCGCCGCCGTTCTCGCCGCCGAGCCCGGGCTGCGGGTGGTCGACCAGTGCGGCGACGGCGAGACGGCCGTGCGGCAGGCCCTCGACCTGCGCCCGGACGTCGCGGTGCTCGACATCCGCATGCCCGGCCTGGACGGCGTCGCGGCGACCGCGCGTGTGACGGCCGCGGCGCCCGAGGTGCGGGTCCTGCTGCTCACCAGCTTCGGCCTGGACGAGTACGTGTTCGGCGCGCTGCGCGCCGGAGCGTCCGGCTTCCTGCTCAAGACCGCCGAGCCGCAACGCGTCGTCGATGCCGTCCGGGTCGTCGCCGCCGGGGACGCCCTTCTCGACCCGGCCGTCACCCGGCGGCTCATCGACCACTACGCCGCGTCCGGCGGCTCGCCCGACTCCGCGCCGCTGGCGGCGCTGACCCGGCGGGAGAGCGAGGTCCTGGTCCAGATCGCGCGCGGACGCAGCAACGCCGAGATCGCCCGGGAGCTGTCCCTGAGCCCGGCCACCGTCAAGGACCATGTGGCGGTGATCCTGCGCAAACTGAACGTGCGTGATCGCGTCCAGGCCGCGATCGCCGCCTACGAGACGGGGCTGGTCCGTCCAGGTATGCGCTGACGGGCCCTCGGTCGCCCCCGCCGCTCAGCGGGGAAGGGCCCCCGCCGTCCGGTGGGGCGTGGGTCCCGCGCGGTTCGTCTTCCCGCAGGAGGAACGGCGCGAATGGCGTACCTAGCCTGGACGGCATGGCAATGATCTTCCTCCGGCGCGCCGGCGGTGTGCTCGTGATCGTGGTGGCGCTGGTCGCGGCGGTCGTCGCGGCCCTGGCCGCCTTCTTCGGCGCGGCTTTCGCGACCGCGCTCGTCCCGGTGCTGGTCGCGGCGGCTCTTGCGGCGTTCTTCGCGACCTTCTTCCTTTTGTGCTGGGCGGGCCTCGCGCTGTTCGGCCCCCTGCGTACGCGGCGTACGCGGCGGACGTCGTCGTCCGGCGGCCGGCGGCCCGCCGTCCTGGCCGCCGCCGTCGCCACCGTCGTGTTCGGCGCGGGGGCCGGGATCCTCCTGTTCCGGCCGATGCCGCGTCCCGCGGACCCGCCTGCCGGTTCCGACGTCCGGTACTGGGACCTGCCGACCGGCTCCCGCATCGCCTACAGCCACGTCCCCGCCGTCGGCAGGCCCCGTCCGGCGCCTGTGGTGTTCCTGCACGGCGGCCCCGGGACCGCCAACGACGGAATCTCCCCTGCCGGGCGCGCGCTGGCGGCCGACGGCTTCGAGGTGTACGCCTACGACCAGCTCGGCTCGGGACGCTCGACGCGGCTCTCCGACATCCGCGGATACACGGTCGAACGGCAGGTCGCCGACCTGGAGGCCATCCGCCGCCGGGTGGGCGCCGACAAGATCATCCTGATCGGGCAGTCGTGGGGCGGCGAGCTGGCCGGACACTACCTGGCCGCGCACCCCGACCGCGTGGCCAAGGCCGTGCTGAGCTCACCGGGCGTCCTGTGGTATGGGGCGTTCAGCGGACGCGACAGTGGTGAACTGTGGGACCGGCTCTCCCCACGTCAGCGCGCGCAGGCCGAAAGCCTCGCCTCCAGCCCCCGTATGCTGACGGCCCAGCTGCTGGCCGAGGTGAACCCGTCCGCCGCCCACGCTCTGCTCGGGGACCAGGAGGCCGACGAGCGCTTCCGCCGGATCCTGGGCGCCTCGCTGTCCGCCGCGCAGTGCCCCGGCCGTCCACCGGCGTCGCTCCCGGCCAACCGCCCCGGCTTCTACGTCAACCAGATGACGATCGCCGACGCGAAAACCCTCCCCGACCCGCGTCCACGCCTGCGCGCCGTGACCGTTCCGACGCTGGTGATGCGCGGCGAGTGCGATTACAAGGACTGGCAGGTCACCTACGACTACCGGCGCACCCTGCCCAACTCGACCCTGGTCTACGTCCCCCACGCCGGTCACGGCATCGCCGTGGACCAGCCGGCCGTCTATCTCGCCCTGGTGCGAGCCTTCCTGCTGGGCGACCGCCTCCCGCTCCCGCCCTACACCGCCGCCACCCCGCCTGCCGGACGCTCATGACCTACCGGGGACAAGAAGAGGCTGCCCCGTTCGATGTCTTCGCAGGGTTTTCGAAGAAGTGTTACTCCGTGATCAAACCGTACGTCCGGCAGATCGAGGAGATGCGGCACTACGAGCGCACCGCGGTGCGCGGCACCGGCTCCTCGGTTCCGAGCCTGTACGACTGGGCGGGCGGCATCGAGGCGTTCGAGCGGCTCACCGAGACGTTCTACGAACAGGTTCTCAAGGACGACCTGATCGGCCCCCTCTTCGCCCATATGGACCCGGGACACCCCAGGTACGTCGCGATGTGGCTGGCGGAGGTCTTCGGCGGCCCGTCGCGCTACACCGACGAGCGGGGCGGCTACCACCACATGCTCGTCCAGCACCTTGGGAAGGGCATCACCGAACCTCAGCGCCGCCGCTGGGTCAACCTCCTCATGGACGCCGCCGACGTGGTCGGCCTGCCGACGGACCCCGAGTTCCGCGCGGCCTTCGCGAGTTACATCGAGTGGGGCACCCGCCTCGCCTTCGCCAACTCCCAGCCCGGTGCCCGCCCTCCGCAGCAGGCCCCCGTTCCCCGGTGGGGCTGGGGCGTGGCCCCGCCCTACTCCCCTACCTCGTGATCTGCCCGGTTGGCGGGAGGTCGGTGCCCCCCGCCAACCGGGCAGTGACCGGGCGTTTGTGCGAGTCTTCACACGAGCGGCACGCCGAGCTGGGACAGCAGCTCCAGCTGGTCGAAGTAGAGGCGCAGGCTGACGATCAGCCCGTTCTCGATCGTGCAGACATAGCAGCAGCGGAGATACAGCGGGCGGTCCGTCGGTGGAACCACCCTGCCGCCGGGGGCCATGTAGGGCCCTTTGTGGGTTCCGATCAGCACCAGTTCGTCTACCGTCATGTCGCCGACGTCGAACGACTCCAGGACCACCGTGTGCAGGTCCGGGAAGGCCGCCCAGAACTCCTCCAGGTAGGAGCGCAGTTGCTCACGGCCCTCGGCCATGCCTTCGGGGGTGAGGAACGCCCCGTCCGGGCTGACCGTGCCGAGCAGCGCGTCCATGTCATGCGCATTGAACGCGGCGTTGTACCTGTCGCGCACCTGGCGGGCTTCGCCCACGATGTCCGTCCTCCCCTACCGGTGGATGCCCTCAGAACGCGGCCGCCTGTCGCTCCCTCCGCAGTCTTTGCCGGAGGTTGTTCACAGTCATTGCCCGCCGGGGTCGTCCTCGTCTCGTACGGTGAAGCCGCCCTGGCCGTCGAAGGTCACCGTGTGGACCGCGTCGAACCCGTCCGACGGGCGTGGGCGGCGGAGGCGTTTCACCGTGGCGTGGACGCCGACCTCGGGCACCCGGGCACGGCCGGGTCGCCGCGCGTTGCGGTCCAGGGACGCGGTGAGGTCGGGAGGGAACCAGTAGGCCACCACCCGGGCGTGGTGTTCCTTCGCCGCGACGACGAGCGGGCCCCACTCCTCTGGGGAGGGATTGGTGTTGTCCACGGCCACGTTCCGCCCCTCCAGCAGCGTCTCGGCGATGACCCGGAGCTGGCGTCGCTGCCGGTGCCGGGCGTTCGGCCAGTTGTCCTTGCTGACGTGGTCGTGCGTGGCCGCCAGGTGCTGCCGGTAGAAGGTGGTCTTGCCCGACGCCTGCAGGCCGACGAGGACGGCGACCTCCCTGCTCGTCATGGCCGTGGATTGTGCCGGGGTCATACCTCATCCTCCCCCCGTGACGTTCCGGTGGGGGCACGGGGTGTCGCACGGGTCAGGTGTCGTGGTCGGCCAGGATCTGGTCGATCACGTGGAGCTGGACGGCGGCCTGTGCCTCGTCCCTGTCGATCACCTGGGTCAGGACGATCAGCGCCTTCCACAGCGCCCATCCCCTGGCCCGGGCCCAGGTGGCGGCGTCCTGGCGTACGGCCGCGCGGAAGGCGTGCCTGCTCTCCCCCGTGAACATCGTCCACGCGATCACGAGGTCGCACGCGGGGTCGCCCACACCCGAGGTCCCGAAGTCGATGACGGCGGTCAGTCTCCCCTCCCTGACCAGCAGGTTTCCGCTCGCGAGGTCGCCGTGGAACCACACCGGCCTCCCCTGCCAGGTCGCCTTCAGCGCGGCGTCCCACACGGCCGTCGCCCGCGCGGTGTCCGCACGGCCGTCCAGCGCGGCCAGGGCGCGGCGGGTCTCGTCGTCGTAGTGGGCCGGGGAGACGCCGCGGTAGGAGCTGTGCGCACCGGCGCGCGGTCCGTCCGTCGCGTCGGCGCGCTGCAGGGCGAGGAGGAACTCGGCCACCGAGACGGCGAACGCGGGCAGGTCGTCGATGCGGCCGGTGGCGGCGGTCTCGCCCTCCAGCCACCTTCGGATCGACCAGGGGAACGGATATCCCTCCCCCGGCGCGCCCTTGGCCAGCGGTTCGGGGACGGCGACCGGCAGCGACGGCGCGAGGATCGGCAGCCATCGGTGCTCCTTGTCCACCGCCGGTGCGTAGCCGGCCGCGGTCGGGAGGCGGACCGTCATCTCCTCGCCGAGACGGTAGGTGCGGTTGTCCCAGCCGTCGGCCTCGACCGGTGTCACGGGCAGGTCGCTCCACTGCGGGAACTGGGCGGCGATCAGTCGCTTCACTAGTGCGGCGCGGATTCCGGCGCGTCCGTCCGGAGGCAGATGATCGTCCACGTCGGGAGTGTCGCCGCCGGTCCCCCGTCGGCGCAAAGGGATTTCCGCCCGCCGGGTCTCGTACGATCACGGCATGGCGGAGTACGACCGGCACCATCCCGGGGGGCGTGACTCCGGTGGGCCGCGCGCGGCGCTCGCCGGTCCGGCCGGGGCACGCTCCGCTGGAACAGACGGGACCGGAATGGACGAAGAGGAACCGGCCGGGGGTGGGATCAACCGGGTCGTCCGGGTCGGGGGCACGGTGCGCCGGCCCGCCCGCCGGTGGACGCCGGCGGTGCACGCTCTGCTGGGCCATCTGGCGGCGGCCGGGTTCGGCGGCGCGCCGAGAGCCCACGGGCGCGACGGCGAGGGCCGGGAGGTGCTGGATTTCCTCCCGGGTGAGGTGCCGGACTATCCCCTGCCGCCGTACGCGATGGCGGATGAGGCGCTGGCCGGTGTCGGCGCGCTGCTGCGGGACTACCACGACGCGACGGTGGGCTTCGCGCCGCCGGAGGGCGCCGAGTGGTACTTTCCGCCGCGCGCTCCGGCCGAGGTCGTCTGCCACGGTGACGTGGCGCCGTACAACTGCGTCTTCCGTGAGGGGCGGCCGGTGGCGTTCATCGACTTCGACACCGCGCATCCGGGGCCGCGGGTGTGGGACGTGGCCTATGCCGCCTACCGGTTCGTGCCGTTGCATGATCCCGCTCGTGACGAGAGCGCTCCCGGGGTGGAGGAGCAGGCGCGGCGGCTGCGGCTGTTCGCCGACGCCTACGGGCTGGGCGTGGAGGACCGGGAGGCGCTGACGGAGACCGCGCGGGCCCGGCTGGAGCATCTGGTCGCCCACATGCGTGCGGAGGCCGGGGCGGGTCACGAGGCGTTCGCCGCTCATGTCGCGGAGGGTCACGATCTGCTGTATCTCACCGACAGTGCGCATATCGCGCGTCATCGGGTGCTGTTCTCGGCGGCGCTTTCGTCGGAGGGGTAGAGCGAGGGTACGTAGCTCCCGTGTGTCGGGGTCGTGCGGGAGTGTGGCGGGGCGCTCCCCCGTCGTCGTCTCGTCGTTCACGCGTGTCTGATCCATCTGGAGGAAGCCGATGCCTCATTCGACGGCGTACGTCGCCACGGACAGGCCCGACCGCTACATCAGGCAGCTGGTGTCGCACATGGGCCACAAGGCGGAGGCCGTGCTCGGCGGCGACGGCCGGGCGGTGATCGACCTGGGGTCCGGGCGCTGCGTGCTGCGGCCGTGCACCGGCGGGTTCGAGATGATCGCGACCGCCGCGGGCGAGGAGTCGCTGATCGGGGTGCGGGACGTCGTCACCCGCCACCTGCTGCGGTTCGCCACGCGGGAGGAACTGGTGGTCGACTGGTCGCCGCCGGTCGGGGGCGACGCGGCGTGGGCCCTGTCCCCCGTCGTGGACGACTATCTGCTCACGCACTGCTCGCCGGTGGACGAGGTGCTGCGGGACCTGGTGGTCAGGACGCGGGAGGAGACGGGCGGCGCGGCCGGGATGCAGGTCTCGCACGACGAGGGCGCCCTGCTGACGATGCTGGCGCGGATGTCGGGCGCCCGCCTGGCGCTGGAGGTGGGGGTGTTCACCGGCTACTCCTCCATCTGCATCGCCCGGGGGCTGCCACCGGACGGGCGGTTGCTGGCGTGCGACGTGAGCACGGAGTGGACGTCGATCGCCAGGAACTACTGGGAGCGCGCGGGTGTGGCCGACCGCATCGACCTGCGGATCGGGCCGGCGCTGGAGACGCTGCGCGGGCTTCCGGCCGAGCCGGTCGTCGGTTTCGCCTTCATCGACGCCGACAAGGAGAGCTATCCGGACTACTACGAGGAGGTGGTCACGCGGTTGAGCCCGGGCGGCCTGGTCGTGCTCGACAACGTGTTCCTGGGCGGGCGCGTGTTCGACCCGGCCTTCCAGGGGGACGCGCAGGTGGCCGTACGGCGCCTGAACGAGACGATCGCGCGGGACAGCCGGGTGGAGTCGGTGATGCTGCCGGTGCGCGACGGTGTCACGATCGCCCGCCGGGTGGGCTGACCTGGAAGGGCTGACTGTTCCGGGGTTCGGGGTTTACGATCACCGCATGTTCGGCTTGGGCACGGCTGAGGTGTTGGTCCTCGCCGTCATCGTGATCGCGTTTGTCGGTGTGGCGCTCGCGGCCGTGCGGGCCGGCGCCCGCCCCGCAGGGCCGCTGGCGTGGCGCAGCCCCGGGCTGCTGCCGCCGGTCTCGGCCGACCTGCAGCACCGGGTGCGGGAGCTGTACGCCGAGAACAAGCAGATCGAGGCGATCAAGCTGATCCGCGAGCAGACCGGGCTGGGGCTGAAGGAGGCCAAGGACCTGGCCGAGGCGCTGGCCTCCGGGCGGCCGCTGCCGGTCGCGCCGGGGCACGCGCGGCACGATCTGGCGTCGCGGGTGCGGGAGCTGAAGGCGGCCGGACGCGGCGAGCAGGCGGTGTTCCTGGTGCGCGGGGAGACGGGGATGGGCCAGTCTGAGGCCGAGCGGTTCGTCGACGCGATCGACGCCGCGGGCCCGGGGGGCGGCGAGGCGTAGGAGACCGCCGTCATGGCGTTTGCTGTCGGTGCGGCTCGGTACGGTGTCGATCATGCTGCCCGTACAGGTGAACAGGCTGACCGTGCAGGAGGCCGGGGACCGCTATGTGGAGCTGGTCCGGGCCAAGACGGTGACCGGTGCGCTGTCACGCGCCACGGCCGAGGTGTACGCGCGGGACGTGGCGACGTTCGTGCGGCTGGCCGGGCCTGACCGGGTGCTGGACGACCTGACCGGCGAGGACGTGGACGCGGTGCTGCTGGCGTTCGCCCGCAAGCCCGACGAGCGTAAGAAGGGCGACGTCCGGGGGAAGGACACGGGGAAGGACACCGGGCAGAGCGCGGCGTCGCAGGCGAGGTTCCGCCGGTCGGTGTCGGCGTTGTTCCGGCACGCGACGTCGGCGGGATGGGTGCATCTGGATCCGATGGCGGCCTCGTCGGTGCGTGCGCGGGAGCGGGGCGGGCTGCGGCCGGAGCGCCGGGCGCTGACGCGGGAGCAGGCCGAGGGCCTGATCGAGGCGGCCGGCTCCCCCGCCGCGCCGCCGGTGGAGGCGGCGGGTTCCGGCAGGGGGCGCCGCCGTCGGGCCGACCAGCGGACGGAGGTGCGTGACGCGCTGGTGGTGCTGCTGCTGACCACGCTGGGCCCGCGGGTGTCGGAGCTGGTGCGGGCCAACGTGGAGGACTTCTACACCAACGACGGGGTGCGTTACTGGCGGATCTTCGGCAAGGGCGGGCGGACCCGGGACGTTCCGCTGCCCGATGCCGTGGCGGCGGCGCTCGACGCGTACCTGGCGGTGCGGCCGGGCGGGGACGGCGAGAAGGCGCTGTTGCTGTCGTGGCGGGGCAGGCGGCTGGCGCGGGGCGATGTGCAGGCGGTCATCGACCGGGTGCAGCGGCGGGTGGATCCTGACCGGCGCCGGACGGTGACGCCGCACGGGTTACGGCACACGACCGCGACGCACCTGCTGGCGGACGGCACGGACATGGACGCGGTACGGCGGGTGCTGGGGCACAGCGATCTGTCGACGCTGGGCCGTTACCGGGATGACCTGCCCGGGGAGTTGGAGGTCGCGATGGGGTCGCACCCGCTGCTGCGCCGCCGCCGCGGCCGGTCCGGGCCGGACGGCGCGCTCCGGTCCCCCGATGAGGGAGCCCCTTAGCAGCTCTGAGAGATCAAGGGCGGCGCTACGCGCCGCCACCGCGCGGGCCTGCACTCGGCTTCCACCGATCTCCATCCGGGCGGCCGCCAGCAGAGAGGCGAAGGTCCCTCCCCTTACCGACACGTCCTCCGGGGTTCCCTCCTCAACTACCTGTCCGTGCTCACCAAGGACGACGACGTGCAGCGCATGTGATGCGAAAGAGAGCCTGTGGCTCACCAAAAGTACTGTCCGGTCGGGGTTTTCCAGGAAAGTGGCGACTTCTGGACGAAGGTCGCGGAAGGTGAAGACGTCCACCTAGGACTTGTGGACCTCCACGCTCGTCACTGGTGTCCCGTCTCACCGGACTTGAGGCAGTCTCACCGATCATGAGGCATCCCGTCGTTAGTCTCACCCATACGTGGTGGCTGGCGCTGAGTGCATGGAGGACGAGAGATGGGCGATGTTCTCGCCGCCGATGAAGCCGGAAACCTTCTGACCACTTTCCACGCGGTCGCGGAGGAGACGCACTTCGAGGACGGGCCCACGCCACTGGCGCTGGTGGCAGTGTGGAACGACGAGCGGCTGCTGCTGGCCTTCAACCACCTACGCCAGTGCTGGGAACTGCCCGGCGGCATGGTCGACCCAGGCGAGACACCACGCCAAGCGGCCATGCGAGAGCTGCGGGAAGAGACCGGCCTGGATGTCACCAGCCTCGTGTTCGCCGGACATGCACGCTTCGTCCTCGGCCCGGAGCGGCGCGTCGAGTACGCGGCCCTCTACACCGCGCACGTCGCACCCGAGCAATGCTTAGAACCTGTGGATCTTCAGGGAAGGGGTGTACCTTCCCGATGATCATGTAGGTCTCATGCATGACCGACGCGCCAACGTCGGTC